>JBGQLU010000028.1:0-31142 GCA_041500265.1 Acidobacteriota bacterium | reverse complement strand
GCGCGTCAGATCGAACGAGCCCACGATCGTGTGAAGAACGCCCGGATCGTTCCAGCGGGAGGCATCGACCTCTCCGTACATGGGACCCGTGGCGAACGGCCACACGTAATTCGATCGCGGGTAGAGTGCCGGCTGCCTGAGCTTCGAGGCTTGCTGCGGCACCGCCCTCGCCGCGTCCGCATCGGGAGGCATGAACGCCAAGCTCGCGAGTGCTGCTGCCGTCAACAGCTTGCGGCCCGCGGGGACACGAACCTTCATACCGGTCCCTCCCCCTACCGGTTTGAAGTTGGTACGGCCAATCTACGCCGTTTACCGCGTGAAAAGAAGCGCGGCGCGTGAGGGGATGCGGACGACCGATCCGCATGGCTTCGGCCGTGACCGGCGCGAGGCCGAGGCGGCGTCGGTCAGCAGTCGCGCCAGACCCCCGTGTCGCGGTCCCGGAACCCCGACGTCCTCCCGGCCAGCCGAAGCTCTTCGC
Organism: Acidobacteriota bacterium; assembly: GCA_041500265.1. Lineage (GTDB taxonomy): Bacteria > Acidobacteriota > Polarisedimenticolia > Polarisedimenticolales > DASRJG01 > DASRJG01. Next base: position 30,664 of record JBGQLU010000028.1, on the reverse strand, counting down.
GCCTGGCGTCGATCCGCGCGCGGTACTCGTTCGCGCGCTCCGCGTCCCCCCGGGCCTCGGCGGCGGCCAGCAATCGCCGAATCTCGACTTCGATCACGTCCTCACCGGTCTGAACGAGATCGCCGTCCGCCAGAAAAGCACCGCGGAGCACCGCCTCTTGGAAGACGTCCGGCGGCCGGTATGCATGCGCGACGACGTAGTGCGGGAGCAGGCTCGGGAACATGAACACGACGTCGCCCAGCCTGACGAGATGATGCCCCGTGCCATGCGGCGAGCGGGGCCGAGCGTCCCAGAATCGCGGCCTCGTCCTGGACGAGCCACCGAACGACGTCGATGCCGCTCCGCGACCGCAGGGGGGGCACGAGCGAATCTCGCGAGACCCGTCGTCGATCAGGTAGGCGTCGTCGAGGCCGAGCATCTTCGGGACGACGTCGGGATGAATGGCCCCCGTCGGGAATCCAGCGGACCCGCCGAGCCATCCGATCGCGACCAGAAGGCGCAATACGCGTGACGCTTGAACGTGTCGGCCGGACCGGTCGTCGGCCTTGGTGGCGCGCTCGCCCCCGACAGTCTTCCCGAAGCTTCGTCGCGTCAAGGTTCGGTTAGAAGGCCTGCCTCTCCCGCATGCTGGTGGAGGATCGCTACTCCGCCTTCGCGACCCCTAGCGCCTCGAGCTTCGCCGCGAGGTCCTTCCCCGCGGTCTGGGGCTTCACCTTCTTGTCGATGTCGAGGATCTTCCCATCGGGGCCGACGTAGATCGTCCACCGGTTCGCGAATCCGAGACCCGGCATGAGGACGCCATAAGCGCCGGCGACCGTCTTGTCGGGATCGGAAAGGATCGGGTAGTCGGCAGAGAGGGACTCGGCGAACTTCTTGTTGGTGGGAGCATCGTCGGTGGAGATGGCGAAGAACGTCACGTCGAACCTGTGGATCGCTGCACCGCTCTCACGGAGCGAGCTGCACTCGGCGGTTCAGCCACCGGTGAAGGCCTTGGGGAACCATGCGAGGACGACGGCCTTTCCCTTGAGCTGGGCGAGATCGTGGACCTTCCCATCGGAGCCTTGCAGCTTGAACGGCGGCGCCGGGTCCCCCGGCTTCAACTCGGCGGCCCTCGTCCGGCTCGTGACGGTGGCCAACCCTGCGACCATGAGCAATCCGATCAACAGCCTTCGCATCGAGGGTCCCTCCCCTTGGAGTGTGCCAGCGAAGACGTGACACGACAAGTCGGCGTGTTCGCGGCTCTCCCGCGGTCGCGGAGAACGACAGCGCGCCCCTAGCCGAGCTGCTCCCGGACGAGCGGCACGACTTTCGTCGCGTAGAGGCGGATGCTGCTCGTCAGCTTCTCGTGCGGCATCGTTCCCATGCTGTACTTCATGTCGAACCGGGCCAGACCGAGCCCCGTCGCCGCCCGGACGATCTTTCTCGCGACCGTCTCGGGCGAGCCGACGAGGACCGCCCCGGTTGGCCCGGTCGCGTGGTCGAAGTCGACGCGCCGCATCGGCGGCCACCCGCGCTCGGCCCCGATCCGCGCGTGCAGCGCGGCGTGGTGCGGCCACGCCTCGTCGCGCGCCTGGGCGTCGGTTTCGGCGACGTACCCGGGGGAGTGCGCGCCGATCGGAAGCTCGCCGTGCCCGAACTCCTTCAGCGCGCGCCGGAACAGCTCGACGTGCGGGACGAAGCTCAAGGGATCGCCGCCGATGATGGCGAGCATGAGCGGCAGTCCGTGCCGCGCGGCGCGGACGATCGAGGCGGGCGTTCCGCCGACGCCGACCCAGGTGCGTAGCCGTCCCGAAGCCGTGGGCGGATAGACCGCCGTTTCGGTGAGCCCGGGACGCGTCGTCCCCTTCCAGGTCACCGGCTTTTCCTTCAGCAGCTCGGCGAAGAGCTGGAGCTTCTCCTCGAACAGGCGCTCGTACTGGTCGAGTTCGAACCCGAACAGCGGGAACGACTCGGTGAACGACCCGCGGCCGAGGATGACCTCGGCGCGGCCGCTCGAAAGGGCGTCCAAGGTCGAGAAACGCTGGAAGACGCGCACCGGATCGTCCGAGCTCAGGACGGTGACCGCCGAGCCGAGGTGGATGTTCCGCGTCCGGCCGGCGATCGCGGCCAGGACCACCTCCGGCGCCGACACGGCGAAGTCGTCGCGGTGGTGCTCCCCGACGCCGAAGAAGGCGAGGCCCAGCTCGTCGGCCAGCACCGCTTCCTCGACGACGTCGCGCAGCACCTGATGCTGAGGCAAACGCCGGCCCTCGGCGTCCACCGTCACGTCTCCGAACGTGTCCAGACCGAGCTCGAGCATGCTTGGCTCCTCGCGCGTGGCGCGCCTGGACAGTATGGACATGGGCGCAAGCCGCATCACGACTTCAAGGACGCGATCTCGATCGTCGTGCTCTGCGACGATGACCGTTACGGCCTCAGGTGGCAGATCGTGCCGTCCCGCTTCGACGCGATGATGACCGACGCGATGCTCCGGATGGTCAAGTTCGACATCGCGGCGCTCGAGAAAGCCTACCGGTCCTGCGCCGGTGCGCTTCGCCTATCCCGGTGATTTGGCCACCGGATATTTCGGCCGCGGAGGAATGGGCTTGTAGTCCTTGAGCGCTTCCTTGGCCAGCTCGATGGCCTTTTCGAGCTGAGGGTCGTGGCCTTGGACGACCAGGTCGGGCCGCTGCTTCACGACGTAGTCGGGATCCACGCCGTGCTGCTCGACGACCCACTCGCCGCCGTTGTCCGTGCTCCAGAACCCGAATCCCGGCGCGGTGACGCCCCCCCCGTCGCGGAGCGGCTGGACGTTCCCGATGCCGACCAGACCGCCCCAGGTCCGCGTGCCCACGATCGGGCCGATCTTCTCGCGGCGGAAGAACCAGGGGAACGCGTCGCCGCCGGAGCCCGCGAGCTCGTTAACGATCATGATCTTCGGGCCGTAGATGGCGACCGGGGGCCAGGGAATGTCCTTGGTGTCGCGAGGAGCGATCAACGCGAGCAGCCCCCGCTTCAGTTTCTCCGTGTAGAAGTCGGGAACGTTCCCCCCCTGATTGTATCGCTCGTCGACGATGACGCCGTCCTTGTCGAGCTGCGCGTTGAGCGCCTTGTCGAATTCGATGATCCCGGGGATCGACGTGTCGGGCACGTAGATGTATCCCACGCGGCCGCCGGTGGCGTCCGCGACTTTCTTGCGGTTGGCGTTGAGCCAGTCGAGATAGCGCGCGCCGGATTCGTCCGGAACGGGCTTGACCACGATCTCCCGGGCGCCTTCCGGGGACGGTTTGCCGTTGATCTTCAGCGTGACCAGCTTGCCGGCGAGGTTCTGGAAGTACGAGTAAACCTCCTGTCCGGCCTTGGCCTCCTGGCCGTTCACCGCGATGAGATAGTCACCCGCCTTCACCTTGAGGCCCGGCTCCGTCAGGGGAGAGCGGTTGGCCTCGTTCCAGTTCTCGCCCGGGTAGATCTTCGTAATCCGGTAGTAGCCGCCGGTCGGCTCGAAATCCGCGGCGAGCATGCCGACGGAGACCCTCGCCGCCTTGGGCGTGTCACCGCCGCCCACGTAGGTGTGCGAGGTGGAGAGCTCGGAGATCATCTCGCCGATGAGGTAGTTCAGGTCGCTGCGGTGCGCGACCCACGGAAGGAGCGCCTCGTAACGCGCGCCCAGGGCCTTCCAGTCGTGGCCCGTCATGGCCGGGTCCCAGTAGAAGTCGCGTTCGATGCGCCAGGCTTCGTGGAACGTTTGCTTCCACTCCTCGCGCGGGTCGATGCGCGCCTGGAGGTCGGAGAGGTCGAGCTTCCCGTCGCCGACCTTCTTGCCGGGCGCGACCTCGACCACGCCCAGCACGGGCCCGGCCTTGTAGAGGACCTTCTTGCCTTCGGCGTCCAAGGCGTAGCCTTCGATGCCGGGCAAGGCTTCCTTGTCTTCGCGCTTCTCGAGATCGTACACGTGAAGGGAGACGATCGGAGGACCGCCCTGATTGCCGCCCGCGGCTCGTGCCTCCTGCGCCTGCGAGACGTAGAAGAGCTTCCCCTTGCGGGCGTCCAGGTTACCGTAGATCCCGGACGGAATCGGCAGCGCCGCGACGCGCGCGGCGATGCCGTCGAAATCGATCTCCACGGGCTTGGGAGCCTCTTTCTTCTTGTCGCCCTTGCCGTCGTCGTCCTTCTTGGCCTTGTCGTGCCCCTTGGCCGTTCCAGCGTCTTTTTCGTTGTCCTTATCCTTGCCTTTGTCTTTGTCGGCGTCGCCCTTTTCCTCGTCGCTTTGCGGTTTGAAGGGTGAATCCGCGTCGGACTGCAAGGTCAGCGCGAAGATGCCGTCGGTGCTGTAGTAGTTGAAGCGTTGATCGAGCTGCCCTAGGCTCGGGAAGAAGTAGCGCTGGGAGAAGAAGTACAGGGACTTGCCCTCGGGGTCGAAGACGGGATTCGTGTCGTTGTAGGTGCCATCGGACACCTTGGTGCTTTGCTTCTTGTCCAGCGAGTAGACGAACAGCTGGCCCGCGCCCCGGCGATCGGTCTTCGAGTAGGCGATCCACCGGCTGTCCGGCGCCCACGCGCCATCCGCGATATCCCCATAGTCGCCCTGATCGACCTGGACCGGCTTCTTGTCGCCGGTGCCGACCCACCACAAGCGGTGCAATTTGTCCCAGTACAGGAGCTTCTTGCTGTCCGGGGACCAGACGGGCCCGTAGCGGTACACGCCGCCGTCGGTCGTGATGCGGATGTCATCGCCCCCCGCCTGAGGGCGGACGTACACCTCGTACTCTCCGGTCTTGTCCGAAAGGTAGGCGATCGACGTGCCGTCGGGCGACCATTTCGGGTTCATCTCGTGAACGCCGGAGCTGTCCGCCGTCAGCATGCGAATGCTGCCGTGCTCCGCGGGCACGGTGAAGATGTTGCCCCGGGCCTCGACGACGGCGCGCGCGGCGGACGGGGAGATCCCGATGCCGGCGATACTCTCCGCGACGCTCTTGAATCCCGGCCGTGCTCCGATGTCCTCGGCATGAACCTGGATGGGAATGACGCCGGCCTTGCCGGTCCGCAGGTTGAACTCGTACAGATGGCCGCCGTTTTCGTAGACGATGGCGTCCGGGCCGAGGCTGGGCCACTTGATGTCGTACTCCTTGTAGGTGGTCAGCTTCTTCGTTTGCTTGGAGCCCAGGTCGTAGCTGTACAGATTCATCACGCCGTCGCGGTCGCTGATGAAGTAGATCGCGTTGCCGTGCCACATCGGGAAGAGATCCATGCCGTCGGTTTTCGGCAGCTCCTCGTACGTGCCATTCTTCAGGTCGTAGAGAGCGATCGGAAGACTCCACCCGCCCCGATAGCGCTTCCACGTCCGGAATTCCTGCGATGTCTCGATGTAGGCGATCTTTCCGCCATCCGGCGAGAAGCTCGTGAGGTCTGCGCGCGGAACCGGAAGCCGCTTCGGGGTGCCGCCTTGGGGGCCGACGAGGAACAGCTCGGTGTAGCGCTGCTGAGGGGCGGCGAACCGGTCGGAGCGGAAGAGGACGCTGGCGCCGTCGGGGCTCCAGCCGAGAACGATGTCGTTGCCGGGATGGTAGGTGAGACGCCTCGGCTCGCCACCATCGGCGGGGATGACGTACACGTCCGGGTTGCCGTCGTATTCGCCGGTGAAGGCGATCCACTTGCCGTCGGGGGAGAACTTCGGGAAGAGCTCGTCACCGACGTGCGACGTCAGCCGGCGGGCGGCGCCCCCTTCGCGGGCGGCGATCCACAGGTCGCCGGCGTAGGCGAAAACGACCCGATCCGTCGAGATGTCCGCGTAGCGGAGAAGCCGGGTGGGGCCGTCCGGCACCCCTTCGGGCGCGCCGGCCTTCGCCGGCGACGCCGCCAGGCAAGTCATTGCCCCCAGACCGAGCCAGAAGAGGATGTTGCACTGCGTGGTCATGAGTCTCATTTCGATCGCTCCCGGGGGTTGCGTTTCGACGGGCATGGGTCTTGGACGCGTAGATACTCCCCCGGGCCGCCTCAGGTTTCGACAAAGCGATGGACGACTTTGGGCGGTTCGTCCCCGAAGGGTCCAGCGACACGACCGACGACCCAACCGTTGAATTGCCGTCGCCGGACCTGGATGGTCCAGTTATCGGGGGGCAGGCCACTTTCACGAGAACAACATTGGAGCGTCGCTGATCTGAGTTAACCAAACACGCGAGTTTGTATCTCGACGGATCTGGCTCTCCAGGCGTAACGCTCCTCGAACCCGAAGTGCCGCGCTAGGGATTAGGGAATCTCACGGTTTTTCGGGGGAGAACGCTGGTGCCGGCCGTGGCGCCGTACATATTGAGGAGGGCTGTTACCGTGGCTGGTACACTCCAGCCCTGAGAGGGTCCGACGATGTTCGATCGCATCACATTCACTCCCGGCGTGATGGGCGGAAGAGCCTGTATCCGCGGGTTGCGCATCACGGTGTCGCTCGTCGTCAACCTGGTCGCGAACGGGACGACCACGCCCGAGATCCTTGCGCAGTACCCGGATCTTGAAGCTGCGGACGTCGAGCAGGCCCTCAAGTACGCGTCGTTCCTCGCGAGCGAAGAGACGCTGCCAGCGACCGGAACGGGCCGAGGCGCTTGAAGTTCCTCGCCGACATGGGCGTCTCCGACTTGACGAGTGCCGCCCTTCGACAACTCGGCCACGATGTCGTACACGCGCGGGAGGCGGGGTACCAACGGATGCTCGATGCCGACATTCTCTCCCGCGCACGGGATCAGGCTCGGATCGTCCTCACGTTCGACCTCGACTTCGGAGACCTCCTGGCGGCGGCGGGCGAGATACTCCCGAGCGTGATTCTCGTCCGAACCCGCAATCAACGCGCGGATTCGGTGACGCCGCGGATTCTTGACGTGGTCGAGCGCTTCGTCGGTGAACTCGAGACGGGCGCACTGATAATCATCGAAGACGGCCGGGTGCGACTCCGACGGCTCCCGCTCCGCTGACCTACGACTCCCGGCACTCGATCCCACCTCCAACCCAGGTTCGAGACACTCATGATCCGGACATCCGACCTGCTCCCTGAAAACTGGGCCAGTGTAAGTGAGAGTCCCCTTAGGTAGAAAGGCCCAGTAGGGGACGAGATGAAGCGATCGAGGTTCACGGAAGAGCAGATCATCGGGATTTTGCGAGAGGGCGAGGCCGGCAGGCCGGTTCGGGAGCTCTGCCGCACCCACGGCATCAGCACACAGACCTTTCATCGCTGGAAGGCCAAGTTCGGCGGTCTGGAAATCAGCGAAGCGCGCCGGCTGAAGCAGCTCGAGGAAGAGAATCGGCGACTGAAGAAGCTTGTGGCCGATCTGTCTCTCGACAACGCCGCGTTGAAGGACGTCGTCTCCCGAAAGTGGTGATGCCCGCCGCGCAGCGCGAGGCCGTTCGATTCATCGTCGAGCGACACGGTCTCAGCGAGCGCCGCGCGTGCGGGCTGATTCAGATCGGAAGGAGCACTTGGAGCTACCGAAGTCGCCGAGCGCCTGACGATAACGTGCGGAGCACGCTGAAGGACCTGGCCGCGAAACGGCCGCGATTCGGGTATCGACGATTGCACGTGCTGATGGGTCGCGAGGGGCATCGGATGAATCACAAGCGGTTGTATCGGCTGTACCGTTCGGAGGGCTTGGCGGTGCGCAAGAAGAAGCGGAAACGACTTGCTGGTGGGGTACGGACGCCGATGCCGCCCCTGGCCCGGACCAACGAGCGCTGGTCGATGGACTTCATGGAAGATCGATTCGGGTACGGACGGAAGTTTCGGACGTTCAATCTCGTCGACGAGTTTTCGCGCGAATGCCCTGCGATCGAGACCGACACTTCGATTCGGGCCGTCCGAGTGATTCGCGTCCTCGACCGGGTCGTGGAGGTACGCGGCCTGCCCGAGCCGATTCTCGTCGACAATGGGACGGAGTTCACGAGCCGGGCGCTGGAGGCGTGGGCCCACCAGAACGGCGTGAAGCTGCACTTCATTCGCCCTGGAAAGCCCAACGACACTCCGTACATCGAGAGCTTCAACCGCAAATTCCGCGACGAGTGCTTGAACGAGAATTGGTTCACCACCCTCGACGACGCCCGCGCCACGATCGAGAGGTGGCGACGGGACTACAATCAGGTCCGGCCTCACAGCTCGTTGAACAACATGACGCCGGAGGAGTTCGCGAACGCGGTTGCAGGTCTACGGTCGGCTACGCCGCCCTCCGACCTCCTGCCGCAAAGACTGACTGGCACCGGACTCTCACCATCTCTGGGCCAGTGAATGGGGGCAGGTCGGGCTCGCGTCGATCCGCTTCGGCAGCCGGCTGTAGGGCGAGAGCTTCGGACCCTTCATCCAGCGCAGAGGATTCGCACTCCACACGCCTTCGCGCACAAGGTAGTCACCCATCCCTCGCATCACGCTCAGCGTCGCGTACACCGTCGACTTCGAGCGGAAGCTCTTCTGCGCGTGCATGTAACTCACGAGCAGATCTGGGCCCACCCGCTCCAACTGGACGCGCGGCGGTCGCCGCTTCATCCAACGCCCCCATCGCCCGAGCCCGTGGGCAACGTGCGCCTCCCTCCCAGCGGAGCGGCCGCGCCCCGCGTACTCCTCGAGATACCCCTCCATCAGCCGATCCCATCTCCGCATCGCCGATCTCCCCTTAACAATGAAGAGACGGCACCCCTCGACGGCGGCACCGTCCAATCGTCACAAATCACAACGATATGACTCCCGATACGACGCCATCGGGAACAGGAAGAGAGGCGGAACTGAACTAAATCGACGTTATGGAGCGCAGTGCGGATCGCGTAGGAAGTTGTTCGCGACGAACTACTCCGCGAGTCCCCGCGCAAGCTTGATCGCCGCTTCGAACCCCTTCTTCTCCTTCACCGCCTTCACCCGCGCCTTCTTCCTCGGCCCGAGCTGGCGCATGTACCCCATGTACGCCCCCTGGAGCCTGAGCTGGGCGCGGCGCTTGGGGGAGATGCGGAGCGTGCGCGTCGAGCCACTCGTCGTCTTGCGCGCGGCGTCGCGCTCGATTCGGCGCAACCGCGATCCAAGCTGAGTCACGGCGCGGGCAATCAAGCGCGTCGAGTGGCGGATTGCGCGAAGCTGCTTCTTGAGCGAGGTGTGGCGTGGCAAGGGAGATCCTCCGAAGTGGGGCGGGGATCGTAACACGGCCTTCCCACGCTCTTGCGAGCCTCTTCCCACGGCTGTTGCCAGCGCGATACAATCGCCACGGCTCACCACCATGGACATTGGACGCAACGATCCCTGCCCGTGCGGCAGCGGGAAGAAGTACAAGCGGTGCTGTGGGGCGCTTGCCGTCACCGACCCGCTGGAGCAGGCCGGGCGTGCGATGCGCGCCGTGCAAGACACGGTCGAGCCGAAGGTTCTACGGTTCATCCGGCAGGAGATCGGCGACGACGCGATCGAGCGGGCCTCGAACGACTTCGGCCTGCCAAATGCGGGGCCCCGCGCGGAAGATCCCGAGAGCCAGCTGTTTCTACCGTGGCTGCTCTATGACTGGAGACGGGAGTTCGCCGGTACGCGACCAGCGGAGACGCCGGAGGAGGGTGTACCTGCGGCCCGGCGGTTTCTCGTCGCGTACGGCCACCGGCTCGACGAACGCGAGCGGCAGTTCGCGGAGACCGTGTCCGCGACGCCCTTCAGTTTCCACGAGGTCTTGGACGCCGAGCGCGGCCGCTCCCTCAGGCTTCGCGACGTCATTCTCGGCACCGAGGCCACGGCCTACGAGCAGAGCGGCTCGGCCTACCTCCGTCCCGGCGACTTGACCTACGCTCGCGTCGTCCCGTTCGACGACGTGGCCCTTATCATCGGGTGCGCATCGCTCGTCCTGCCGCCGATCGAGAAGCACGTCGTCCTCGACCTGCGCGCCTCACTCCGTAAGTCTTTCCGCTCGGTCACGCCTGACCTGGTCCGTCGGCTGGAGCCTCAGTTCCGGGAACTCTACTTCACCATCCGCCAGCGGCTCCTCCAGCCCCGCCTCCCAATCCTCCAGAACACCGACGGCGACCCAATGGAGCTTCACACCCTGACCTACGGGATCGAAGAGCCTGAGGCCGCCTTCTCGGCGCTCGCCTCGCTCGCGGCCGGTATGGAGCCTGACGAGCTCTTGGACGAGGCGAAGTATGACAGGCGTGGTCGCCTTCAACACGTCGAATTCCGGTGGTCGAAGGCCGACAATGCGAAACACGGGGGCATGCCGACCACCACGCTCGCAAGCTTCACGATCGACCGCAAGACGCTCACGGTCGAAGTGAACTCGGCGGAGCGCGCCCGAGCGGTGCAGGGTGAGATCGCGAAGCGTCTCAAGAGCCACTCGATCTTCCTCCGGGACGAGATTCAGGCGATGGACGATCTCATGGCAGAGGCCGCCTCGAAGCGCGAAACGGCCAAGGAGCGGGCCGCGCGCAAGCGTGACGAGGACCTTCAAGCCCTCCCAGAGATCCAGGCAATGATCGCGAAGATGAACGCCGACCACTACGCGACGTGGCCCGACGTTCCGCTCCCCGCGCTGAAGGGTAAGACGCCCCGAGCGGCGGTGCGCACGAAGGATGGTCGCGAGCGGGTCGAGGCGCTCCTCGCGGACTTCGAACGGATGCAGGAGAGCGGTCGAAGCAAGATGCCTCCCTACGACTTCAACCAGCTGCGCGACGCGCTCGGGTTGTCGCGAGCCACGCAGCGAGCCCTTCGATCGGTGGTCCCGCCGTTGGACGACACGCCGTGATCTCGTCAACCCAGCGCGCGACAAAGCCACTGCGAGTGCCGGGGGTACGTCGGGCTTCCGATCGGGGGCAGCATCTCCCGGCCGCCGCTCACCCCAGCACGGTGACGATCGCCCCGTTCGACCCGTACACTGACCCGTAGGGCGGGTTCACGTTCGCGCGACCGAGAGCCACGATGAGCGCCACGATCCCGTCGATCCTTCCGTTTGACTTGGCCGTGTCCGGCTTCAGGTTCCCGGCGGGGTCCTGTTGGACGCTGACGTTGTCGGCCATCCAGCGCAGCACGGGGTTTCCCCCGTGGCGGATCCTCTTGGCCATGATCAGCGCCTCGAGATCCTTGGTCCGCGCCGTCATGTCCCGGTACCCCTGACCGAACGGTACGATAGTTTGGCTCCCCAAGCGGAATTTGAACCCCCGACCCGGCGGTCGACAGCATCGAGTCGTCGCAGATCTCGCTTGATCCGCCGCTCGTGTCTCGGGTCACACCCCGATCAAGATGCTCCCCTCGCTCTCGGGCGCGTGAGTCCTCGCTTTGTCCCGTTCAGCCAGTCGGAGAGGTCGATTCCAACCGCGTTCGCGGCGCGACCGAGGGTCTCAGCCGGCCACCCGCATCACGGGCCGAGCGGCGTCACGGATCTTCTTCCGGAGGGCCGCCAAGCCGAGAGACATACCGAAGAGTCGGAAGGCCCTCAAGAATTCCTCGCCGTCGCCCTGGATGCGACCTCCGGGTCCACCGTCGGCGAGGACGAAGGCGACGAGCAGATTGTTGACGCGAATGGGAATCAGCAGAAGCTCCAGAGGCGCGGCCACGCCGAGCTTGCGATAGAAGGACAGGATCTCCTCGCGAGGCGGCAGGTCACCACGGAAGTGATCGTCACCCATCAGGAGACCGAACAACGGCTCCGAGGTCACCTGGAAGCTGAGCAGGCCCCGCGCCGCCGCCTTGAGAGACAAACCTCGTTCGTGCCAGACGCTCGCGCGATCGGCGCGGACATGCAACAAGAGCATGCGCCCGGCGCGACCGACGCCGAACTCGAGCGCCGCGACCGCCAGGTCATCGTGAGAGTCGGCCCGGCAATACCGCTCGGCCAGCTCGGACAGCGTAATCTCGGAGTTCGGTTCCCTCGGCGCCCCGACGCCGGGCGCTACGGGCTCGGGAGTCTCGAGCGCGTCGGAAATCCGCTGCACGGCCTTGTCGTCGAGGCGAGGAGGCGCTTGTCCGGCTGCGCGTGGTTTCCTGTCGCCGGCGCCATCCAGATAATTGCCGAGCGTGATGTAGCGAGGCAGCCGTCCCAGCCCGTAGTACCTCTCGAGCGCCTGGAAGATCCTCACTTCCGGAGCGATCCAGGGAACGATCCTCCGCCCGATCGCGAAGGACACCTCGTCGAGAGCCCGCAGGTCCCTCGGGTCGATGAGGGCCACGTGAACCGCCTGGTCCGCGACCTTGAGGGGGACGACCTGGTACTCCTCGGCGACCTTCGCCGGCACCGAGCTGATCGTCGCCTCCGGGATGCTCTCGAAAAGCTCGGGCGGAGCGTACGGCACGCCGGATGTCTTCGAGAGGACGGTGCCGAGCGTTTCCTCGTCGACGAACCCCATCTCGATCAGGCTCGTGCCCAAGTGACCGCCGAAGATGAGCTGGGCCTTCAGAGCCTTTTCGAGTTGGCTCTCCGTCAGCATGCCTGACGCCATGAGGATCTCACCCAGCTTCATGCGACAGCCCCAACGCTCCTTCTGGAACCCCTATTGGGAATATGGGGCCGATTCCGAGTTCGTCAACAAGGAGGGATATGGCGTGTCGAGCGCCCCTCAAAACGCCCCCCTCTCCCTCATGCTCGTGAATCCCCCCTTCGCGACGATCAGGTGATCGTACAGGTCGATCCCCACCGTTTCCGCGGCGCGCTGCACGGCGCGTGTGAAGGCGACGTCTTCCTCGGAGGGATCGAGGGAGCCGCTCGGGTGGTTGTGGACGAGGATGAAGCCGAGAGCCAGGTGCTCGATGGCGGGGTAGAGGATCTCGCGCGGGTGGGTGCGGGTCGTGTTGAGCGAGCCGACCGAGATCGTCTCCTTCTGGATCAGGCCGTTCTGCGCGTCGAGGTAGAGGCCGACGAGGTGCTCCTTCCGCGCGTTCGCCAGCTCGCGCGTCAGGCGCCACGCATCGCGCGGCCGCGTGATCCGAGGGCGCTCGCGCTCCGTGAGGCCGGCGGCGCGGCGGCCGAGCTCGAAGACGGCGGCCAGGCGCGCGGCGAGGGCTTCTCCGACGCCCGGCTCGCGCGCCCAGTCATCGGGGCCGAGGGAGGAGAGTCCCTTGATGCCGTGGCGGCGAACGAGTCGTTGTGCGGTTTCCAGAACCGGAAGCTTCGCCGTTCCCGATCCGAGTACCAGCACGATCAGCTCGGCATGACCCAGCGCCCGCGCCCCCTTCGCGAACAGCCGCTCCCGCGGACGATGTCCAGGAGGGAGATCCTCGAGCGAGCGGAGCTTCCCGGTCTTTCCTTCGTACTCGGCTTCGGCCGTCCCGACCGGCAGAGCCTCTTGCGTGATCCACGGATCGTCCATCGGACACCCGACGAGGAGGCGGGGGGACGTGGGCGAGAAGGGCCTACGGGATCAGGCGAACTCGTCGCCCTTCGACGCGAGCCTTTCCGGAGGCCAGGAGGGACAAGGCCTCCGGGTAGGCGGCGTGCTCCTGCTCGAGGATTCGGGCCGACAGGGATTCGACGGTGTCGTCCTCGTGCACGGGGACCGCGCGCTGGAGGACGATCGGACCGTGATCGAGATCTTCGTCCACCAGGTGGACCGTGCAGCCGGACACCTTCACCCCGTGATCGAGCGCCTGCTGCTGCGCGTCGAGGCCGGGAAACGCCGGCAGGAGCGAGGGGTGGACGTTCAGGAGGCCGCCGCGGAACGCCTCCACCAGCCGCGGCGACAAGCGGCGCATGTACCCGGCGAGGCAGACGATGTTCACGCGGTGGGCCGCGAGCACCTTCAGGACCTCGCTCTCGTGCGCGTCGCGCGGCTTGATCTTCGTGTGATCGACGACCTCGGTCGGGATCCCCCAGGCCGCCGCCCGGGCGAGCCCGGGGGCCCCGGGCACGTTCGAGACGACGACGGCGGTCTCGGCGGGAACGCGCCCGTCGCGCATCGCCAGCACCAGGGCCGCCATGTTCGACCCGCGTCCCGAGATCAGGATGCCGACGCGCGGGAGCGCGGCCTCAGGCATAGATGACCTCTCCCGATCCCGGGACGATCGCGCCGATCCGGGCGTAGGCTTCCCCTTTCGCCTTGAGGTGCGCCTCGAAGGCCGCAAGGCCGTGAGGGGGTACGACGCAGACCATGCCGATCCCCATGTTGAAGGCGCGGTACATCTCGTCGTCCGTGACGTTACCGAGGCGCTGCATCACCGGGAAGACCGGGGGCTGAGGCCACGATCCCCGGACGATGCGGGCCGCCGTCCCCGGCGGGAGGATCCGCGGCACGTTGTCGGTCAGCCCGCCCCCCGTGATGTGCGCGAGCCCGTGCAGCAGCTTGCGCTCGATCGGGCCTCGTAGGACCGGGAGGTAGGTCCTGTGCTCGGCCAGGAGCGATTGGCCGATCGTACCCGGAAGCCCTTCGACCCGGTCGTTCACCGTCGTGCCGGCCGTCCCGAGGAAGATCTTGCGGGCGAGCGAGTAGCCGTTGGTGTGCAGCCCCGCCGACGCCAGACCGATCAGGACGTCGCCGACCCGGATCGCCGTGCCGTCGATCGCGCGGCTCCGGTCCACCATCCCCACGACGAAGCCCGCGACGTCGTATTCCCCTTCCGCGTAGAAGCCGGGCATCTCGGCGGTTTCGCCGCCGAGGAGCGCGCAGCCGTTGTCGCGGCAGCCGGTCGCGACCCCCTCGACGACGGACGCCAGGACCTCGGGCGACAACCGCCCGGTGGCCAGATAGTCGAGAAAGAAGAGAGGGAACGCCCCCTGCACCAGGATGTCGTTGACGCAGTGGTTGACCAGGTCCCGTCCCACGGTGTTGTGGACGCCGGTGAGAAACGCGACCTTCAGCTTGGTCCCGACGCCGTCGCACGACGCGACCAGCACCGGCTCCTTCATGCCGGTCAGGTCCGGAGCGAACATCCCGCCGAACGAGCCGAGATCGGTCAGGACCCCCTTCGTGCGGGTCGCCTGGAAGAGCGTCTTGATGCGGCGCAGCCCCTCGTCCTGGGCGTCGATGTCGACACCCGCGTCGCGGTAGGTCAGGCCGCGCCCTTTCGCCCCGCTCGATCCGTCGCTCATCGCCCCATCCTAGCCGCCGGGAGTTCCCGCGGGGCGTGACCTCGCAGGCCCCGGTTGCCGAGCCGCAACTACCGCCGGGTCTTCTCGAAGAGCTTCAGCTGCTCCGCTTCCGCGCGTGGGAGAGGGACGGGATGGCGATCGGTCCAGCACGCGGTGCAGTACCCGTCCTCCGCGCCGCCGATCGCCCGCAGCATCCCCTCCAGACCTAGATAGCCGAGCGTGTCGGCCCCGACGAATCGGCGGATCTCCTCGACCGACTTCGACGCCGCGATCAGCTCCTCGCGGCGCGGCGTATCGATTCCGTAGTAGCACGGCCCGATCGTCGGCGGGCACGAGATTCGCAAGTGGACTTCCGTCGCTCCCGCGTCGCGGCACATTTGCACGATCTTCTTGCTCGTCGTCCCCCGGACGAGGCTGTCGTCGATCAACGCGATGCGGCGCCCCTTGAGCGTCTCGCGCACCGGGTTCAGCTTCACGCGGACCCCGAAGTTCCGGATCTGCTGCGACGGCTCGATGAAGGTTCTCCCGACGTAGTGGTTGCGGACCAGCCCGAGCTCGAACGGCAGCCCCGACGCCGACGCGTATCCCAGCGCGGCGTAGGTCCCCGAGTCGGGGACCGGGACGACGAGGTCGACGTCCGCCGGATGCTCGCGCCAGAGCTCGGCTCCCAGCCGCTTCCGGACCCCCTGCACCGACTGCCCGAAGACCGTCGAGTCGGGGCGGGCGAAGTAGACGTGCTCGAAGGCGCACGGCGCCGGGCGCGCCGGGGCCAGCGGCTTGAACGAATGCGCCCCCGCCACGTCGATGACGACGACCTCTCCGCGCTCGACCTCCCGCACGTTGTCCGCCGCGATCAGGTCGAAGCCGCAGCTTTCGCTCAGCACGGCCCAGGCCCCGTCCACCCGCCCGATCGAGAGGGGGCGGAACCCCATCGGATCGCGGACCGCGATCAGCCGGCCCGGCACGAGGAACAGGAGCGAGTACGCCCCGCGGACCTGCCGCACCGCCTCGACGATCGCGTCCACGACGTCGTGGGCCCGGGACTTCGCGATCAGGTGAAGGAGGACCTCGGTGTCGGTGGTCGTCTGGAAGATCGCCCCGTCCGATTCGAGCCCTTCACGGACGACCGACGCGTCCACCAGGTTGCCGTTGTGCGCGACCGCGATCGGGCCGCGATGATGCTGAAGGAGGAACGGCTGCGCGTTGGCAGGGTTCGAGTCCCCCGCCGTCGAATACCGGACGTGGCCGATCGCGGCGGAGCCCGGGAGATCGTCCAGCACGTCGCGGGAGAAGACGTCCGCCACGTGCCCCATCCCGGCGCGTCGCGCCAGGGTCGTCCCGGAGGCGGTCACGATCCCGGCCGACTCCTGCCCCCGGTGTTGGAGCGCATAGAGCCCGAGATAGGACAACTTCGCCGCTTCGGGGTGCCCGAAGATCCCGACGATGCCGCACATGTTGGGGACTCCTCGCGAGCGAGACGATCCGGGGACGCGGGCATTATAGCAACCGCGTCACGCGCCCTTCCCGAACACGCGCAGGAAGATCGCATCCACGTGCCGGAGCGTTCGCGCCGGGTCGAAGCAGGCCGAAAGCCGCTCGGCGCCGAGCACCGCCTTCAGCTCGGCATCCCCGGCGAGGAGTTCCTGAAAAGTCCCCTCCCCCGCCCAGACCTTCATCGCGTTTCGCTGGACGATCGCGTAGGCCGACTCGCGGGACAGCCCCGCCGCCGCCAGCTCGAGCAGCACCGTCTGCGAAAAGACGAGCCCCTTCATGCGGTCCAGGTTCTCCCTCATCCGGTCGGGGTACACGAGGAGGCCGTCCAGGATCCCGGTCATCCGGTGGAGCATGAAATCGCAGAGCGAGGTCGCATCCGGGAGGATCACCCGCTCGACCGAGGAATGCGAGATGTCCCGCTCGTGCCAGAGCGGAACGTCCTCCAGGGCCGCCTGCACGCTCGCGCGCACGAGCCGCGCTAGGCCGGTGACGTTCTCGCAGCCGATCGGGTTCCGCTTGTGGGGCATCGCCGAGGAGCCCTTCTGGCCCTTGGCGAACGGCTCCTCGACCTCGCGCACGTCGGTGCGCTGCAAGTGACGGATCTCGGTCGCGATCCGGTCGAGGGAGGAGGCGAGCACGCCCAAGGATGCGATCAAGACCGCGTGCCGGTCGCGCGGGATGACCTGGGTCGCGAGCGGCTCCACGGCCAACCCGAGCTTCGCCAGGACCTCCGCCTCGATCCCCGGGTCGAGGTGCGCGTAGGTGCCGACCGCCCCCGAGAGCTTCCCGGTCCGGATCTCCTCCCGGGCGGCGAGGAGCCGCGCGCGGTTCCGGCCTGCCTCGACGTACCACGAGGCGAATTTGAGCCCGAGCGTGTAAGGCTCCGCATGGATGCCGTGGGTCCGCCCGACCATCACCGTGCCCTTGTGCGCACGCGCCTGACGCTCGAGGACCGCCGCGAGCCGGTCGATCCCCGCCACGATCAGGTCCACCGCCCGGACCATCAGGAGCGCTTGGGCCGTATCCACGACGTCCGAGGAGGTCAGCCCGTAATGGATGTGGCGGGAGGCGGGCCCGACGTGCTCGGCGACGCTCGTCAGGAAGGCGATGACGTCGTGCTTGACCTCCGCCTCGATCTCGGCGATGCGCGTCGCGTCGAACGCCGCCTTCTCCCGGATCGTCTTCAGGTCCGCGGCGGGGACGAGACCCCGGGCCGCCAAGGTCTCGGTCGCCGCGAGCTCGACCGCAAGCCACGCGGCGTACTTCGACTCGTCGCTCCACACCTCCCGCATCTCGGCGCGGGTGTAGCGGTCGATCACAGCACCACCTCCGGCGTCGGGCGCCGCCTCTCGGCGACCCGCATCTCGTAGCGCCGCACGCCGGCCCCGGCGAGCGCCCTCGACACGGCGGCCCGGGCCAGCGCTACGGTGTTGTTCTTCTCCGACAGGTGGGCCAGGATCACCGCGCGGCACTCCTGGCCGGCGGCGGCCGCGCAGAGCGCCGCGGCCTCCTCGTTCGAGAGGTGCCCGAGCCTTCCCCCGATCCGCTGCTTGAGCGCCCAGGGGTAGGGGCCGCGGACGAGCATGTCGTCGTCGTGGTTCGCCTCGACGAGCAGCACGTGGCAGCCGGTCAGGCGGGTCAGGACGAGCGT
This sequence comes from Acidobacteriota bacterium, assembly GCA_041500265.1. GTDB lineage: Bacteria > Acidobacteriota > Polarisedimenticolia > Polarisedimenticolales > DASRJG01 > DASRJG01. Next base: position 12,535 of record JBGQLU010000028.1, on the reverse strand, counting down.
GGTTGCATGCCCGAGGTCGGTGGCGATGCCGACCCTCGCCCCGTCCTTCTCGAGCACGAATCCGACCGGATCCGCCGCGTCGTGCGGGACGGCGAACGGGACGATCCGCACCTCGTCCACCTCGAACGCGGTGCCCGGCGTGAACGGGTGCCAGGCCCCGACGTGGCGCGGGGCGAGGTTCATCGCTGCCAGCGCCTCGGGCGTCGTGAAGACCGGCACCCGGTGGCGGACCGCGAAGCGTTCGAGGCCCCGGGCGTGGTCGTGGTGCTCGTGCGAGAGCACGATCCCGGACAGGCGGCGCGGCGTGACGCCGGCGGCCTCGAGCCGGAGGGCCAGCTCCCGCGCCGCGAGGCCCGCATCCACCAGGATGTGCCGCTCCCCGAAGCTCACGAGCGTCGCGTTCCCCGACGAGCCGCTTCCCAACGGAACGACGCGGAGCATCACCGCACCCCCGTGTGACCGAACCCCGAGCCCCCACGAGGTGTCGCGGGAAGCTCGTCCACGGCGACGATCTCGATCTCCGGAAGCCGCTGGACGACCAGCTGCGCGATCCTCGCGCCGCGCTCGATCGTGACCGGGGCCTCCCCGTGGTTCACGACGATCACGCCGATCTCCCCCCGGTAGTCGGCGTCGATCGTCCCCGGGCTGTTCAAGAGCGTGAGCCCCGACGTCAGCGCCAGGCCGCTCCGCGGGCGCACCTGGCCCTCGTACCCCGGCGGAAGCGCGATCGCGAGTCCCGTCGGGATCAAAAGGCGCGCCCCCGCGGGGATCGTGACCGGCCCGGCGACGCACGCCCGGAGATCGAATCCGGCCGCGTGAGCGGTGGCGCGCTCGGGAAGAGGAAGGTCGGCCGCCGCGGGAAGGCGCAGCACCCGGACCGGAACCGCCCGGCCCGCGCCTTCGCTCACAGCGCCAGCCCCGTTCGCGCCGCGCGAAGCCTGGACGTCCGCCCGACCGCGGCCAGGGTAAGGCGCCCGCGGCGGAAGATGCGGCGCGCCACGGCGTGCACTTCGCCCGGTGTCACGCGGTCGAGCAGCTTCAGGATCTCCGAAGACTGGACCTGGCGGCCGTGGTAGATCTCCTGCCTCGCCAGGTTCGACATCCGGCTCGACGTCGACTCCAGCGAGAGCATGAGGCTGCCGCGAAGGTGCTCCTTCGCGACCGCCACCTCCGACGGGGTCGGCCCTTGGTCCCGGAGCTCTCCGATCTCGCCGAGAACGACCTGGAGCGCCTCGTCCCCCCGCTCGGGGGAGGTCGCCGCGTAGATCATCATCAGCCCGGTGTCCAGGAAGGCGTTGGTCGCCGAATAGACGCTGTAGGCGAGCCCGCGCTCCTCCCGGACTTTCTGGAACAGACGCGAGGACATCGTGCCGCCCAGCAGCGCGTTGAGGACGAAGAGCGGGTAGCGATGCGCGTACCGTTCCGGGAAGGCCGCAAGCCCCAACAGCATGTGGAGCTGCGCCAGCTCGTTCTTCGCCCGCACGACGGTGCCGCTGCGGGAGACGGGGGCGGCCCCGCGCGCGCGGGGCTTGCCTCCTCGCTTCATGCCGCCGAACGCGCGGCGCACCAGCCGGACGAGCTCGGCGTGGCCGACGTTTCCGGCCGCCACGATCAGGAGGTTTTCCGGCACGTAGGCGCTCCGGAAGTAGTCGAGCAGGCGCCGCCGCGACAGCCCCCCGACGGTCGCCTCCGTCCCCTGGATCGGCCTCCCGAGGGCATGGCGAGGATAGAAGCTCGTGGAGAACAGGTCGTAGACGAGCTCCTCCGGAGCGTCGTCCACCATCCGGATCTCCTCGACGATCACCTTGCGCTCCCGCTCGAGCTCCTGGGGATCGAAGAGCGGGCGCAGCACGATGTCCGAGAGGAGATCGACCGCTTGGGCCAGGTTCTCGTCGAGCACCTTCGCGTAGAAGCAGGTGTATTCCTTGGAGGTGAAAGCGTCCATCTGGCCGCCGATCGAGTCGACCGCGAGTGCTATGTCCCGGGCGGTCCGGGTCTCGGTCCCCTTGAAGACCAGGTGCTCGATGAAGTGCGACGCCCCGTTCAGCGCCGCGGGCTCGTGCCGGCTCCCGCGCCGGAGCCAGACGCCGAGGGAGACCGAGCGCACGTGCGGCATCGTCTCGGAAAGCACGGTAATCCCGTTCGGGAGTGTGTCCTTGTGGATCGACGCACGGGTCATTCGGGCCTCGCGATGCGTGGGACGCGTCGCCCGCGCGAATTCCGTTCGCGAGCGGAGAGCGGAGTATAGGAGGCGGGACTCCCCCGGTTCAAGGGCGCCGGGGCACGCCGCGCCCTATCGAGGTGGGAAGGTGGGCGGTGGCGGCGTCCCCTTGAACGCCCCCGACGACGCCGGAGGCGGCGTTCCGGGCGCGCCGGGCGCGGCGGGCGTCGTTCCCGGCGCGCCGGGTGTCGTCACGGCGGTCTGCGGCTGCTCGAGATCGAAGACGGAGAACAGCCACTCCGAGTACTGGTCCTTGTCCTTGTAGACCCGGAAGGGACGCTCCGAACACCGCGACTTGACCCCGGCGATCGGCAGGCCCGCGAGCTCCGAGGTGCCGTCGTCCTTCTTGATGATCGCGCCGACGCCGGCGGCGCCCGGCGCCCGTCCCGTCGGGCTCGACGACTGGTTGGTGATGTCCACCGGGGTCAACGTGGACGGGTTCGCCGCGCCGGGCTGCGAGGGCGTCCCGGTGGACGGCGACGTCCCGCCGAACGGCGACGGCCCGCCGAAGGGAGACGTCCCGCCGGCGCCCGGATCGACCGAGAGGGCGGTCGGGTCGATGACTCCCCCTTGCGGGCCCGCGTAGAGGATTTGCCACTTCCCGCCCTTGACCAGCGGATCCTTCCACCGCTTCCGGAGGAAGTACTGTCCTTTCTGCCCCGGGTCCATCAGCTCGTCCCACGTCGACGGCAGCCGCCCCCGGTCCCGCTGGAAGCGTTTGAGCCCGCGCACGGTGTCCTGAGCGCGGAAAATCATCTCGGCCTCGTTGTCCCGCCGCAGGACGTCCGTCCACTTCTGCGCCGCTACCGCCGACAGGATGATCATGATCGCGATCCCCGCCATGAGGGCGACCATGAGGGCGCCCTTCTCGCGGGGCCGGCGCACGGCGCGAGGTCGCACCGGCTAGCCTCCGGAGGCCAAGGGCGACACCGTCACCGTGATCGTCTTCTCCTGCGAGGACTTCTGGCACTGGTATTGCCCGTTGACGATTTGACCGGTGCCGCGGTCCACGACCGTCAAGGCCGGGGTATAGGTCCTCGGCACCGCGTCCACGAGATACCGGCAGGTCACCTTGGAAGGAGACGTCCCAGGGACAGGCGCCGATCCGTTCCCGCAGCTGAAGTTGTAGATGTCGATCGGCGTCTCGGGGTCGCTGGAGAGGCTACCGTCGAGCTGGAACGAGACCAGGGATTGCGGGAACCCGAAGATCTGCTGCTGGTCGGCCCCGGAGAGGACCGCGGTCGGCGCCGTGTTGCTGTCGCACCGCACGGCGACGATCGAGTACACCTGGGTCTCCTGCCCCCGGTACGCGATGGTCTTGCCGGCAGCGAAGTCCGCCGGAGCGTTCGGGTCCTCGGTGACGAACAGCGAGACCGTCAGGTCCTGGATGTTCTTGAACGCGGGGAGCGTATCGTTCGGAAACTGAAGCCCGGAGACTCCTTGACCCTCCGCGATGAAGGGGTTCGGCATGCCGGCATCGGGGTTCGTGGAGGTGAGGACCCAACGGTACATCGTGACGATCTCACCGGCATCGGGATCGGTCGAGGCGCTCCCGTCGAAGACCACGGCCCCCCACGAAGCCTGTTGATTCTGGGGTGACGCGACGATCGAAGCGACGGGTGGATGGTTGACCGTCGCCTTGCCCGTCGTGACGTTCGCCGTCTCGGTCACGCCGGCGGAGGTGGCCGTGATCGTGATGTCGGGAGTCTGCACATGCGCGGGCACGGTCGGGGTCGCGGGGACGGTGACGGAAGGAGGGTAATTGTCGATGGTCACCGGAAGGACATCGCGCGCCGTGCCCGAGGCGTCGGTCTTCACGCCTTTTTGCCCGGAGACCAACCCCTTGATCGACGCGTTGAAGTAGACCGTGATCCCTTGCTTCGGTACGCCCTTGGCGTCCACGAGCGTGACGGCGACCTGAATATCGGTGTTCCCCGACGTGCTCGGATCGAGGACCGACCCGGGATTGGCGGTGATGCTCATCTTCCAATCCGAGCCGGCCACGAGGGGCGAGTCTTCGCAGCCCGCCGAAAGAACGCCAAGGCCCAGGGCCAGGGCCGCCAGGAGTGCGTGTCGTGTCGTGGTCATCGGCCGTCTCCTCGAGGCCGCCCGCGGGCGGCCCGTCAGTATTCCGCATACGCGCGTCCGTCGAGAGCGGTCCCTTGGGCGCCGCTCCTCACGTCCGCAATTCCCGGCTCCGTCGAGATGTCGGATTCGTCCATCTCGGCGGCCACCGTGACCCAGGTGTCGGCGCTCTCCGTGATCGGGTCCTTGGGGACCGCTTGGAGGTAATGGTCCTCGACCAGCGCGTTCAAGTCGGACGGGTACTTCCCCTTGTCGGCGAAGTACTGGTTGATCAGCGTCCGCATCGTGTAGAGATCCTGCGAGAGCGCGGCTTCCTTCGCCTTGACGATCCCGCGGCGGTAGTTCCCCACCGCCGCCGCCGACAAGATCCCGATGATCGCGCAGACCACGATCAGCTCGATCAGAGTGAACCCCGCCGAGCGCCCCGAGCCGGGGCGGCAGGGCGGGCGGCGGAGACCGGGGGGGTTACCAGTCCGCATACTTCGTCCCGTCCAGAGCTGTGGCTTCGCTCTTCGAATGTACGTCGAAGATGTTGATCCCGTCGGTAGCCAGGGACCCCGGGCGGTCGCGGCTCGACCGCGTGCCCCACTCGGCTTTTCCGGTGAGCGGGTCCCGGGGAAGACGGCGGAGGTATTTCACTTTCGTACCCGCGGCGTCGCCGATGTCGTACCCCTCGTAGAGCCATTCCAGCTTTTCCGGGTAGCCCTCTTCGTTGGTGCCGTTCATCTTGGTGCCGCGCATGCCCGGGTTCCTCTCGGCGTCGGCCTGGAATCGATCGATGGCGGTCCGGATGTCCCGTAGGGCCTGATGTAGTTCCAGCTCCCTCCGGCGCTTGACCCAGGTCTTGGCCACGGGAATGGCCATCGAGGCGAGGACCATGACGATCGCCGTGCACGAGACGAGCTCGATGAGCGTCAGCCCCTTGGCCCCCGCCCGCGCTCGCATCGCCGCCGTCCCGATCATCGGATCCTCCTAGGGCTCGACGGCGACCGGCGCGGAGAGGAAGCTCGCCGGGAGGTTTCGGGCCTGGGGGTCCTTGACCGCGGCCCCGGTCCATCCGAACCCGCAGTCGCCGGCGTTGATCGCCTGGAATTGGAAGGTCGCGAGGGTCCCCGATCCGCTGACCCCGTCGCCGCCGCCGAGCCGGGAGAGACCGACGACGATCTCGCCGCCGCCGGCCGACGGGGTCGCGAGGAACACCGTGTTCCCCCCGTCGCTTCCCAGGAAAGGCCCTTGCGCCGCCGGAGGAACGAACTCCAGGACCTGCCGGTTGTATCGGAGATGGAATGGAACGGAGCCGACGTTGGTCCCGTTCTCGAGCCGCACCTCGACGAGCACCTTGTCCCCGACCTTGTAGCCGGGGGCCCCCGGGACCAAGCGCACGGTCGCCGGGGTCGAAGGCTCCGGCTTCGGCTCGCCCGCGTTCTCGTCCGCGGGCGGGATCGCCTCGCCTCCCCCGGCGTTCTCGTCCGCTGGGGGCTGCTGCTCGGCCGGCGGCTCCGCGGGGGCGGTCGGCGCCGGCGCGGGGGCCGGGCTCGTGGGTGCAGGGGAGGATGGGACCGGAATGGGGACGGGAACGGGGGCCGGGGCGGTGGAGCGATCGTGCTCGACCACGCCGACGGCCGGCGCCCCGGGGGCTCCCTTGTCGGCGGCCGCGGCGGGAGGGTTGACCGGAGGGAGGGTGGCCTTCGCCGGATTCGGGGCGAACTCGACCGGCGGTGCCACCTCCTCGGGCTCCGCGAACGGCGACACCCCCATCACCCCGCGCACGGGTCCTCGCAGCCGCATGTTGTCTTCGGTCCCGACCCAAAGCGTTTGCAGGTCGTCTTCGGTGATGTCCGGGATCCGGATGATGTAGGGCGTCAGCGAGAGGACGATGTCGATGTCGCTCCTGTCGATGTTCTTCGTCGAGAAGACGTCCCCGATCCCCGGGATGTCGGTGATGCCGGCGACTCCCGACTTGCCCACGCTGTCGTCCTTCTTGATGAGCCCGGCGAGGAGATTGGTCTCGCCGTCCCTCAGGCGGATCACCGTCTGCACCTGCCGCGTGCCGATGATCGGCACCGTCTGCGCCCCCTCGCCGGCCCCGACGGTGGTGCTCCCCGCGATGTTCGAGACCTCGACCTGGACCTTGAGCGAGACTTCCTTGTTGTGGTGGACGCGGGGCTCGATCTGGAGCGTGATGCCGACGTTCTGGTAGGTGAACGAGGTGATCGGGACGACGTTGCCGCCGATCGTCTGCGAGCTGTTGAACGACGTGTTGGGAATCGGGACGCGGTCGGCGATCACGATCTCGGCCTTCTCCCCCTCCGTCACGCGGATCTGAGGTTGGGCGATCGACTTCGAGTCGGTGACGCTCTTCAGGAAGTTGATGACGACGGCTGGAACCGGGCCGATCAGCCAGTTCCCCTTCTGCTTGAGGGCCGAGAGGCTGTTCAGGGGAATGGTGTTCCCCGGCTGGATCCCCTGGTAGCTCAACGTCAGCTGTTTCGAGGAGAGATCGATCCCGAGCGTCTCCAGGGTCGTCCGCTTGATCTCCATCAGCTGGACGTCGATGATCACCTCGCCCTTGGACTTGTCGTTCGCATCGATGAGCTTCTCGGCGATGGCGACCTTGTCGGGCGTGTCCTTGATGGACACGGAGTTGAGCTGGTCGTTCTCGGCGACCTGACGCGAGTTCAAGAGCGTGCGGATCACGGACACGACCTGCTTGGTCTCGGCGCTCGACAGGTAGAACGTCCGGATGACCTCGTCCTCGAGCTCCTGGCGCTTCTGCCGGTTGTCGGGGGCGATCAGCAGCGTGTGCTCGTCGATGACCTTGTAGAAGTTCTTCGTCTGCAGCATCAGGATGTCGAGCGCCTTCTCCAAGGTCACGCTGCCGATCTCGATCGTCATCGGCTTGTTCAGGTCGGTCTTGTCGTCGTAGATGAAGTTGATCTGCGACACCTTCCCGATGACGTCGAAGATCTGGCCGATCGGCTTCTCCTTGAACTGGACCTGGATCGGCACGTTCGACTTGGCCGACAGCTTGGGGGGGGCCAGGGAGTCCCGCTTGGCCTGGTCCTTGAGGCGGTCCATCGGGGAGGCCTGCTCGTCGCGGCGGCGGATCATCACGAGCGCCTTGTCGAGCTCGTCGGCGGCGTGCTGGTTTCCGGGGTTCAGGAGGAGCGTCTGCTGGTATTCGGCCACCGCCAGGTCCCACTGCGCGGAGCTGGCGTAGCGCTTCGCCTTGTCGAAGTGCTCCGCCGAGGCCTTGAGCTTGGCGCGCTCGAGGGCGATCTGGTAGCCGGTGTTCCTCGGGTCGAGCGCGATCGCCTTGCTGTAGGCCAGGACCGCCTGGTCCCAGTTCTGGCGCGAAGCCGCTTCCTCGGCTTGGTGAAAGGATTTTTGCGCCGCGCATCCGGCCAGGACGCCGCTCGCGAGCACCGCCAGGATCCAGGCTTTCGTCCTCGTCACATTCTCCCCCATCGGCCGGCGCTCCTACCGGCTTCCGCGATACAGCGGCAGCTCGCGCGACTGACCCTGGAACCGCGGGTCGGTGAACGCGAGGATGACAGACTCGTACCGGATCTCCTGGATCTTGAAGTCCTTGGCGACGACGTCGCCCGTCTTCGCGATGATCGTGTCCTGGTTCTGGAGGAACGCCGCCACGCGGTCGTTGGCCGGGCCGACGTAGCCGATGAACTGGAACGTCACCGCCGGCGGGGTCGGCGCGGCGGGCGGGGGCGGGTGCGCGGCGAGGTAGATCTGTTGCTCCTTGTCCCTCTCCGCCTGCTCCGCCGCCCGCTTCGCGGCCTCCTTCTCGGCCGCGATCTGCGCCAGGCGGGCCTTCTCCGCCTCCGCCTTGAGCCGCTTCACCTCCGCCCACGACGGCGGGCGCGGCTGGTAGCGGAAGAGATCGCGTCCGGTGGCGTCGTACTTGACGAGCGCCCGGTCGAGCTGGTCGAGGTGCACGACCGGAGCCTCCCCGAACTTGGGCGCGTCCTTGGCGTCCGCCTTCTTGACGGTTCCGCCCGCCTCCGGCGCCTCCGCCGTCCACGAATGCCACATCCACGCGGCCGCCAGGACGGCGAGGCCCGCGATGAACGCCGTTTCGCGACCGGACAGCTTCCGCGCCATCAGGACGCCCGGTCCTTTCCGCGCGCCGGGCGCTTCCCGAAGTTGTCGAGCTTCGCGTCGGGGGCGATGAAATAGGTCGCGAGCGTGATGTCGAGGTCGACGACGTCGCCGGACTTCCCATTGCCGAGCGTGACCCGCTCGACGACCAGGAAGCTGTCCGAGCTTTCCACCGATTGGAGGAACTTGCGGAGGTTCGCGTACCCTCCGGCCAGGGGCACGACGGTGGCGAACCGCTCGAGCGCCCCGTTCTCGAGCTCATCGTTCTCGTACTGGACCCGGTTGTAGGCGATCCCGAACTCGTGCAGGAGCTTGGACACCTCGAGCTGCACGGCGATCATCCGGCGCTGCCGGGTCGAGAGCACGTCGCCCGCGAAGTGCCGCATGTCGTCGCGCGCCGTTTCGAGCGCCGTCCGGTAGGCCTCCTGCGCGGCGACGTCCTTCTCGCGCTTCTGGAGCGCCTGCACCTGCGGGCTCGACGTGTCGGTCAGCTTCCGGTAGCGCTCGACGGCGGGGCGCACGAGGAGGACCGAGACCGCGGCGTTGACGACGAGAAGCGCCCCCAGGACGCCGAGGATCTTCCCGCTCGCCTCGCGAACGTCGAAGCGCGGCTTCCGTGCGACCGTCACCGCAGCCCCTCGAGCGCCGACGGCGGGGCCTCGCCACCTTCTTCGGCGGACTTCTTCGCCGCTTCGAGCACGTGCGGGATCTCCGGGTGCTCCCGGCCCAGGCGGCCGTCGGGGTCGTAGAGCACGTGGATCTGGAAGTGGATCTCGGTCTCGCCGGGCGAGGACTCCGACCGCACCGGCTCGACGTTGGCGAAATGCGGGTCGACGATGAGCGCCCGCTCGAATTCGAGGAACGCTTCGAAGCTCTGCGCGATCCCCTCGACGTCTATAGGAACGGTCCCCGCGACCGACGACCCGCGGTTGTTCGCGAGCGTCGCCTCGCGCGTTCCGTAGCTCGGGCGGATCGCGGTCATCTTCACTTCGTACGGGACCACGGTCTCGAGCGTGTTGAAGAGCTGGGTCCAGGACAGCCCGCGCCGCAGGATGATGTCGTTGACCTTCTCGGCCTGCACCTGCAGGATCTTGAGGTCGAACTCGCGGATCCCCGCCTGCGCCGCGGCCTCGCGCTTGTCGAGCTCCTCGAGGCGCCGCTTCGACGATCCGATGTCGGCCTCCAAGGTCGCGAGCTGGTGCGAAGCGTTGCGCCAGGTCACGACGTTCCATGACGCGAAGGCAGCGACCGCCGCGACCCCCAGGGCGAGGCCGACCCAGATCGGCACGTTGTTCCGGAACGGCCGCGTGGCGAGGTTCAGCTCCAAGGCGCGCATCAGGCGGCCCGTCCCGCGGCCGCCCCGATCGCGGGGGCGAGCCTCTGCGCGTCGGCCGCGTCCAGGCGGAGCGCGGGACCCGCCTCGAACGCCGAGGCCGGATCGATGGGACGCACGGTGATCGCGCCCAACCGCTCCACCACCGCCGCGACCTCGTCGAACGGCTGCGCGGCGCTCCTCACGAAGGCGGTCGCCACCCCCGCTCCGGAGAGCTTGTCCTGGTAGTACGACAGGGACGACGCCAGCTCGCGCGCCAACACCGCGGTCCGCGCTTCCGGATCGTCCTCGCCGACCGCGTAGGACTTGCACCGCGTGAAGACGACCCGGTCCGCGCGGGCGATCATCAAGGTGAAGTACGTCCGGGCGCAGTTGACCACCGCGACGTCGCTGCCTTCCGAGGCGGCCTTCCGGGCCTCGTGGCGGACGAGATTGAAGAGGCTCGGCGTGCACAGGTCGACGAGCCCCGGGCGCGCGCCCGCGGCCTCGAACGCCGCCTCGTACTGCTCCACCACCGACCGTAGCATCACGGAGACGAGGAGGTCGATCCCGGGGCCGCCGGAGGAGAGCGGCCAGCTCGAGATCGCGGCGTCCTCGAGCCGGAAGGGGACGGAGCGCTTCAGCTTGAACCGGAGCAAGTCCTCGAGTTGGCGCCGGTTCGCGGGCCTTTCCGGCAGCGTCACGATCGACGACTTCGCGAGGTTGTCCGGCAGGACGATCGACACGCGGCCCGGCTTGGTCCCGCTCTTCTCGAACAGCTCGCGGACGTGGCCGGCCATCTCGTCGAGGGAGCCCAGGTTCGGCCGGAAGATCGACTGCCCGACCGCGTGCTCCGGCATCGGCTGCACGCGGTACGCCTCGAGGGCCGCCCGCCCCCCGCTCTTCTTCACGCGCACGAGGGTGAGCTGCCCTCGGTCGACCTCGACCGCGACCGGCGGGTAGGCCGGGCGGAGATCGAGGAGCGCCGACGGGTCGAAGGCGCGCAGGTGTCTCAGGACCGGCTCCAAGGCGCTCATTCGACGAACGTCACCTTGTTGACCTCGTGGAGGGTGGTCTTCCCGGCGAAGACCTTGGCGAGGGCGGCCTCGCGGAGGAAGGTCATCCCTTCTTCCTTCGCCGCGCGCTTGATGTCGGCCGCCGGCCGCTTCTCGAGGATCATCTCCCGGATGCGGTCGGACATGTCGAGCAGCTCCGCGATCGCGGTCCGGCCCGTGTAGCCGGTCCCGTTGCAGTCGATGCACCCCTTCCCCTCGTAAAACGTGTAATCGAGGTACCGGGCCGGATCGAGGCCCGACGAGGTGAGTTGGTCGCGGGTGGCCTTCACCGGGCGCTTGCAGCTGGAGCAGATCAGGCGGACCAGCCGCTGCGCGAGGATGCAATTCAGGGCGGAGACGAAGTTGTACGGCTCGACGCCCATGTTGAGGAACCGGCCGAGCACGTCCACCACGTTGTTCGCGTGCACGGTCGTGAAGACGAGGTGGCCGGTGAGCGCCGACTGGATCGCGATCTGCGCGGTCTCGGCGTCCCGGATCTCGCCGACCATGATCTTGTCCGGGTCGTGCCGCAGGATCGACCGCAGGCCCCGGGCGAAGGTGAGCCCCTTCTTCTCGTTGACCGGGATCTGCGTGATGCCCGGGAGCTGGTATTCGACGGGGTCCTCGATCGTGATGATCTTGTCCTCGTCGTTCTTGATCTCGGAGATCGCGGCGTACAGGGTCGTCGTCTTCCCGGAGCCCGTGGGGCCGGTCACCAGCACCATGCCGTACGGCTCCTTGATGAACCGCCGCATGCGCGCGACCTCCCGGTCCTCGAAGCCGCAGACGTCGAGCGAGAGGGAGGCGAATTCGCGGTTCGTCGACTCCTTGTCGAGGATACGGATGACGCAGTCCTCGCCGTGGACCGACGGCATGATCGAGACGCGGAAATCGACCGTGCGCCCCTTGATGCGGAGCTTGAAGCGGCCGTCCTGCGGGACGCGCTTTTCCGAGATGTCGAGCTCCGACATGACCTTGATGCGCGAGATGATCGTCTGGTGGAATTTCTTGTCGATCGGCTCCATGGCCTGGTAGAGCACGCCGTCGATCCGGTACTTGATGACGACCTCGCGGTCGCGGGTCTCGATGTGGATGTCCGACGCGCGGCGCTGGAGGGCGTTGAAGAGCGTCGAATCGACGAGCTTGATGATCGGCGACTGGTCGGAGGTCAGCCGGTCGATCGTCAGCGTCTCTTCCCCGGTCTCGTCGTCCTCGAGCACGATCTGGATCCGGAACTCCTCCGTCGCTTCGTCCAGGACGCGCTGCGAGGACTCGGACTTCTTGAGGATCTCCTGGATCGCGGCGCCCGTCCCGACGACGACCTCGATCGAGGTGCCCAGGAGCAGCTCCAGCTCGTCGATCATCAGCACGTCGGTGGGATCGGCGACCACGATCTGGAGCCCGTTCGCCGTCCGCTTCCGCGGGACGAAGTTGTACCGGAACATGAAGTCGACGGGGATCGAGCGGAACAGCTCGGGATCGATCTCGAAGTTCGCGAGATCGACGTACTCGATCCCGATCCGATCGGCGAGGCGCTTGGCCTGGAACGCCTCGGAGAGGACGTCCCCGCCGGCCTCGACCTCCAGGGCCGGCGCCGTCCGCTCTTCGCGCAGCTTCGCGTCGTCCGCCATCACGCCCTCTAGAACTTCGACTGGCCGACCGCCTGGAAGAGCGGCATGTAGATCGCCAGGATCATCGCGGTCACGACGAGCGCCATGAAGACCAGCATCAGGGGCTCGATCATCG
>JBGQLU010000027.1:0-31532 GCA_041500265.1 Acidobacteriota bacterium | reverse complement strand
GACTTCACCGACAATGTCTTGCCGTAGTCGAGGCGGCCGATCGTGACGATTCCCCTGCGCCGGGTCATCGTCGCCACGTTCGTCGCCGCTCTGATCGCGTTCGGCGGCCGCGGCGCGGCGCCGGTGATCGCTCGGTCCGCCGCGGTGGAGGCGCCGCAGAGTCCGGCCGCCGCCCCGGTCCCGCTGCCGAACAAGAAAGGCTCGTTGAAATTCACCGTGCTCGGAGACTTCGGCACCGGGGAGCGCGGTGAGTACGAGCTGGCGGCCCGGATGGCGAAGTTCCGCGAGGGATTCAACTTCGACATCGTGATGCTCGTCGGGGACAACCTGATCGGCTCGGAGCGGCCTCAGGATTTCCAGACGAAATTCGAGATTCCCTACAAGCCGGTCCTCGACGCGGGGGTCAAGTTCTACGGCTCGCTCGGGAATCACGACTCGCGCGAGCAACGGTCCTACGCGAAGTTCAACATGAACGGCAAGCTCTACTACTCGTTCAAGGCGCCGGCCCAGAAGGTCCGATTCTTCGTGCTCGACACGACCTACCCGGCGCCCGAGCAAATCGACTGGCTCGAGAAGGAGCTGAAGGCCTCGAACGACGACTGGAAGATCGCCGTCTTCCATCACCCTCTGTATTCCTCGGGAGGCCGTCACGGGTCCGATGTGACGTTGCGAAACGCGTTGGAGCCGCTCTTCGTTCAATACAACGTCAGCGTGGCATTCACCGGCCACGATCACTTCTACGAGCGGATCAAGCCCCAGCACGGCATCGTGCACTTCGTCGTGGGCTCCGGCGGGCGCCTGGCGGCCGGCGACATCGACAAGGCTTCCCCGCTCACCGCCCAGGGGTTCGACACGGATCAGGCTTTCTTGGCCGTCGAGATCTCAGGCGACACGATGGTCTTCAACGCGATCTCGCGCGACGGGCGCGTCGTGGACTCGGGCACGATCCAGCGCCATACGCCGGACCGAAGCGCTCCCTGAGACCGCCGCTTCCGGCTAGCGCGGTTCGCAGCCCGGATGATCGGTGATCTCGCTCCGTTTCTCCTTGAACAGCCTCACCCAGTCGTCGATGGTGACCTCTCGTTCCCCTCCGGCGCCGTCCTCGATCTTCTGGTGAAGCCGCTCGATTCGAGACGCCCGGAAGAGATCGGCGATCTGCGCGTCGGAGAGCTTCGCGAGCTGCTCCGACAGCAAGGCTCGTCCTGCCTCGCCGATGACCGGGTCCCGAAGCGTGGAGTGCCGGAAGACTCCGCCGATCGAGCTCAGGCGAGCCCGGCACGAATCCCGGTCCCGCCACACCTGACGCCCCTTCCACGCTTCGTAGTCGACTCGTCCTGCGTTGCCGGTCGTGATCCCGCCCTTGCCGAACACCGAACCGAGATCGCCCACGTACATGATCGGTCGCCGGCACGTGACCTCGTCATTGTCGTCGACGGCGAGCGCCGCCCGCGGACAGGCGAGGGTATTCTGCTTCGACTTGTTGTCGGCGTTCTGGACGAACGCGTTGAGCAGCTCGAAGGCGTCGATCTCGGCCTTCGTGGCTCCGCCGAGCGTGGGATCCACCTTATCGAGGAGCTTCCAGCTCCATCCTTGGTGGGCTTTTTCCTCGATGGTCTCGGCGTCGACCTTGTCCTCGACCGCGGCGAGATCGAACCGGTAGGTCCCGAGATGCGCATCGGCGGGGAAGGACGCGATCATGCCGTCGGCATTCACCTTCAGATGCTTCCTCTCGTCGACGAACTTGAAGGGGCGTTCCGGACAGCCGCGGCAGGTCATGTGAACGGGGATCATCCGATCCGCGTAGAAGCCCAGCGCCCAGAAGAGACGGGTGCCCAGCACCTCGCCGAAGACCTCCTTGTATTTTCCTCCGTCCTCGTACTTCACCTTGACGATCGTTCCGTCGTCCAGACGGCAGGCGAACTTCGCCGTCCATCCGGACATCGGCTTCGGCACGAAATCGCAGCTGACTTCGTCATCCACTTTGTAGGGGAGGCGGCCCGGGGGACCCGCGTAGAGGTCCTTGATCGCAACGTCGGTCGGCTCCCACACGCGGGACCTTCGCACGTACTCGAGCCGCTGCTCCGCGGTGGGCTTGGGAAGCTTGACCGTGTCCTTCGCGCTGACGCCGGACGAGGCCAAGGCCAGCACTCCCGCGAGATGGATTCCTAGCGCGACGACCCTATGCAAGCCTCGCACGCAGCACCGTCACCGCGGTTCCACTACGACCCTTCGGTCGGCGGGGTGGGCGCCGGTTCCGGCGGCGCGGGGGCAGGCGTCGGCACTGGGGCGTTCTTGTCCTTCTTCGTCTTCTTCTTGTTCGGCGCGGGTTGAGGCGGTTGGCTGGGCGCGGGCGTCGCCGAGGGCGTGACGGGAGCGGGAGCAGCCGCCTTCGTGGCCGGAGCGCTCGGGTTCTCGTGGGGCGGCGGCGTGTTCTTGTCCTGTTGCGGCGGCTTCCCGTGGCCGTTGCCGGGCGCGGGGCTCGTTGCGGATTCCGGCTGACCGGCCGGGCGCGGATCAGGCTGCACGGGCCGAGGCGCGGGTGCCGGCGCGATCGTAGTCTCGTGGGGCGGCGGCGTGTTCTTGTCCTGTTGCGGCGGCTTCCCGTGGCCGTTGCCGGGCGCGGGGCTCGTTGCGGATTCCGGCTGACCGGCCGGGCGCGGGTCAGGCTGCACGGGCCGAGGCGCGGGCGCCGGCGCCAGTTCGGGCTTCATGGGAGGAAGCACCGCGGCCTCCGTGACCGGCGCCGGTTTGACGGCCGCGGCCGCCGCAGCGTCTGCCGTGGCACGCTCGCGCTCCGGACGGCCGCGATCGCCCGCCGGCGTCGGGGGGGCGATGTCGCGCTCGATCTTCTTCGGGGCCCGGACTTCGGCGCCGGGGCGCGCGGCTAGCTCCTTGCGCCCTACGGGAGCGAGGGCGGAGACCGCCTTCACGCCGGCGGGCGCCTGGGTTCCGGCCACGAACGGTTTACCCACCGCCGCCTCGACCGCCACCGGGCGGGCCACCGGCTTTCCGGTCTTCTCGATCTCGGCGACCTTCTGGGTGAACGGCTGCGGCCTGGGCGGCGGCACGAGGCGCGCGACCATCGGCCGCTCCGTCGTAACGCGGGGCACCGGCGGAGATCCCTGGCTCCTCTCCGGCGACACCACGAGGCTCGCCCGGCTGGGGACCACACCGACCGCGGTGAAACCGATGACGGGAGCGCGTTCGATCTGCGTCTGGCCGACTCGGATCGGGCGCACGGGGGCGGTGGCGAAGGTGTTGGTGGTCACGATCGTGACCGCGTTGCTCACCATGATGTTCGTGTAGCTGCTGGTGGTCGCGCGCGGAGCCGGCTGCCACGGGTAGTAGTAACGCTCGGCGGGAGCGAGCGGAACCCAACCGATCGCCGATCCGCCGATCGAAAGCGACACGCCCCAGTTCCCGCCCCCGACGAAGGCGACCAGCGCCGGGGCGTAGACCGGTTCGATGTTCATGACGGCCGAAGGGCCGCGATAGCCTCTCGGCGGAGGCGGAACCCAGCCCCAGGAGTTGTCCGTCTGGACCCACCGGCCGTAGTGGTACGGGGCCCAGCCCCACGACTCGTTGGAGACCCAGGTCCAGCCGTACGGATCCTGCCAGATCCAGCGGCCCGACTGATAGGGGGCCCATCCCGCGGGCATTCCCGAGGGTACCCAGATCTGGCCGTAGCCGCGGCTCTCACGCCACGAGCCATGATCGTCCAGGTCTTCGTAGCCCACGACCTCGGAGTTGACGTAGCGGGCGCTCGACGATCGTTGGACGCGGGCATCCCGCGTATCACCCCAGGCCTGGAACTGGGTTCGAGGGCCGATCCGGCCGTAGGCATAGGTCGGGGGATCGGTGTCCTCGAGCCGCAGGCTTTCGCCTTCGCGCACGTCGAACTGTTGTCCGTCCACCGCCAAGGACATGCTGCCTTGCACGACCGCGTAGGTCGCCACGCGGTCCGTAACCTCCACCCGGTACCGGCCCGGCTCCAGGATGGTCGCCGCAGCGCTCGGCGTGTCGATCTCGAGCGTAAAGCTGCGGGGAAACGATCGCGCGCTGAGGTCGAGGACGCCGCCGTTCACGCCCAGCTGCGCCACGTCCCGGGTGTTGTTCACGAGATCGACTTGGGTCCCGCCGTCCAGGCGCATGACGATCCCGCTTCCCAGATCGATCTCCGCGCGTCCGCCCTCCGGAGCGAACAGCGAATCGCCCGTCACGAGAGGCGTGTTCACGCGCAAGCCGTTCCACCCCTCGACATCGCCACGCTGGTAGGAGACATCGCCGCTGATGTAGCTGGCCCGAGCCACCCGTGTGTCGGGTTCATCCGCGCGGCTCGCGAGCGGAAAGAAGGCCGTACCGGCCAACACGGAGAGAATCAGGAAGGATCGTTTCATTTCATCGCACTCCCGGAGGGCGGGCCCTCCACACGGTCCTCGGCATCACGTCGATCGCTCTGGGATGGTGCGCTCGGGAGCGCGATTGCCCCATGGGGTGTAACCCTACCGAGTCGCGCGCGAGCCGACGTGAATCCGGCCGCCGGACGCGAGCGATTCGGAAGAGTGCGATCGTTCAGCGGCTGCCGCGTTGGCTGATTTCGGGCTCGGCTGTCACGTCATTGGCCCGGCCCGGCACCAATGTCAGGAACTGGATCCGGCGCCAATCGTCGTCGGAGGTCAACCTCCCGTCGGCGCGCACTCCCAGCCGGGAGAACGAAAGACGAACCCCCGCATCTCGAACTCCCGCTTTAGGCAGATCCGCGCCGGGACCTCGAGCCGGTGCCGCGATTTCGAATCCCCGCGCCTCCTGAGCGGAAGCCACACTCGGTCGACATGGTTACCCTTCCTCGGCGGGATGTCGTATCCACCCGCCTGCGCCGTCACGACGATCCCCTCGATGGGCACCCGGGGCGCCGCCGGGTCCTTGATCTCCGTGACCCAGGCCATGAAGTCCGCGTTGAAGTAGTCCCTGCGAGGATCGGCCGACTGCTCCCTGAGGTGCGCGGCGAGCCGCCCCCAACCGTAGAGCGACGCGACCTTTCCGCTCTTGTCGACGAACTTGATCTCGACGGGCGGAAGCATCGTGTCGGAGCCTCCGATCGCGACCGGCCGTCCGGCGTCGGCCGGGGCGAGGTCGAGCGCGGAGAGGTCGGGGCACTCGTCCGCGGTCGGCGCCGTCGCCGCGAGCCCGCCGAAGGCCGTTCGTATCACGATCACCGCCGCCGCGACGCTTTTCGCGAGGGGGCGCAGTCGAAGCATCGCTTCCTCCTGAACGGTCCACGGCCGCCACTTGCGGCAAGCGGCTGCAGTTTACGCGGAGTGGCGGCGCTCCGGAGGAGCCGGCGAGACCGTCAAGGCCCGTGCCATGCGGCCGTCCGAAAGCGTACCGATCGCCTCCGCTGAAGACGCGGCACCCGGGGGGCCGCGCCCGTAATGTTGCAACGGGCATTGGGGGTGGGCCATGCCCGTAGACCGTCGTCAACCGACGGACACGGTGGCACTGTCCGGCGTCTTTCTCGGCGTCAGCCCGGCGTCGGAGCGAGTCCGCGAGCAAATTCGGTCCGCCGCGGCGACGAAGGCCACCGTCCTGATCACCGGAGAGAGCGGCGTCGGGAAGGAGCTCGTCGCCCGGGAGATCCACCTCCGCTCGACCCGCGGGCAGGAGGCGTTCGTGACGCTCAACTGCGCCGCGATCCCGGATCCGCTGCTCGAATCCGAAATCTTCGGCCACGAGGCGGGCGCGTTCACGGACGCGAAGACCCTTCACCGCGGCGCGCTCGAGCGGGCGCACGGGGGAACGATCTTCCTCGACGAGATCGGGGATCTCAGCCCATCGGCGCAACCGAAGCTGCTTCGCGCGCTCGAAGCCGGCGAAGCCGTTCGCGTCGGCGGCGAGCGCCCGACCGCCTTCGACGTGCGGTTCGTCGCGGCGACGAACCACTCATTGAAGAAGATGTGCAAAGAGGGGCGCTTTCGGCTCGATCTCTACTACCGATTGTGCGTCATCGAAATCCACGTCCCCCCGCTCCGCGATCGGATCGAGGACATCCCGCTGTTGGCGGAGCACTTCGCCCGCATCGAGATGAACGCGGCCGGACTGGAATTCGAGTGCATCGCCCCTTGTTCGTTGCCGCTGCTGATGGCCCATCCTTGGCGAGGGAACGTGCGCGAGCTGCGATCGGCGGTCGGGCGGGCCCTCGCGGCCCATCCCTCGCCGCGGCTCGAGATCCGCGCACCCATGCTCGAGGTCGAGTCGGATCCGAGCATCAGCCTGCGTGGCCTGTTCAACGACGACTGGAAGACCGCGCGGGCTCGCTTCGAGACCGCCTACGCCGCGCAGCTTCTCGACCGGAATGACCACGACGTGAGGAGGGCGGCTCGCGCCGCCGGTCTCGTGCCCCGGAGCATCTACAAGATGCTCCGGCGGCTCGGCTTGCGTCCCGGACCACCCTGCGACGAACCGAGCGGGAAGGGCTAGAGCCGTCGCGAACGCGGCGTCATCCCGCGCGAGCGATCCACAGTTTGAGCGTGTACTTGTGCTCCGCGGCCGGCGCCGCCGACACGGTCAGCGTTCCGTTCCAGGGCTTCCCGTCGCGGCCGGTGAACGTCCACCGGCTCGAGTTCGCCGCCTCCGACGTCGCCGCGGACGGCGGGACGCTCGTCCATTTCCCCTCGGTCGCACACCCCTTGCCGATGTGATCGAGGAGCGCGGCCGGAGTCAGGTTCGACGTTCCCTCGGCGACGACCTCCCAGCGATCGGTCCCTCCGTTCGTGCTGACCACGTCCCAATGGCCGGTCCCATCGACCGTCGAATCGAGCCACGGCGTGAGCTGCGTGTCGCCGAGACCGCCCCGCACGAACCCTCCGTCCGGGCGCCAGTCGTACTCTTCGCCCAGCGCGACCTGCTGCGCGACGCCCTTCCCGAGCGTCAGCGAGACGACATGAAGGGCGCCGTCGATCCCGGCGGTGAGGCCGCCGGTCGTGATGATTTTGCCGTTGTCCACGTACCGCTGGTCGTCGACGACCTTGGTCTTGGGGTACTGCGCCCGCAGCTTCGGGACGTTCCCGTACGTCGTCGTTGCCGTGAGGCCGTCGAGCAGGCCGGCCCTCGCCAGGATGAAGGCTCCGTTGCAGACCGACATCGTGTGCTGCGTGTGGGCGGTCGTGTCCGCCACCCACTTGAGGGTTGCGGCGCTCCCTAGCGCGCCGCCCACGCCGCCGCCCGGCACCACCAGAATGTCGGGCTGCGGAGCGTCCGCGAAGGCGTACTTCGGGACCACCGTCATCCCGGCGACCGTGGCGATCGGGTCCTTCGTGAGGGCGACGGTGTAGACGTCGAAGCCCGCCCCCTGGAAGATCTCGTAAGGGCCGGTGTAGTCGATGATCTGCACGCCGTCGAAGATCAGGATCCCGACCCTCTTGCGCGCGGAGGCCTGCGCCTTCGCGGCATCGCGATCCACGAGCGCCATGCCGCACTTCGGACAGGTGCCCGGCTTGCCGTAGACGGCGCCGTCGCACGGTAGGCCGCAGGGCGGACAGACGTAGGCCTTCTCTTGCGCGGCCACGAGGGCGGCGAGGGCGAGGATGAACGCGAACGAACCTGCGATGCGTGACGTGAGTCTCATGCGAGCCTCCTGGTTCGGGGGGGCGCGTCGACCGGCCGCGGGCCGGGGTGCCGGCGGTTGAAGCGCTCCCGATACTGCCCGGGTGGAATGCCGACGACCCGAAGGAACGCGCGACGCATCGATTCGGGCGTCCCGAGACCGCTCGAGGCGGCGATCGTCTCGAGATTACCGTGAGATTCCTCGAGGAGCCTCCGCGCCGTCTCAACGCGAACGGAGGCGACGAATCGCGCGGGGGTCGTTCCGACTTCCCGCGTGAAGACCCTCGCGAAGTTCCGCGGGCTCATCGCGACCCGCCGCGCGAGGTTCTCGACCGAGAGATCGTCGCCCGGGTGCTCGAGGACGTACGACTGGAGTTCGCGCAAGGGCTCGTGCTCGGCCAGTTGGACCGCCATCTGCGCGCTGAACTGCGCCTGGCCCCCGGGACGCCTCAGGAACATCACGAGCGCCCGGGCGACCGCGAGCGCGGTCTCGCGTCCGTGGTCGTCTTCGACGAGGGCCAGCGCCAAGTCCATGCCGGCCGTGACGCCGGCCGAGGTGTAGATCGGGCCTTCCTGGACGAAGATCGTGTCGGGCTCGACGCGCACCCCGGGAAACGAGCGCGCCAGATCGTCGCAGTAAGCCCAGTGCGTCGTCGCCCGCCGCCCTTTCAAGAGACCCGCCTCGGCGAGGAAGTAGGCGCCGGTGCAGACCGACGCCAGGCGTCTCACCCAACCAGCCTGGCGGCGGATCCAGCGCAGGAGCGGGGCGTGCGACCGGTAACGATCCACTCCCATGCCGCCGGCGATCATCAGGGTGTCGAGCCCGCGGCCGACCTCGGCGAAGCTGTGATCCGCGTACAGGCGCAGTCCGGACGACGCGCGAAACGGCCCGCGCGTCAGCCCGACGATCTCGACGCTGTAAGCGTCGTCGTTCCGCTTGCCCTCATCCTTGAGCCACCGAGAGGTCCGCGAGAAGACCTCGAGCGGCCCCATGACGTCGAGCACTTGGATGCCGGGATAGGCGAGCATCGCGACCCTGCGGGTCGCGTCACGACGGAGCGTCGGCTTGGGCATGGAGGGAGCGTGCTCCCGTGGGCGCGTGGAGACAACGACAATGTTCCCACGTTTTCTGCCAAAGGCGTGCGGCCGCCGGTCACCTCGGGTAGTACTCGATCGCTCCCGTGTCCCCGTCGAAGATCATGTCGTACGGGAACCAATAGATGATTTCGTCGCCGTAATCGTCGTAGTAGGCGTAGCCGATCCAGAGGGTGCCGAGGTACTGGGACTGGGCGAGGACGAACGAAGCGAGCTGAATCCCGCTCGTCGGACCTTCCGCCATCTTCTGAGTGGTCTTGTACTTCGTGACGGCGACGCGGCCCTTCTCGGAGTGCTTCACGTCGACACCGGTGATCTTGCCGTTGGAAACGTTGACGGACGCGGAGTATTTGCCGTGATCCTGGAGCTTGTGGTTGCCGTTCTGCTTGATGGCGTCGCCGAGCAGGTCTTTGCCTGAGAAATGTTTGTGCTTCTTCTCGTGCGACGCATTGGCGTCGGTCTGCCCCTTGGGGTCGTGACCGTTGTTCTTGTCCTTCGGCTGCGCCAGGGCGTAGCCGCCGAGCAGGACCAGGCCGAGAACTGCTACGCCGGCGGTGATCAGACGGGGTCCGCGAATCATCGATGCACCTCCAAAGCCTCACCGTACGCGTCGGGTCGAACCGTCTCCATGGGGTGAAATCCCACCTGGGAGCTTCCGCCGATTTCGTGGACACTGTCTCCATGGTTGGACGTGACGCGGCAAGGACGTACTTGATGAGATACGGAATTCTCCTTCCCCTCCTGGCGGCGCTGGCGTCGGCGTCCGCGCTCGCCCCCGGGACGGGAGCGCCGCTGCCGCGTCCGGACCACGTCGTCATCGTGATCGAGGAGAACCACAGGGCGCCGCAGATCATCGGGAACCCGGCGGCGCCCTACATGAACGCCCTCGCCCGTGAGGGGGCTCTCTTCACTCAGTCGTTCGCCGTCACCCACCCCAGCCAGCCGAACTACCTGCACATCTTCTCCGGCTCCAACCAGGGCTGCAGGAGCGACTCGGTCCCGCCGGCTGGAGCGCCCTACGCGACCGCGAACCTCGGAGCCGAGCTTCTTGCCAAAGGGTTCACGTTCGGCGGCTATTCGATGACTCAGCCCAGCGCCGGTTTTCTCGGCGGGTCCTCGGGGGCCTACGTGAGGAAACACAACCCGTGGAGCAACTGGCAGGGGGCCGGCCCGAACCAGCTTCCGCCGGCCGTGAATATGCCCTTCACCAGCTTCCCGGCGGATTACGGCACCCTGCCCACGATCTCGATCGTCATCCCCGACCTGGGCTACGACATGCACAGCGGCTCAATCGCCGCGGGCGACACCTGGCTCAAGAACAACCTCGGCGCCTATATCGAGTGGGCCAAGACCCACAACAGTCTTTTCATCCTCACGTTCGACGAGGACGACTTCTTCAGCGAGAACCGGATCGCCACGTTCTTCGTCGGCCCCATGGTCAAGCCCGGCGAGTACGGTGAACGCATCACGCACCACAGCGTCCTGCGCACCCTCGAGGACATGTACGGTCTCGACCACGCGGGCGCCTCCGCGACGGCCAACCCGATCGTCGACGTCTGGACCGGACCACCGGGGAGCGCGCTCGAATGAGAGCGTGCCAGGTTCAACGCCGGGCAGGCTAGGGACAGGTGACGAATTCGGCCTTCTGGGTCACCCCGCACTGGAACGAGGAGGAGGTACCGTGGCGCTCTTGCCCAGCGCCGTCGTGCCCCCAGCTGCTCTCGTAAAGCCCCGAAGGATCTCGGCCGACAACGACGAAGAACAGGTCGCCGGACGGCACTCCCGTCCAGTTGTAGGTGCCCGCCGGCCCAAGACCGCAGCGCGAGCCCGAAAGCGTGTACGACGGTAGGCCGGCAAGCTGGCCGAACAGGAGGTTGTAGTCGGCGCTCGGGCAGCTCGTCGCGTCCCATGCGACGTCGATGGTCGACCCGTCCACCGCGGCACGCGTGGCACCCAGACTTCCCTCGGGGACGGGGTGGGGAGGCGTGAACGTCTCGAGCTCGGGACCGGGAACGAGGGTGCGCCCCCTGAAGCCGGGGAAATCCGGCGGATACCGGCGCACCTTGAACACGTAACCGTTGCCGTGTGCCGACGTCGTGTCGCCTTGCGCGACCGGGCCGGACGCGGCGATCGAGCTGACGTATCGCCACACGATGGCGCCTGCGCTGTCCACCTCGGTCAGCCGGGCGGGAACGCCCTCGCAGATCAGCGTGTTGGCGTTGGGCATCCGCTGCGACCCCGAGATGATCTGGGAATAGAAGGACGTCATCGGGGTGCCGAGGTAGCTCCAGTACACGGAGGGCGGCCCATACGCTTGCGACCCGACGAGATCGTACGTTCCGTTCGGCTTCAGCGGAGGGTCGAGCTCGTCGACCTCGGAGTACGGCTGAGGCACGGGACGCGTGGGCCCGTTGTTGAAGACGAGGAAGTGCCCCTCGCCGGGGAGGCCGCTGCCGATCCAATGCGCGTCGTGCTGATTGAACAGAATCTGGTCGGCCGGGCTGCCGCGATCGTACTTCTGCGGATTCCCCCAGCGATAGAGCAGGGCTCCTCCGTTGCCGCGGATGCCGCCGCTCTCGGTGGCGGCTTCCGCCGTCGTCGTCGAATGATCGATGACCCAGAACTCGCTGAACCGGTGCACGCTCACCGCGATCTGGTCGAGTGAGGCGTTGTACTTGACGGAGTTGATGTGCAGCCAATCCTCGAACGGGTCGGCGCCGTTGGGGTTGATGTCGATGCGCTGCGGGTTGCTGGCGACGACGCCGAAGTTCGCCTTCGTCGAATCGAAGTCCTGGACGAGATGATCCCACACCCGCCATTTCCAGACGATCTGTCCACCAGAAGGGGGGGTCGGATGGATCTCGACGATGGCTTCCGAGTACAGGTCGCCGTCCGCGAGGTTGGCGGGATCGCGCCCTGCGGCTATGGCCGTGGCGGCGGGAATGAACTCCCAGACCGTGGCGAGGATGTTCCCGTTCGGAAGGATCTCCAGGTCGTGGTGCTGCAAGTTCTGCGCGTCGTTGATGTCCATCGACCAGGTCAGATTCCCATCCCAGTCGAACCTCTCGATTCGTCCGCCGCCGCCGACGTTTCCGATCCAGACCGGATTCTGGAGGGCGCCGATCGCAGCTGCTCGGACCAGGCTTCCGTCGATATCGAGGTACGCCCCGATTCCCGCCGTGAACGTGCTGGTCCACTGGTGCACCGGGCGACCGTCGAGATCGAGGAGATAGGTGTGCTTCGACTGGATCGTCGAGACGAGCGTGTAGCCCGGGTACGCGCTGGCCGATCGCTTGAACAACCCGACCGTTTGCTGCGCGGGCGCGTGAGAAACGGCCGCAAGAAGCACGCCCGACCCGAGCATTATGCGGGACAATGCTTTCATGAAATACCCCCGAGTCGCACATCGACGTCTGTCGAAGTGTAGCTACCCATTAGTCTTTACAACGATTTGCACGATCCGACAAGCCCCAAGATGGGAGGTGAACCGGGGGTGGTCGGACTTCGGCTATGTCGCTGAAACAACTCTCGTTCGGTCCTCCCGGGGCCGCCCCGAGATGATCGATGCCTGTGGATCTGTCGTTCTCGAGGGAAGGGTCGCAGCCGGCGATGGCACGCGTGGAAGGCACGCGCTCGTCACGCCTGTCCCTCCGTCGCCTATCGACGGAATCACGCTAGCGAGGTAGAAGACGCCCGCGCCGGCGGAGGGCATGTCCGCATCGACGAACGAGGTGTCGGGCGAGGAACAGGTAGGGTTTTGCCCCATGGATCGTGTCTGGTGCGCGGCGTAATCTCCCGAATCGAGGAGGGAACGCCATGGCGACACAGCCTGATCCCGTATGCGGCATGCACGTCGACGAAAAGAAGGCCGCGGCGCCTTCGACGTACGAAGGACAGTCGTACTGGTTCTGCAGCACGGGCTGCAAAGAGACGTTCGACGCCAATCCGGAGCGCTACGCCAGCCCCAAGGTCACCGCCTGAACCGAAAGACCGCCGTTTTCAAGGAGGGTACCCATGTCGGTCGCCAAAGTCGTGGAGATCTACTCGGAGTCGAGCAAGAGCTTCGACGACGCGATCCAGCAGGGCATCAAGCGCGCCGGCAAGACGCTGAAGAACATGCGCGGCGCCTGGGTGGCCGAGCAGAAGATGGACATCGAAAAGGGGAAGATCGTCCGCTATCGCGTGGCCATGAAGGTCACATTCGTCCTCGCGGACTGATTGCGGCCGTGCCGAGGCCCTCGATCGCGAGCATCGACGGATGCCACGCATAGAGCAGGGTGCGGTCCTTGACGGTGTCGATCAGAGTGCGCGCGATCTCCGAGCGGACGACCGGACAGCCGTGGCTGCGCCCGAGCCGCCCCAGCTCGTGGGCGACCTGCTCGCAGACGTACGGCGCGCCGTGGAGCACGATGGCGCGCGCTTCGGCCCGGTCATTCAGCCCCGGATCCATCCCGCGCAGGCGTAGCGAGTATCCGTTCCGTCCGGTGTAGGCGGAGCCCGTAACGAACGCTCCGAGCGACGACATGAGGCTGCCGTCCTCGTTCGAGAACGCTTGGGCGAGGTCCTGGCCCGAGTTCCGTCCGTGCGCCACCAGCTCGTGGAAGATCAGCCGCCGGGAGGCGAGGTCGAACACCCACATCCTCTTGGCGGTCGAGGGCAGGCCATAATCGATCACCGTGAGGAGCGGGCGAGAGAGCTCCCCTCGCGAACTCAAGGCGTCCCACGCCGAAAGGGCCGCATGAAGGGCCTCGGGCCGTATCGTCGGGGCCGCGCGTCGGAGGGCCGTCTCGAATGACGCCTCGGGCGAGATCGATCCCGAAACCGCCGCGACGGGCCCACCGCGGGCGGGTGGAGCCCCCGCCAGCAGCGGAAGGACCGTCATGATCAGTATCCGACGCGCCTGCTTCGTCACGACCGCGAGAATATAGGTCGATTCAGGGGCGATGTCCGATTCCTCCGGAGCGCGGCCCTTTCTCGGGGTCAGCGGGCCGTGCGATCGAGCGCGCTTCGCTGCGGCCCGTCGAACTCGTACACGTCCGGACTGAATTGCAGCTCGCCGGTTTCGTCGACCCAGGCGGTCAAATACACGATGTGGATCGGCACCGCCGGCTTGACGGGGAGGCGGCGCTCCTCCGTCTGGCCGAAAGCCTCGTCGAGCGAGTCCTGCGACGATTCGTCCAGAATCAGTCGCGCCAGATCGAGCGGGTCTTCGACCCGGATGCAGCCGTGGCTGAGATCCCGGTCCGTGTGGCCGAACAGACCCTGCGCGGGCGTATCGTGCAGATAGACGTTGAAATCGTTCGTGAGCTGGAACTTCACGCGACCGAGCGCGTTGTTCGGTCCCGGATCCTGGCGCAGGCGATACGGGAAGCTTCCCTCGTCCAACGCCTTCCAGTGGACGCTCGTCGGGTCGATCTCGCGAGCGTGCTCCTCCGAGCCCTGGAGCAGGCGAAGGCCGAGGCGTTGGAGTGCTTTCGGATTCTCTCGCAGCTCGGGCAGGTACTCCGCGAGGGCGATGCTCTCGGGGACGTTCCACGGCGGATTGATCACCACGGCCACGATGCGATCGCTGAAGACGGGGGTGGGCGTGAAGGCCTGCCCCACGACGATGCGCGTTCGCCACACGGAAGACTCGCCCCGCACGAGCTCGAGATCGAACGCCGGGATGTTCGCGAAGACGTGGGGATCGCCGAGCCGTCGCGGAATCCAGCGCCAGCGCTCGAGGTTCAGCTCGACCTGCCGCATCCGTTCCCCGGCGGTGACGTTCAGCTCTCCCAAGGTCATCGCGCCGACCCTTCCGTCCGGCTCGATCCCGTGCTGTTCCTGGAATCGGCGGACCGACGCGGCCAGCGCCAGGTCGAACCGCTCGCCCGCGGGCTCGGAAAGGCGCTGCCGCAGGAGCGCGACCCTCGCTCCGCGCGAGCCCTGCAGGAGCTTCGGGCCATCCGGGATCGCCGGCCATCCTCCGGCGGCCTCGACCTCGCGCAACGCTCGCAACGCTTCGCGCAGCCTCCCATAGCCCGGGTGCGGCGGCGGCAATGCCTCGAGAAGCTTCGAGAGCGTGCCGCCTTCGAGGGCTTGGCGCAGGTTGGTCGGCAGGTCCATCTCCGGGGTGCTCGCGTGCCAGTCGTTCCGGATCTCCTCGGGATGGACCCGGCCGGTGGCCAGGTCGGACGCATATCGGAAGAACGCCGCGGTCATCAGCAGATCGAAGTCGGCCAGACGCGCGAACGCCGCGTCGCCCTGCGGGACTGTGCCGAGCCGCCCCCGCAGTCGGTCGAGCCGGCTCAGCGCGTAGTCTTCGGGGTCCAGTCCGTGCTCGGGTGCGCGCCGCAGCGCGTCGAGAAGCGTCGTGGCCGAAGGGAGGATGCCGCCCGATTCGTCGCACCAGGCGAGCCGTTGACCGTAGTCGGCGTAGAACTCCGCTAGCGTTTCGCGCGTCGGGAAGATCGGGCGGGACGGGTTCGTCCCACCCTTCGCCGGAACGGGCGCGATCCTCAACTCCCGCGCGAGCGCTTGCTCGACCTCGTCGCTCCGCAGGCCCCGTGGGGCGGCGGGAATCGGGTCGCGCGAACCGCACGCCGCGGACGCGAGAAGGACGGCCAGCAGAACGGGCCCGACGCGCAGGGGACAGAGGAGCATCAAACCTCCACGGCGTACCCGACGCGCCGGCGCCGGGCGCCCTCGCACGCCCCCTGATTTAAGCGCGCCTGCGGGCTGCGCGCACCGTATCCTCGTCTGCAGTGGACTAAGAGACTCCGGGGATCGTCAATCGAGCCTGACGCACGCCGCCCGAGCGGCGTATCCTCGGCCCAATCTGCCGGTTCGACGGCGGTGCTCGGGGCCGGTTCCGGGAACCCGCCGGTGGGGAAGGGGGCGCACGTGACCGCATCACGCGTTGCGATGCTCGGGATTCTCGTGTCCGGAGCCGTGCTAGCGTCCGCGAACGGCAACGCATCGCCCGGCGGACCGCCTCCGCCCGCGCTCGAAGAAGTCCTGCGCCCGGCGCACGTCGCAGGCGAGGTCTTGGTCAAGTTCAAGGCCGGAGCGTCCCCGTCCGCCGCGGATTCGTTCCGCGTCCAGTTCGGAGCGCATGCGCTCGCCCGCTTCCGCTCGGGCGGCGAGCGCTGGCGCCTCGGCGCCGGCCACACCGAGGCCGAGGCCATCGCCACCTTGAAGCAGAGCCCGCTCGTGGAATACGCCGAGCCGAACTACACGCTGTCGATCGACCGAACTCCGAACGATCCTCGGTACGGGGAGCTCTACGGTCTCCACAACACCGGACAGACCGGCGGCACGCCGGGGGCCGACATCGATGCCGAGCGGGCGTGGGGCATCTCGACCGGATCGCCCAACGTCGTCGTCGCGCTGATCGACACGGGGGTGGACTACACCCATCCCGACCTCGCGCCCAACATGTGGACCAACCCGGGGGAGATCCCGGGGAACGGTGTCGACGACGACGGGAACGGATACGTCGACGACGTCCGGGGCTGGGACTTCTACAACCACGACAACGACCCGATGGACGATCACTCGCACGGAACCCACACCGCCGGGACGATCGGCGCGGTCGGCAACAACGGCATCGGCGTGGTGGGCGTCGCGTGGACGGTGAAGATCCTCCCGCTGAAGTTCCTCGGCGCGGACGGCTCCGGCTCGACCTCCGACGCCGTCCTCGCGATCGAGTACGCGACGGCCGCCCATGCGGACGTCATGAGCAACTCGTGGGGCGGCGGGGGGTTCTCGCAAGCCCTTCTGGACGCGATCCGCGAGGCGTCGGATGCGGGAATCCTGTTCGTCGCCGCGGCCGGGAATTCCTCGTACGACAACGATGTCTATCCGAATTACCCGTCGAACTACGACGTGCCGAACGTGGTCGCCGTCGCGGCGACGGATTCCAACGACAACCTCGCGTACTTCTCCAACTACGGGGCGACCACGGTGGACCTCGGCGCTCCCGGGGTCGATACGCTCAGCTGCCTCCCGGGGAATTCGTACGGCACGAAGAGCGGCACGTCGATGGCGACGCCGCACGTCAGCGGCGTGGCCGCGCTGATTCGCGCCGTGGCGCCCGGCATCGACCTCACCCATCTGAAGGCCCGCTTGCTGGCCGCGGTCGATCCCGTGCCGGCCCTCGCCGGCCGGACGGTCACCGGGGGGCGGTTGAATGCGTTCCTCGCGATCGCCGATCCCGATCAGATTCCCCCAGGTTCGGTGAGCGATCTCGCGGTCACGGAGTCCAACAGCAATTCCCTCGTGGTCGGCTGGACCGCCCCCGGAGACGACGGCGACTCCGGAACCGCGACGCGCTACGACGTCCGCTGGTCGGAGCAGCCGATCGACGGTGGCAACTTCGCGTCCGCGACGCCGGCGCCCGGCGCGCCGACGCCCGCGGCGGCCGGCCGGCACGAGACGCTGGAGGTTACCGGGCTGGCGCCGAGCCGCACCTACTACGTCGCGATGAAGGCCCTGGACGAGTGGGGGAACGAAAGCGCGCTCAGCAACGTGGCGAGCGGCGACACCCTTCCGCCGCCGACGTTTTCGTACTCGCCGCCCTCGTTCAACGCGTCCTTGCTCACCGGCGGCTCGGCGACACGCGCCCTCAGCCTGAGGAACGCGGGGGTCGGGACCCTCGATTGGACGATCGCCGATCCGGCGGACGCAGGGTACGGCTGGTTGAGCGCCGCTCCGCGCACCGGCCGCCTCCGCGCGGGAGAGCAGACGCAGGTCGTGCTGACCGCGAACGCAACCGGTCTCGACGGAGGCTCCTACCAGGGCTGGCTGGAGATCTCCACGAACGATCCCAATTCTCCCCACGCCTCCCTTCCATTCGTCCTCTCGGTGACCGGCGCCCCGGATCTCGCCCTCGTGGGGGCGGAAATCGTCGTGTCGTCGAAGAAGGCGTACGCCTCCGACGGCGCGGCCACCGACCACGCGTTGGCGGTCGGCGGGACGCCCGACGGCGGCGGCACCCTCGAGCTGACCGCGAACGGCGACTACGGGGACCCGACCGAAACCGCGACCGCGACCGCCGAAGGGCGAGCGATCGGGAGCGTCGGCGGCACGGGGTACGACTGCTCGCCGGCCGACGCCGTCTTCCAGGTCGCGCCCGGCGTGCTCGCGGCCCTCGCCGCCGACGGCGTCGTCAACGTTCGTGTCCAGAACTCGGCCGACGTCAACACGTTCTGCACCGAACATTCGCACGAGGTGATCCTTCGGTACCACCGCAACGCCGACCCGACCGAATTCGGCTCGGTGTACCTCGGGACCAGCCGGCAGGAGACGGTCTTCATCGAGAATCGTGGAACGGCGCTTCTCGACGTCCTCGCGATCACGATGGATCGTCCGGAGTTCAGGGCGTCGGAGTCCGCGCTCAGCATCCCGCCGCACCAGTCGCGCGCGTTGGTCCTGACGTTCGCGCCGACACTCGCCGGCGACGTCACGGCGGCCTTGACCCTAAGGAGCGACGATCCCGACACGCCCGTGACGACCGTGACGCTGACCGGCGCCGGGGTCGAGCCGCCGGCGATCGTCGTGACGCCCGCTTCGCTGCGCTCGACGCTGAACGAGGGAACGGAAGAAACCCAACGGATTACCGTCTCGAACACGGGTGGATCCCCTCTTGCCTTCAACATCTTGGCGACGCCCCCCGAGTTCACGGGCGAAAACGCGCCGTCCTCTTCCGGAGCGCCCGAACGGACGGCCTCCGGCGAGTTCCAGTCACTGCGGGCGAGCCCGGTTCCGCTGACGTGCGTGGTTGCCGACGACGACGGGGGATTCCTTTACGCCCAAGCAAATCAGGGCTACGCGTTCTATCGGTACGACCCGCAGGCCGATACCTGGGGAACCCTCGCCGCGTCTCCCCTCTACTCCGGCAACAACGGCGGCGCCGCGCTCCTGAACGGGAAGATCTACACCGTCTACACCGAGAACTCTCAGATGGGGGTGTACGACATCTCCACGGACTCGTGGACGGTCGAGAACAGTCCGCTCGGATCTTCGACCGGCAACATCGCGAGCGACGGCACGCGGTTTCTTTATCTGGCCGTGAGCTCGAGCTTCCTGCGTTTCGACCCGGCGGCCGGGCTCACCGAGAGCCTCGCATCGCCGCCGTTCTATTTCGAGCGATGGGGTGCCCTCGTCTGGTCTCGGGGCCACCTCTACGGCCATCAAGGAAACGGCAATACCGCGTTCGCGACCTTCGATCCGGCATCGGGCTCGTGGACGTCGCTGCCCTACATTCCCGGAGGGGCGGTGCTCGGCGCCGCGCTCGACCCGTTCGGTGGCGACTACTACGCCGTCGGGTCTTACGCGGGCAACACGCTCTATTCGTATTCGATCGCCCAAAATCGTTGGACCACCCGCGCGATTCCGTACTTCAGCGTCGACGACGGCGGTCTCGGCTGGATGACGAGCCCCGTGCCGGGGATCCTCGTCGTTCAGGGCGAGCGCGGGACGGGATTGGCGCGGTTCGCGACCGGCGCGAGCAACGTCACGGTGAATCCCGTCCACGGAACGCTCGCTCCGGGGGCCTCCGCGACGATCGACGTTCACTTCGACGCCCGCACTTCCCCTCCGGGAACCTACTCCGGCTCGCTTCTCGTCCGCTCCGACGACCCCGTCAGTCCCGAGGTCGCCGTCGCGACCACGTTCACGATCGTCGGGAGTCCCGAGATCCACGTCGCTGGAGAGCGGCACGCCGTCCTGTCGACGGTCGCCTACAGCACGTACTCCGCGACGACGACCCACGATCTCGACGTCGGCGGAGAGGCCGGCGGCCCGGCCACGCTCGACCTGACCGCGGACGGCGACTTCGGAGACTCGACCGAGACGGCGACGGCGTATGCCGAAGGCTCGTTCGTCGGCGCCGTGGGGGGCGCCGGATACGATTGCACGCCGGCCACGGGCAGCTTCCCGATCGCCGCCGCGGATTTCGCGCGCCTTGCGGCGGACGGACGGGTTCGCGTGACCGTGCAGAACTCCTCCGGCGTGGACCCGTACTGCACCGTCAATCGCCACGCCGTGCGTCTGTCCTGGAACAGCCCGGGCGACCGTTTCGACTTCGGGCGGCGGTTCGTCGGGTTCCATGCCACCAAGGGTTTCTCGATCGAGAACCTCGGAAGCGTCTCGCTCCACGTGACATCGATCACCTCCGACGACTCGAGGTTCGTCCCGTCGGCGGCCGCGGCCGTCGTCCCGCCTCACTCCTCCGTGACGATGGCGCTCGATTTCGCCCCCGAGGCGCCCGGTCCGGCCTCCGGGACGTTGACGATCGCCAGCGACGATCCCGATGAGGGAACGGTCACCGTGCCGCTTTCGGGAGAGGGCGTCATCCCGCCCGACATCGAGGCGACCCCGGACGCCTTCAACGAATCGCTCGTGACGGGCGCGTCGGTCACGCGAACGCTCTCGATCGACAACGTGGGCGGAAGCGACCTGACGTGGGGCACGACGGCGACGGCGTCGGACGCGAACGCGCAAACCACGGGCCGGTCCGGCGCGGCCGCCGTGGGGCGCGCGCTGCTGGTGCAGGATTCCCCCCCCTGGGGCCGCAACGCGAACGAGGCCGTCCTCGCCGCCAACGGCATCGCCTACGACGTGGTCTCGACGTCGGCGCTCTTCACGACGACGCTCACGGACTACGCGCTCATCATCGTGTCGAGCGAGCAGGGGTCCTCGTCGTACACCAACCTCCAGGCCCAGAAGTCACGGATCGACGCCTACGTCTCCGGCGGCGGGCGGCTCGAGTTCCACGGCTCCTCCTACTACGGCTACGCCGGCGCGTTCGTTCTGCCGGGCGGCACGACGACCCTGGCCCGGGGGTCGTACACGAACGACGTGCGCCTGCCCTCGCACCCCCTCGTGGCCGGGGTACCGTCCGTCATCAACGGGTCCTATGCGAGCCACTCGGCGTTCGCGAACGTGCCGGCGAGCGCCCAGATCGTCACCACCAACGACGCCGGGCAGCCGACCCTCGTCGAGTACCGAGTCGGGGTGGGCACGGTGATCGCGAGCGGCCAAACGCTCGAGTTCTATTACGGCGCCGACTCCCCCGTGGGCAGGATCCTCTCGAACATGATCCCGTACGCGTGGAGCCGGCTTCCGGCGTGGCTCCGTGTCGCACCCGCGTCCGGGACGGTTCCCGCAGGCGGGCACGCCGAGCTGGCGGTGGCGATCGACGCCGCGGGGCTGTTCGGGGGCGACTACGACGGTAGCGTCGCGATCGCGAGCAACGATCCGGACGAGCCGCTGGTCTCCCGGCCCGTCCACCTTCACGTGACCGGCGCTCCCGACGTCGCGGTCGAGCCGCCGAGCATCGACTTCGGCGCGGTCTTCACCGGATTTCCCGCCGCCCGCCAATTGACACTGCGGAACGCCGGCACCGACGTTCTTCACGTCGGCACGATCACCACCAGCGACCCGGCGTACACGGTCGGCCCGGCGCCATCCGACATCCCCATCGGCGGGGCTTCCACGGTCACCGTCACGTTCGCCCCGGGGTCCTCCGGCCGCTTCGACGCGACGCTGGCGATTCCGACGAACGATCCCGACGAGGGATTGGTCGCCGTGCCGCTGACCGGCACCGCGCTGGTGCCTCCAGACATCGGCGTGGCTCCCGCCGAGTTGCACGAGGCCGCGCCGCCCAATCAGGTCGTGACGAAGACGTTGACGATATCGAACACGGGAGGGAGCGATCTGACCTGGAGCCTGAAGCTCCGGAACATCGCACTTCCGGCGGTGGCCGTGTCGGCCACCGTTCCTTCGGGCGCGGCCTCGACCGGATCGAGCGCCACGGCGCCCGCGGGTTACGCGGCCGCGCCGAGCGGCCCGCGGACCGCCGCGGGAAGCCGCGTCCTGCTCGTGCAGGACTCCGCACCGTGGGGGTCCAACGCGAACGAACGGATCCTTCAGGCCAACGGCCTGGCCTTCGATCGTGCCAACACGCAGTCGCTCGGAACGATCGAGCTGTCGGCGTATGACCTCGTCATCATCGCAAGCGACCAGCCGTCCGGCTCCTATGCCACCATCGCGTCGTTCATGGCCCGCCTGTCGGCGTTCGTCGCCTCGGGAGGCGTGCTCGAGTTCCACGCGGCCGGCGAGGGTTACAACGGCGGCGATTCCTCGATCGTGACCCTTCCGGGGGGAACGCGGATCCAGAACTGGTTCGCGAGCACGAATCACGTCGCCGCCCCCACGCATCCGATCATGGAAGGCGTACCCGAGCCGTTCACGGGCTCGTACGCGAGCCACGTCGACTTCACGAACCTCCCGGCGGGAGCGAACGTGCTCGCCACCGACGACAAGGCGTCTCCGTCGTTGATCGAGTACGGCTACGGCGGCGGCTGGGTGATCGTCAGCGGGCAGCCGGTCGAGTTCGCCTACGACCACCTGTTCTCCGGCTACCGAATCCTCTCGAACATGATCCCGTACGCCTTCGCGTCGGCGCCTCGATGGCTCAGCGTCACCCCGTCGTCCGGGACGACGCCCGCGGCCGGATCGGACGCGTTGACCGTCGCCATCGATACGACCGGACTGGCTCCGGGCGACTATGCCGCGAAGGTGGTCGTGGTCGCCAACGATCCCGACGAGCCGACGACGGGCATTCCCATCACGATTCACGTCATCGGGACGCCCGACATCGACGTCTCGCCGTCGAGCCTCGACTTCGGCACGGTCTTCGTCGGCTTCCCGAAGAGCCTCGTGCTCCACGTGACCAATGCCGGGACGGAGCCGTTGACCGTGTCGCCGGCCGCTCCGGACGATCCTTCGATCACCGTCGACACGACGACGTTCACTCTCGCGCGAGGCGCCAGTCGCGATCTGACCGTGACGATGAGCCCGGCGGCGGCGCGAGCGATCGCGACGAATCTGGTCATCACGAGCAACGATCCGGACGAAGCCACGACCGTGGTGCCGGTCTCCGGGCACGGTCTCCTCGCCCCCGACATCGACGCGACCCCGCCGTCGTTCGCCGAGGCTCTCTTCACGGGAGCCGTCGTGACTCGAACGCTGTCGATCGCCAACTCCGGAGGCTCCGACCTGACGTGGAGCGTCGCCACCGTCGCCACGGCCGCCGGGGCCGCGGCCGGAGCGCCGGGAGCGGCGACGTCCGGGCGCGCGCTTCTCGTGGAGAACTCGCCTCCGTGGGGGCGCTACTCGAACGAGCAGGTGCTGGCTTCGAGCGGGATCGCGTACGACGTTCTCCCATCCTGGGCGCTTTCCACGACCGCTCTTACGAGCTACGCGCTCGTGATCGTCGCGAGCGAGCAGTCGGCGAACTTCTACACCGACCTGGCGTCGCAGAAGAGCCGGATCGACGCGTACGTCGCCGGCGGCGGCCGGCTCGAGTTCCACGCGTCGTCGTACTACGGCTACGCGAGCCTCTTCGTGCTTCCCGGCGGGACGACGAATGCTCCGCGCACGTCGTACGACAACTTCGTCGTTCTTCCCTCGCACCCGCTCGTCGCGGGCGTTCCGTCCGTCATCAGCGGAAACTATGCGAGCCACTCGGCGCTCGCGAACGTCCCGGCGAACGCTCAGATCGTCACGACGAACGACATCGGACAGCCGACCCTCGTCGAGTACCGCTTCGGTTCGGGAACGGTGATCGCGAGCGGCCACACGCTCGAGTTCTACTACGGCACGGGGGTTCCCGTCGGCACGATTCTGGCGAACATGATCCCCTATGCGTGGAGTCGATCGCCCGCTTGGCTTCGCGCCGAGCCCACGTCCGGAACCGTCGCGGCGGGCGGGCACGTCGACGTCGCGGTCACGATCGACGCAACCGGGCTTCTCGGCGGCGACTACGACGCCGCCTTGGCGGTCGCGAGCAACGACCCGGACGAGCCGACGCTCACGCGTCCGGCCCACCTGCACGTCATCGGGGTCCCCGACATCGCGGTCACGCCTTCGAGCTTGGACTTCGGAAGCGTGTTCACCGGCTATGCCACGAGCCGCGATCTCACGATCCACAACGGGGGCACCGACGTGCTCCACGTCGCGCCGATGACGGTCGACGATGCGGCGTACTCGGCCGGCTCGACGCCGATCGACATTCCGATCGGGGAGTCACGGACGGTCACGGTGGGATTTTCGCCGTCGACGGCGGGCCTTCATGGAGCGACGCTGACGATCGCCTCCAACGATCCCGACGAGGCGACGGTCACCGTGTCGCTGACGGGCGTGGGTCTCGTGCCGCCGGACGTGGACGTGTCCCCTACCGAGCTGCACGAAACGACATGGGCCGGCCACATCGTGACGCGCACGCTGACCCTGTCGAACACCGGTGGAAGCGACCTGACCTTCGGCGTTCGCGTGTCGCGCGCCGCCGCTGCGGCCATCGCTCAGACCGTGACGCCTCCCCAGCCCCGGCCGGACGGCGATCCGGCTTCGGCGCCCGCATCGGCCGCACCGGCGGCCTACGAAGCGATCGCCAGCTCACCGCGCGTGGCCGCGGGGAGCAGCGTCCTTCTCGTGCAGGACTATGCGCCGTGGGGTTCGACCGCCAACGAGCGGATCCTGCAAGCGAACGGCTTCCTGTTCGATCGCGCCACCTCGACGGAGCTCGCGACCATCAACCTCTCGCGGTACCGCCTCGTGATCGTCTCCGGCGACCAGACCACGACCACGTATGTCCATCTCGCATCGTCGATGGGCCGGCTGGCCGCGTATGTCGCCGCGGGCGGCGTCCTGGATTTCCACGCAGCCGGCAACGGTTGGAACGGCGGCGACTCCACGATCGTGACCCTTCCGGACGGGTTGCGGATCCGCTCCCGGCTCTCGGGCACGAACCACGTCGCCGATGGGACCCATCCCGTCATGCAGGGCGTTCCGGATCCGTTCACCGGCTCGTACGCGAGCCACGTCTACTTCACGGACCTCCCGCCGAGCGCTCACGTTCTGGCGACGGACGACTACGACCGATCTCCGACCCTTCTCGAATACGGTCATGGCGCGGGATGGGTGATCGCCAGCGGGCAGCCGCTCGAGATCGCGTACGACAATGTGTTCCCCGGCTACCGGATCCTGCCGAACTTGATCGCTTACGGCTACGCGCCCACCCCGCGTTGGCTCGACGTCTCACCGGAGGCGGGCACCGTTCCTCCCGCCGGCTCGATGCCGCTCGCGGTGACCTTCGACCCGACGGGGCTGGAACCCGGAACGTACGGCTCGACGGTCCTCGTGACCAGCAACGATCCGGACGAGCCGATCGTCGCCGTTCCGGTTTCGCTTCATGTGCTCGGCGTTCCCTCGATCGCCGTGACGCCGTCGAGCCTCGATTTCGGAGCGGTCTTCACCGGGTACCCGCGGCGGCTGTTCCTGCAGCTCTCGAACCTGGGGACCGAAGTGCTGAACGTGTCGTCCATCACCAGCGCCGAACCCTCGATCTCGGTCGACGCTGGGAGCTTCGCGATCGGGGTCGGGGAGAACCGCCAGGTGGCGGTGACGTTCGGCCCCGGGACGGCCGGCCCGCTCGCGACGACTCTCGACGTCGTAAGCGACGACCCGGACCACGGCACCCTCCGTATTCCGCTCGCAGGATCCGGCCTGGTTCCGCCCAACGTCGTCATGGATCCCGCCGATCTCGACATCACGGTGTTGCACGGGGAATCCGCGGTGCGGACCCTGACCGTGCGCAACACGGGGGGAAGCGACCTCACGTGGAGCCTCGACGTCGGGGTGCGGGCGGCGTCCCGGCCGCAACCGCCGGCCGACCCGGGAACGGTCCCGGGGGGGTCGAGCGTCGAACCGCACGCCGCCTTCCGGCCGGCCTCGATCGCGCCCCACGTCTCGGCGGGAGCCCGCGTCCTGATCATCGAGGACTACGCGCCGTGGGGTTCGACGGCGAACGAGCGGGTCCTCGCACAGAGCGGGCTGAATTACGACGTCATCGACACGCACTTGCTGCCGTCCCAGAACCTCGCGGCCTACGGTCTCGTCATCGTCGCGAGCGACCAGCCTTCGGACACGTACCTGCGCCTCGAGGGTCGGATCGATCAGCTGACGGCGTACGTTGCCGCCGGGGGCGTGCTCGAATTCCACGCGGCCGGCTGGGGATGGAACGCGGGCGATGCCACGTCCGTTGTCCTTCCGGGAGGGATGACGATCGTGCATCACATCGCGGGCACGAATCACGTCGCGGCCCCCGTGCATCCCCTGATGACGGGGGTTCCCGAGCCGATCATAGGATTCGCCGCGAGTCACGCCTCCTTCGACCACTTGCCGCCCGGGACGACGGTGATCGGAACCGACGACCTCCTTCGCGCGAACCTCGTCGAGTACGCCTATGGTTCGGGCCGGGTCATAGCGAGCGGCCACACGCTCGAATTCTCCTTCGACCGCGGCGACGCCCCCGGGCAGATCCTCTACAACATGATCCCGTGGGCCGCCCACCTCGCCGCGTCGTGGCTGTCGTTCCGGACCACCGCCGGCGTCGTGCCGGCGGGCGGCAGCGTCGACCTCGAGATCGAGTTCGACGGGAGCCTCATCGCCCCCGGCGACTACGCGAGCGCCGTCCTTTTGTCCTCCAACGATCCCGACGAGCCGGCGCTGACCGTCGCGGCGAAGTTCCACGTGCTCCGCCTCCGGGCCGACGCCGGCGCCGATCAGCGGCTGGAGTGCACGGGGGGCGGCGGAGCCGAGGCGGTTCTGGACGGACGCGCCTCGGCGCACATGAACGGGCCCGGCGCGATCACCCGATTCGCGTGGTCGGAGGACGACCGCGCGATCGGCGAAGGGGCGTTGGTCACCGCGTCGCTTCCCCTGGGTTCCCACGAGGTCGCGCTGCGCATCGAGGACGCGACCGGCGCGCACGGCGAGGACGGCACGACCGTCGCCGTCGTCGATTCGGTGCCTCCCTCGGGAGCGATCACGTCGCCGGTCTCCGGCGCTTGCTACGGACCGTCGGCGATTCCCGTCGCCGTCGTGGACAGTTTCACCGATCGCTGCGGCGCCGGCATGGTACGCACCTACGATCCTCCGGGAGGCGCGAGCGTGTCGGCCCACGGCGACCACCTGGTCACGCTGAGAGCCTCCGACACGAGCGGCAACGCCGGGGTCCCCGCGTCGGTCGCCTTCACGATCGACACGATGCCTCCTTCGGTCACGATCGTGGCCGATCCGGCCACCTTCCAGTTGCCTCAAGTCGTGCCCTTTTCGAGCCTCTTCACGAGCTCGGATGACGACGGCGCCTCCGGGGGCGTCGTGCACGAGGTCGTCGCGGTCGACGGGTGCGTCGTCTACGACGGGTCGACCTACGGCGATCGGGACGGGTTGCTCAGCGACGAGACGGTCTCGAGCCGCGACGTGACGCTGTGCGACATGGCCAGGGCGTGCGGCCGGAGGCACTGGACGAATCCGGTCATCGCCGTCACGGCGACCGACTGCGGCGGCAACGCGACGACGGCGTCCATCGTCGCGCCGGGAGACTATCTGGCGTCGGAATGCTCGCCGGCGACGACGTTGTCCGTGGCGTCGCAGGCCGGCACGGCCCGTCTGTCCTGGAATCCGGTCCAGGGAGCGAGCGGATACCAGGTGGTCCGAGGCGACCTCGGCATCCTCAGAGCGACCGGGGGGCAGTTCCACAACGCCGTCAACGCGTGTCTTGCGCAGGCCGCGCCCGCGGGGCCGATCGACGATCCGGCGAAACCTTCCGCCGGAGCCGGTTTCTGGTACCTCGTTCGAGACGTGACCGAGGGCGTTCGCGGAAGCTGGGACGAGGTCTCGGCGCGCCAGGCGCGCTCGCGCGACGACGGCATCGATTCGTCGGGCGCGGCGTGCCCCTGACGGCCGGGGCGGCCCCGACGGCACGTCTTCGCAATCCGCCTGCGCCGCGGGCGGCTAGGGAAGGTGCGCGGGCGACGCCCGGAGCCGTCGCTCCCCGAGCCGCGTGGCGAACCACGCCGCAGCGTACACCGCGAGCACCACGAGCCAGACGGCGCGCATGCCGATCGCCATGGACAGGTACTCGAGCAGGCCTCCCGCCATCGCGCCGACGAGGTTGATGCCGAGCGCGAATCCGGTGGACGATTGGGCCGAGAAGAGCCGGCTGAAGCAGATCGAGGCGAAGAACACCGGGACTCCGATCAGCGCGGCGCTCGCGGCGGCGCGGACCGGAACCGGCCACGCGACGATCACCTGCATCGGGATGAGGTAGTTCACGGCGATCGCGCCGCACAGCCCGGCCCACGACCAGGTCAGCGAGGGCGCCCGCCCCTTCGCGACGAGCGCATTCCCCAGGAAGATCGTGAGCAGCACCGAGGCGAACACCACCGCGCTGACGATCCAGGTGCTGCCGAAGAAGAGGGCGAAGCGGACGACGGCCGCCGATTCCATCAAGGTGAATCCGACCCCGAGCAGCAGGAAGTTCACGTGCATCCCGTGGTCGGGATGCTCGCGGCGAAGAAGCGCGAAGGCCGCCGCGACGAGGAGGAGAAGCGAGGCGAAGAGGCCGAGGTAGATCGGCGCGATCGTGGGCTTCTCGAGATAGAGGTAGGGCCAGTCGTCGGTCGCGGGAAGCGCCGCCGAAAGCTCGCGCTCGAGGTCTTCGTCTCTCGGGAGATCGACGTCGGCGCCTGAGGCCAGGATCACGGTGTTGAACAGGAAGGGATTGGTCGCCTTCAGCAGCGCGACGCGCTCGCCGAAGGCCGACCGGACGGTCGCGTAGATCCGACCGTAGAGCCACGGCTTGGTGACGGAGTAATAGGCGACCATCATCCCCCGCGGCGCCAGCAGGCGGCGGACGTCCTCGAACGCTTCGCGCGTATAGACGTAGTTCTCGAGGCGGATGTTGGAGTAACCGCTCAAGAGGGTCTGCGAGTCCAGCGTCCCGAAGACGATCAGGTCGTAGGGGCCGGGCGCCGTGCGCAGGAAATGACGGGCATCGTCGATGCGCGTGGAGACGCGCGAGTCGGCGTACGGGCGGGTCGCGTTCAGCCTCGTGCCGAGCCTCAGGATGACGGGATCGATCTCGACGGCCGTGATCTCCTTCGCCTCGTTGCGCAGCGCGACGTTGACGTCGTTTCCCGTGCCGGCGCCCAGGATCAGGACCCGCGCCGGTGCTGTGCGGTCGTGAAGACCCCGGTAGATCTCGTAAGGCATGCCGAACTTATCGAGCGTGGTGCCGCGTAGGTCCTTCGACGCCGGGTCGTCGCGGAAATCCACGGCGAACTGGTGGAAGCTCGAGTTGACCCAGACGCGCAGGCCCCCCGGCTCCTGCTCGTACTGCACGTAATAGTAGGGACTCCACGCGAACCGGTGCGGCGAGGTCGCGAAGACGGCGAAGACCAGGCCGGCGGCGATCGAGAGGACCCGGGTCGCCGTCCGATCGGCGAAGAATAGCGCCCAGATCAGGCCGGCCGCCGGCGGCCAGACCCAGGGCGGCACGCCGAGAAAGGAGGTCAGCGTGAAGAGGATGGTGCCCGCGAGGCTTCCGGCGATGTCCCAGGCGTAGGCCGACAGACGCGGGCGGGCATCCATCGCCGCCGCCAGCGCCTGCCCGAGCGCGAAGAACGGCGTGGCGACGAACAGGAACACCGCGATCGCCGCCGGCAGGATCGGGACGCGAGGC
This sequence comes from Acidobacteriota bacterium, assembly GCA_041500265.1. Taxonomy (GTDB): domain Bacteria; phylum Acidobacteriota; class Polarisedimenticolia; order Polarisedimenticolales; family DASRJG01; genus DASRJG01. The sequence continues at coordinate 2,263 of JBGQLU010000027.1, read as the reverse complement.
GCCAGGCCGGCGGTGAGCCCGGCTTCGTAGCGGACCCAGTAATGAACCGACGTAGCCCCCTCGTAGATCACGATCCCGCGGCCGAAGTAGACGAAGGCCGCGACCAGGGCCAGGCCCACCGGGAGCAGCCAGGCTTGCAGGCGCCGGCGGCTGAAGATGCAGCCGAGCCCGAGCCCGAAGAAGGCGGCCATCAGCAGGAGGTTGGTGAAGTACGAGATGATGCGAACTTCGGCCGGCACCTGGCGGATGAACGCCAGCTCCAGCGCCAGGACGGTCGCCGAGAGCAGGCTGATCTTCCACGGCCGGCGGGGGCGTCGGTCCGTCGCGTCCATGTCACTCCCGTCCAGAACTCGTTCCCCGGCATGCCGACTCGACCGACATGGGGACCTCATCCTAGCCTGCGCCGACTCTCCACTCCGAGAGATCCACTCTCGAATCGTGGAGTCCGACCCCGTGGTCTAGAGAAGTATCCCGGGGGTTCGGGGATCGTTCCCGCCGCTTTTCGGCGGCATGGAACTTGAACCTGGCGCTGCGAGGTCTCGGCGGCACTTGGGGAGTCCGGAGCGCGTGACGCTGCGCCGGACGGGTTCGACGCCGGGCTTGGGGGGCCCGCCATGGTTTCCGCGTTCCGTCCGTCTCGTCGTTCTCGTAGTCTCGGCCGTCTCGAGACGCTGTTGGGACTTGCCCTCGCGACGGCGCTCGCTGGTCCGGCGTGGTCCTCGACCACGGTGACGACCGGCCGCCACACGACGAGCGAGACGTGGACGCTGGCGGGATCCCCGTACATCGTGCCGGGCCCCGTGGAGTTCGCGAGCACGAACGCAACGACGGCGACGCTGACGATCCAGGCCGGTGTCGAGGTGCGTTTCACTCCCGGCACGACCACCGCCAACACCGGACGGCTCTACTTCGGAAACCTCGGCGCCGGAGCCCTGCAGGCCGACGCCTCGGCCGGCGCGCCGATCGTCTTCACGTCCAACGCGGCATCCCCCGCCGCCGGCGACTGGTACGGCATCGACTTCTACCCGACGGGCGCCAAGGCCTCGACGATCAAGAACGCCTCGATCCGGTACGGCGGCAAGGGCGGAGCCGGCGGATTGGGGGCGAACGTCACGACCAACCCCGCGGCCGCCATCGCGATCACGCTCGACGGCCTGACGATCTCCGACTCCGCCGGCTACGGCGTGCGCGTCTTGACCGGCACGATCTCGTTGAGCAACAGCACGGTGAGCAACAACGGGACGTACGGCGTGCGCGTCGAGGGCGGAACCCCGACGATCACCAACGTCACGGCGTCCGGCAACCCTACGAACGACATGTACGTCGCCGGAAGCATCACGGGCACCGTCTCCGGTTGCACGCTCTCGTCGATCCACTACAACGACGACAACCCGAGCCTGACGTGGTCGAACACGACGCTCGTGAATTGGGGGCAGACCGCTTCGCAGCTGGCGCCGAACGACGCCGGCGGATTCGCGTCGAGCGTCACGTCGATCACCTCGGTGGGCGGCGCCGAAGCGACGCTGATCGCCGGCCGGCTGCGCAAGAATGCGACCTGGCCGACGACGCTGGGGCCGTGGCACCTGACAGGCAACGTCGAGGTTGGAAACGCGACCGCGGTCACGCTCACCATCAATCCCGGCGCCACCGTCACGGTCGACGCGTCGAATTATCTTTACGTCGGGAACACCGGCCCGGGCGCGATCGTCGCCGACGGCACCGTCGGGCCGAACGCTCCTTCGACGATCACCTTCACGTCCTCGACGGGGACGAGGAACGGCTGGTTCGGGATCTGGTTCTACGCCTCGGCGCGCGCCTCGACCCTGCGCAAGGTCGTCATCCAGCACGGCGGCAACACCGGCCAGGACGTGGACGCGGCGCTCTTCGTCAACGGCCCCGCCGGTCAGACCATCACCATCGACGACGTGCACATCACCGACTCGGAAAGGAACGGACTTCGCGTCGCGGCCGGCGTCGTCTCGGCGAGCAACGTGACGATCCAGGGCGCGAACGGGCGCGGCGCCATCGTCAGCGGCGGCACGCTGACGATGTCGGGCTCCACGCTGTCGGGCGCGCCCTACGGTATGGTGGGCAGCACCGGCACGCTGAACCTGTCGAGCACGACGTTCAGCGCCAACACGACCCACGACGTGCAGATCATCGGCGCGATCGCCGGATCGATCACCGGCTGCACGCTCGAGGGCGTGAGCTACACCGTCTCCACCTCCCCGCTGACCTGGTCGGGGAACACCTTCGACGGCTG
>JBGQLU010000026.1:0-31795 GCA_041500265.1 Acidobacteriota bacterium | reverse complement strand
TCTCCGCATCGCCGATCTCCCCTTAACAATGAAGAGACGGCGCCCCTCGACGGCGGCACCGTCCAATCGTCCCAAATCACAACGATATGACTCCCGATACGACGCCATCGGGAACAGGAAGAGAGGCGGAATTGAACTAAATCAACGTTTTTCGGAGAGCCCGCCGAATTCTTGGCCGCGAAAAAGTTCTCCGCGGTGGCCTACTTCTCGCGAAAAGGATTGGAGCGGCGGCGAACTGAGTTAACCAGAACGCCAAGTTCGAATTTCAAGGCGACTGGCTCCTGAGGAGGGATTTGAACCCCCGACCCGGCGGTTAACAGCCGCCTGCTCTACCACTGAGCTACTCAGGAACACCCGGCGCCTCGGGGATTCACCTTGGGAAGGCGATTCCACGGGGGGCGCGAGAATTTACCACCACCCCCGGGGAGCGTCAACGCGAAGTGCGGAAATCGGCCTGATCGAGGCCACTTTCGGGCGATCGGGCGGCTAGATCGACCCTTCGACCATGGGCGGGGTGACGGCGTCCACGTCCTCCTCGCCGGTGCGGATGCGGTAAACCTTCTCGACGGGGATGACGAAGATCTTGCCGTCGCCGACCTCGCCGGTGCGGGCGGCCTTCATGACGACCTTGACGGTGAGATCGACGAACGGCTCGGAGACGCCGATGTCGAGGCGGACCTTTTCGTGCAGCTCCATCTTCGCGGTGGTGCCGCGGTAGTTGGTGACCTGCACGACCTCGCCGCCGTGACCCTGAGTGCGGCTGATCGACAGGCCGCGCACGTCGGCCTTGAAGAGCGCCTCGAGCACGTCGCTCAGCTTTTCGGGCCGGATGATCGCGGTGATGATCTTCATCGCTTGTCCTCGTCTTCCCGCAGGACGAGGATCGCTCCCTCGCCCGAGGTGTACGCCTCTTCGCCGTGCTCGGCGACGTCCAATCCCACCGCCTCCTCGCGCTCGGGAGGCCGGATCTCCATGACGAGCCCGACTACTTTCAGGAGCACGAGCGACGCGATTCCCGAATAGGCGATCGTCGCGGCGACACCGACGGCCTGGATCGCGAGCTGCTTCGGGTTTCCTCCGATCAGGCCGTTCGAGCCTCCCCACACCGCGCGCGCGAACACTCCGGTCAACAGCGCGCCGACGATCCCGCCGAGGCCGTGGGCGGGGGTGACGTCGAGAGAGTCGTCGAGGCGCGTCCGCGAGCGGAGGATGATCCCGTAGTAGCTCGGGAAGGCGGCGAGCGCCCCCACGACGAGCGCCGCCCGCGGCCCGATGAACCCCGCGGCCGGCGTGATCGCGACCAGCCCGACCACGATGCCGGTCGCGGCGCCGACGGCGGTCACGCGTTTCGTGCGCACGTGATCGAGGAGCATCCAGACGAGCGCCGTCGCCATCGGCGCCAGCACGGTGTTGACGGCGGCGAGCGCGGCGCCGCTCGAGGCCGCGAGCGCGCTTCCGCCGTTGAAGCCGAGCCAGCCGAACCAGAGGAGTCCCGCTCCGAGGAGCACCAGCGGGACGTTGTGCGGAAGGACCGCCTTCCGTCCGTAGTCGTGCCGCGGGCCCAGGACCAGCGCCGCGACCAGCGCCGCGACACCCGCGTTGATGTGGACGACGGTCCCGCCCGCGAAGTCGAGCGCCCCCATCGTCTGCAGCCATCCCCCGCCCCACACCCAATGCGCGACCGGCGCGTAGACGACGAGCGACCAGAGCGCGATGAAGACCAGATAGGCCGAAAACCGCATCCGCTCGACGATCGCTCCCGAGACGAGTGCGGCCGTGATGATCGCGAAGGTCCCCTGATACGCCATGAAGAGGACGTGCGGGATCGTCCCCTTCGCCTCGAGGCCGACGTTCTCGAGGAGGGCGAAGCCGAGGCCGCCGGAGATCTGATTCCCCGGCGCGAACGCCAGCGAATACCCCAGCACCGCCCAGAGCACCCCCACGACGCCGAACGACGCGAAGCTCATCATCATCGTGTTGAGCGCGTTCTTCGAGCGGACCAGCCCCCCGTAGAAGAACGCGAGCGCCGGGGTCATCAAGAGCACCATCCCCGTTGCCGTGATCATCCATGCGGTATCGGCCGGGTTCATGGTGCCTCCTTCGCTTCGCCGTCAGTCCGGGATCGCGAGCGTCCCGTTTCGGACCGCCTCCAGGAGCCGGCGGATCGCCTGCCCCCGGTGGGAGACCGATTCCTTTTCCTCCCGGCTCAATTCCGCGAACGTTCTCTTGGACGCCGGATGGAAGAAGATCGGGTCGTAGCCGAAGCCGTTCTCCCCGCGCAGCTCGCGCAGGATCGTTCCTTCCACCACCCCGTCGTAGATCGCGATCGTCCGCCCCTCGCGCGCGATCGCCAGCACGCAGCGGAACCGCGCCGTGCGCTTGTCGTCGGGGACGTCGATGAGCGCCTTCAGGATCGCGCGGCAGCGCGCGGGGTCGGAGAGCATCGGGCTCCCGTAGCGCGCGGAGTGAATCCCCGGGCCGCCGTCCAGCGCATCGACCGAAAGCCCCGAGTCGTCGGCCAGCACGGCGTGCGGGGTGCGGCGCGAATACGCTTCGGCCTTCAGCCGCGCGTTGGCTTCGAAGGTCGCCCCGTTCTCCTCGACCGGCGTCCGGTCCGACAGGGCCTCGAGGCCGAGCGTGTCGAGACCGCCCGTCGCCAGGGCGAGCGTGAACTCCCGGACCTTTCCCGGGTTTCCGGTGGCGACGACGACGGTCGGCATCAGCTCCTCTTCTGCACCGCCTTGTCGAGCGCTTCCCCGAGCACGTCGCGTTGCACGACGAGCAGCCGGTCGATCGCATCGTCGGCCAGGGCGAGTAGGGCGTCGAGGCGATCCTTGCGGAACGGCGTCGTTTCCGCCGTCCCCTGCAGCTCGACGTAACGCCCGTCCCCTGTGCGGACGACGTTCATGTCCACCTCCGCCGCCGAGTCCTCGATGTAGTCGAGGTCCACGACCGCGCGCCCCTCGACCATTCCGACCGATACCGCCGCCAGCTGCGCGGTCAGCACCGGGGAGGCGATCGAACGCTTGTCGCGCAGCTTCGCGACCGCCAGGGCGAGCGCGACGTAGGCCCCCGTGATGCTCGCGGTGCGCGTCCCCCCGTCGGCCTGAAGGACGTCGCAATCGACCCAGAGCGTGCGCGGCCCCAGCGCGACGCGGTCCACGACGCTCCGGAGGCAGCGGCCGATCAGACGCTGGATCTCCATCGTCCGGCCCGACGGGCGCCCCTTCACCGACTCGCGCGGGGTCCGAACGTTTCCCGAGGCCGGGAGCATCGCGTACTCTCCCGTCACCCACCCTTCCCCCGAATCCTTGAGGTGAGGCGGCACGCGGTCCTCGAGCGTCACCGCGCAGAGCACGCGGGTGTCCCCCACGGTGATCAGCGCCGAGCCGAGCGCGGCTCGCAGCCAGTTCGGCTCGATCGTGATCGGGCGGAGCTCTCCCTCGGATCGTCCGTCGTGGCGCGGAAGGGTCATCCGGTCACTCCTTCGCCCGTGTTGCGGCCAGCTTGCGGTCGGGCGGGAGCGGGCGCCTCAGGTCGACGTGGCCCGACAGCGTGTCGCGCTCTCGCCCCTCGACCAGGATCCCCACGCGGTGGATCTCCGCCACGTTGAGGGTGAGCGAATCGACGATCGAGTAGACCGCGAGCAGCTCGTCCTCGCTCCCTCCCGCCATCCCCCGGGCCAGCTCGGTCGAAAAATCGGCGTACGCGGTCCCATCATCGCGCACCCAAAGCTGCCGGAGCGTCGTCCCCTCGGGGACCGCCGCCAGCGCTTCGGACCCTTGCGGCCCGTCGAGGAGCGCCTGGAGGATCTGCGTGCCCCGGTCAGCGGCGCGCTTGGTGTCCACGATCTCGCGGGATTCGCCGACGAGCGTGGCGTCGGCCGAGGAGGGGAACCAGACGGTCACGCTCGACTTCGCGAGCGGGGCGACGCCCTGCTCCGGCTCCGGCACACCTCCCGGTGTCGCCGCGGCACCCGCCGGTGTCGTCTCGGCCGGAGGCGCGCCACGCTCCGGAGCGCGCCCGCACGCCGGAAGCAAAGCGAGCGCCAGGGCGAGGGCGCGCGGGACCCCGCGTGTCACGGTCTCGAAGCTCCCGACGATCCGCCGCCCGTGTCGAGGGCCGCGACCCCGCGGCGGAAGTCGGCCACCGCGCGCGCGATCGCGTCCACGATCTTGTCCTTGTAGTCGTCCGCTTTCAGCCGGGTCTCTTCCTCCGGGTTCGAGATGAAGCCGACCTCGACGAGGATCGCCGGCATCGTCGCGCCCATCAGGACGCGGAACGGCGCCTGGCGCACGCCTCGGTCCCGCACCCCGGTCAGGGCGTTCAGCTCTTTCTGGATCGACTCCGCGAGGCGGCTCGACTCCGCGAGGTAGCTGTTCTGCGCCAGGTCCCAAAGGATCAGCTCGAGCCCGTGGTCGGGAGGGCTGACCGGGGTCGCCTGCGGAGCGTCGGGGGACTGGTAGGCCTTGTTTTCGAGCGCCGCGAGCGTGCGCGCCTCGGCGTCGGTCGCGTCGGCCGACAGGTAGTACGTCTCCGCTCCGATCGCGCTCTTCCGCTTCGACGCATTCAGGTGGATCGACAGGAACAGCTCGGCCCGATTCTGGTTGGCGATTGCGGTACGGTCGTCGAGCGGCATCACCCGGTCTTCGTCGCGTGTGAGCACCGCGGTGATCCCCTGCTTCTGCAGGAGGACCGCCAGGCGGCGGGCCAGGTCGAGGGTGACCGCTTTTTCCTCGAGCCCGGAAACGCCGACCGCGCCGACCTCCACCCCGCCGTGCCCCGGGTCGATGACGATGATCGTCCCCGACTTTCCCGGTGCTACCGCCGGGGCCGCGGCGGCTGCTTGGGCTCCGCCTCGCTCCCCCTCGAAATCGAGGACGAGGCGGGACGGGTTCCGGATCTCGAACGATTCGACCTTCCGGTAGCCGCGGCCGGTCGTGAAGGCGAGCGCGCGGTCCCCCTCGAGCGCGAACCCCGCGAGGATCGCGTCGCCGAGCGTCCCCTTCGCGGGCGAGGGGGCGATCGCTTGATCGCAGGCGACCTGGACCTTGCCGGCCGTTTCCACGACGTGACAGGCGACCGGCTTCGAAAAGGTCAGGACCGCGCGGGTCGAAGGACCGCCGGTGTCGGTCGAGATCGCGACCGGGATGGCGTCGGCCGCGCTCGCCGCTTCGACGGCCGCGACGAGGAGCGCCGCCAGGGTGAGGAGCCGGGGGGTCTTCACGGACGGGAATTGTTGCACAAGCCGGGGAAAGAAACGGGGACAGCAACCTAATTAGGAAATGGGGGACAGCAACCCAATTGGGTTCTTCCCAATTAGGTTGCTGTCCCCCATTTCCTAATTAGGTTGCTGTCCCCGTTTCTTACGGGCAGCTGACCAACGCCACCTGCTCGGTGATCCCGCAGAAGCCGATCCCGCTCGCGGAGCTCGGCGTTCCCGCCGCCACGTAGCCATGCGGGCTTTCCTTGCCCGCGCCGTCGGTCGAGGCGATCACGAAGAAGACGTTGCCGGAGGCGGAGTTAGGCATCGGGATGTCGGCGAGGCCGCCGGTCCCGAGGCCGCACACCGCGCCCGTGTAGGCATAGGACGCGACGCTCGCGAGATCGCCGTAGAACAGGTTGTAGTCGCGCGCGGTGCAGGCCACGCTGTCCCACTTCACGCGGAGGGTCGCCCCACCGGCGATCTTGTCGGCGCGCAGCTGGGCTCCCGGCACCCCTGCGCCGTCGGGAACCGCGACCGGTGACGAGGACGATTCCTGCCATTCCCACATGCTCCGCCCGTGGGTGCCGACGCGCAGCCTGTCGGCCGTCCGGTCGTAGGTCGTCTCGATCGACGCGACGGTCGGATACCCCGCGCTCCAGCCGTACCAGTGGGCGCCGTCGTTGTCCGAGCGGAACATCCCGAGGTCGGTCGCGGCGATCAACGTGCCGGGATTGTCGATGTCGATCATCACGTCGTTGACCGGGACGTCGGGCAAGTCTCCCGTCTTGTCGGCGTAGGTGACGCCGCGGTCGGTCGATTTCCAGATCTTCCCCGCCCCGTAGCCGCTGAAGACGACGTAGAACGTGTCCGCGTTGCTCGGATGCACGCGGATCCGGCGCACGCCGCGCTGCTGCGGCAAGGACGCGGCGTGGATGTTGGTCCAGGTGATCGGTGTCGCCCCCGTTCCGTTCACGGTCACGAACATCCCCCCGCCGTCGAAGCCGGCGTAGACGATGTTCGAATTGGACGGGGCCACCCCGAGGGCCGAGCCGCTCAAGCCGAAGAAAAGCGATGTGGAGACAGGAACCCAGTTGGTCGCACGCGCGTCGAGCGATCGGTAGACCTTGATCGTGGAGGTCCACATGTTGTTCCGATTCGTCGGATCGGCTTCGACGATCCCCACCCACGCCTCCTTGTCGGTCCGCGCGACCCCGCCGTTGGCGTCGGAGAACGAATTCCCGCCGTCCGCGGAGCGCTGCATGCTGTGGTTCTGATACTCGCCGATGACGACGTTGCTTCCCGCCGGGCCGGTCATGCACATTCCGCCGTCCGCTCCGAGAACGGCCGTCCAGGTCGACGCCGGACTCCGCCGGTGGGAGCCGTTGTCCTGCGTCCCCCCCATCGCCCAGTCGGGATCGGTCGGGTGGCGGCAGATCCCGTAGTACTGGCTCGTGTCCATCCCGAGCCCCCAGTTCGACCACGAGGCCGCCTGGTTGGTCGAATGGAAGACGCCGCCGTCGCTGGTCGCGATCACTTCCCCAGGCGCGGGGGTGAAGACGAAGTGATGGTCGACGTGCACCGCCGCGTCGGACTGGGCCCAGGTCGCGCCTCCGTCGAGCGAGCGGAAGAAGCTCACCCCCGACAGGTACATGACATTCGGGTCGACGGGATCGATCCCGAGGGCGTTGTCGTACCAGCACTGGCCGCCGCAATACCCGGCGGAGCCGCCGGCGAGCGTGGCCCAGCTGGTCCCGCCGTCGCTGCTCTTGTAGAGCGTCCCGTTCCCCTTGTCGATCCCCGCCAGCATGATCGCCGGGCTCGATCTCGAGATGCCGAGCGTGATGCGCCCGACGGTGCCGATCGCGGGAAGCCCGCCGCCCAGGAGCTGGAACGACGCGCCGTGGTCCACCGACCGGTAGATGCCGCCGTTCGCCCCGCCCCAGATCGCGCAGTAGACGGTGTTCGGGTCGTCGGGACGAATGAGCACGTCCGATGCGCCGGCGTTGGTCGGAAGGCCCACGCCGGCCAGAAGGGTGAAGGTCGCCCCCGCGTCGGTCGAGAGGTAGCAGCCGCTGTCCCCCGCCGCGTAGAGGCGTGTCGGCTCGTCCTTGTGGATCGCGAGGCGGCGGACGCTCCCCGAGAAGGCGTTGCTCCGCGTCCAGGTCATCCCCTCGTCGGTGGACTTGAGCACACCCACCCCCGAGTAATTGTCGATCGCGCCGTTCCCTTCGCCGGTGCCGAAATAGATCGTCTTCGGGTCGGTCGGATCGAGCACGATCGATCCGCCCGACAGCGTCGCCTCGCGGTCGGTGAGCGGCTCCCAGGTGGCGGCCGCGTCCCGCGTGCGCCACACGCCGCCGTCGGCGACGACGGCGTAGAGCGTGTTCGGCTCTCCCGCCGGCCGGTCCACCCCCATCGTGCGGCCTGGAATCGTGTACGGCCCGATCGGGATCCAGCGGCCGTAGGGCGAGATGCCGGCTGTGGGAGCACCGCTCTGAGGAGGCTCTGCCCCCGGGTTCCCGCCGGCGATCGCGCCTTGCGAGGTGGTCCACCCCATGAGCGCCGCGCGCGTGCGCGCCGCGTCGCGCAGCACCGCGGTGCCGCGATCGCGCCACCCTTCAGGAACGGGCTTGTCGAACGGATCGAGACGTGACCTGAAGTAGGCGTAGAGGCGCATCGTCTGCTTGTCGGCGCGTCCGGTCCGAATGAGATCGACCCACTTGCGGAAGGTCGCGTCCGCCGCACCAACCTCGGCCTCGGTGATCGGGGTCAGCGTGCGCATCAGCTCGCCGAAGCTGACGGGCGGATTCTTGTCCACCTCGTCGGGGTCGAGCGGCTGCGCCGAAGGATTGGCCGGCGCTTGACTCGGGACGGGCGGCGCGAGACGTGTTCGATTCGAGGACGGCGCGGCGGCCCATGCGATCGGTGCGAAGACGACAGCGAGGAGCGAGAGCGCAATCAGGCGCGGAACGCACACGTCGGACTTCGTCATGAATCCCCCTGCGAGCGCGTCGAACCGGCTCGCGTCGATCGAGCGGGTGCTATGTACGGGAAAGGCGCGGGCTCGTCAACCGCGGAACGTGCGGTGCCGGTCGAACCAGGCGGCCCACGGGAAGAGGATCCCGAGCGCGATCGTCAACCACGGGATGATCGCCTCCTGCCCCGGTCGCGGTGGAGGTCCGAGCCCCGCGGCATAAATAAGGATAAGAACCGCCAAGAAAACCCATAAACCGAAGCGCCCGATGCGGTCGCGGGGTGCGGTCGTCCGGGTGTAGAGCACCACGCCGGCCACGAAGATCGACCCTTCGACGGCGAGCGTCGCGGGGATCGAGCGCCAGAGCGAGAGGCCCGTCTTGAACGAGCCCCAGGGAACGAGCGGCAGGTCGGGACGATGGGTCACCCAGTCCAGGACCCAATGGCTCAACACCAAACATCCGAGGATATTTGCCGTAAACGCATCCCGTCGTATCGCGTAGTGAACGCCGCCGAAGAGGACGCCCCACACCGCGGCCATCGCGAGCGAGTGCGACCACGGGTAGCTGACGAAGTCGAACGGGGTGAATGCCGTGTCCCCCGGGGCGATGCGCACGGTCTCGATTCCGAGGAGCAGGCACAGCGGCCAGACGACGTCGAGGAACATCGCGGCCGCCACGCTGGTGCCGGCCGACGCGCGCGGCGCGATCTTCTTGGCCGCGAGCCCGACGGCGACGTGCCCGATGAACATGCGCGTCAGGCTAGCCGAGGTTCCGGCGGAGAACCAGGATTTCGGCGGCGAGCGTGACCTCCGCCGCGGGGAGGCCGGCGAGACGGGCGCGCTCCGCGGAACGCGCGCCGCGGTAACTCATCGCCAGCGCGTCGTCCCGCGCCTCGCGATCGTGAGTGGCACGGTGGCGCCAGACGGTGCGCCCGAGGAGATCGAAGGCGGGGGCCAGCTCGTCGACCGCGGCGGGAACGCGGTCGCGGCGCACCGCCCTTCCCTGCGCCGCCGCGCGCAGCTCGATCAGGTCGTCGTCCGCCGGGATCGCGACGACGAGCGCCGCGTCCGGGGCGAGCACCCGCGCCAGCTCCGCTGCCGGCCGCCTCCCGAAGATCGAGAGCGCGACGCGGACCGAGCCGTCGGCGAGCGGGAGCGCCCGATCGGCGTTCGCCACGATCCAGGTCGCCGCGGGATCGAGGCGCGCGGCGACAGCGATCGCCCTCACGGAGAGGTCGACGCCGCAGAGGTCGAGCCCGCGCCCGGAGAGGACGCCGGTCGTGATCGTCCCCTCCCCGCATCCCACGTCCACCGCCGTGGCGCCGGCCGGGATCGCCAGCGCCTCCACGGTCGCCCGGAGGGTCGCGACGAGCCCGTCGGCGAATCCGCGGCGGAGCCATCGTCGCCGCGCCTCGACCGCCTCCTCGCGATCCCCCGCGTCGGCGGACTTGCGATCCTGCGGCTGCAGCAGGTTCCAGTACCCCTCCCGCGCCCGGTCGAAGGCGTGCCCGCACGGGCAGCGCAGGACGTCGGCGTCCCAGGTGAGCGGCTCCGCGCAGCCGCGGACGGTGCAGCGGAGCGCCGGGCTCACGACATCCCGAAGCGCATTTCCTCGGTCTTCCTTCCGGCTGGAGCGCGGGGGGCGAAGCGCGCGGCGAACCGGTTCGGGACCCCCTCGATCGCATCGGCGACGATCTCGCCGAGCACGGGCGCGAATTTGAAGCCGTGACCGGAATCGCCGGCGGCGACCGCGAGCCCGCGCACGTCGCGATCGAGGCCGATCCAGAAGTCGCCGTCGAAGCTGTCGCAGTAGAGGCAGGTCTTCGATGCGGCGAGCGTCGCCCCAGCGAGCCCCGGCAGGCTTTCGCGGAGGAACGCGCGAAGGCGATCTTCGTCGTCCTTGGCGATCGTTCGCGGGGCGTCGGGGTCGACGCGGCGCCCGGGGCCGTGGTTCGCGATCTTGACGATCCCGTTCTCGTTCGCCGGGAAGCCGTACCAGCCGGTGGCCGCGATGTCCGCCGCCCAGACGGTGAACCGCGGGGGCCGCCAGGCGGATGGATCGGCGGGCGCGAGGTGGAAGACGGGCTGCGCGACCGGCCACATCACCTCGCGCAGGTGCGGGAGGAGCACCGGGGTCCAGGCGCCCGCGGCGACCAGCGTGAGATCCGCGGTCACCCTTTCCCCTGCCGCGGTCACCACACCCCGCACCAGGCCGCCCTCCTCGTCGAGACGCGCGACCCGATCCCCCGTCCGGATGGCGACACCGGCCGCGCGCGCGTCATCGATCATGCGAGAGAGAGCGCGCCCGCTCTCGACGAACCCCGCGGCCGGATTGAGATACCCGTCGGGATAGAGCGCCGCGTTCCACGCCGGGAACCATTCCCGGAGGGCGGCCGCGTCGAGCCGCCGCACCGCGTGCCCGCGGGCGTTGAGCGTCTGCAGGCATGCGTGCTCGAACCCTCCCGCGGCCATGGGCTGCCGGGCGAGCAGGAGGAATCCGACCTCGTGATACAGCTCGGCATCCCACCGGCGGTTCCAATCGAGCCAGCGTGGGATCGCCGACTCCATCAGATCGGTCAAGAGCGCGTCCGAGCCGTAGTCCATCCGGACGACCTTGCTGATGTCGGTCGAGGCCGCCTCGACCCTCGGGAGCGGGCCGGGATCGAGAACCGTGACCCGCCAGCCGCGCTCTTTGAGAGCCGTGGCCGATGCGATCCCGAACATTCCCGCGCCGACGACGAGGACCGAGCGCTCGCGACCCGTCACCGCGTGAACCCGAGCGCGCGCTGCGCCCCGGCGTGCCGCGCTTCGTGATCGAGCAGCCACCTCTTGCGATCGAGCCCGCCGCCGTATCCGTGGAGCGAGCCGTCGGAGGCGACCACCCGGTGGCAGGGCACGACGATCGGAATCGGGTTCGCGCCGTTCGCGGCGCCGACCGCGCGCACCGCGTCCGGCCTCCCGATGCGGCGGGCGAGCTCGCCGTACGAGACCGTGCTCCCCACCGGGATCGCCAGGAGCGCGTTCCAGACGGAGCGCTGGAAGTCGGTTCCGCCGATCGCGAGCGGAGCGCCGTCGAACGCCTTCATGTCCCCGTCGAAGTAGCGGGCGAAGCGGGTCGTCCAGCCGGATGGATCCGGAACGGCACGAAGCGATTCCGCCCCGCGGGCTTCGGCGATCCACGAGGGGACGGCGTCGATTCTCCCGTCGAAAGCGACCCCCACCAGGGCGCCGTCCTTGACGAAGAGCGCGAGGGTCCCGATCGGAGTCGCCGGCTGGGCCGCTTCGACGATCATCCCGGGTAGTCTAGCGCGCGTCACCGGGGTTAAGCTTCGATCCTCTAGAGAAGGAGCTCCCATGAAATGCGCGCTGGTCGCACTCTGCCTGCTTCCCGCGATCGTCGTTCCGGCCGCCCGGGCCGCGGAGTCGCGAGAACCCGCCGCCGTCGCCACCGCCCAAAAGACGTTGCAGGCGATGGGAGGCGAGAAGGGATTCGCCGATCTCCGCACTCTCAAGTTCGACTTCGTCGTGGTCCGAGGCGGGAAGGACGCCGGGCGCTACCGCCACGTCTGGGACCGGTGGGATGGACGCTACCGTCTCGAAGGGAAGAACAAGGAAGGAAAGGACCTCCTCGTCCTCTTCAACGTCCAGAACCGCGGCCAAGGGCGCGCGTGGGTGGACGGGAAGGAGCTGGCCGGAGACGACCTCAAGGCGATGCTCGAGCGCGCGTACGGCCGCTTCATCAACGACTCCTACTGGCTCCTCATGCCGGCGAAGATGCTCGACCCGGGCGTGAACCTCGGCTCCGAGGGGGAAAAGCAGGTCGACGGCAAGACCTACGACGTCGTCCGCGTGAGCTTCGAGGACGGGATCGGGTTGACTCCCAAGGACACCTACTGGGCGTTCGTCGCCAAGGACACCGGCCTCATGGAGCGCTGGGAGATGATTCTCACGGGACAGAAGTCGGAGGAGCGCGAGGCGTTCAGCTGGACCGACTGGAAGCCGGTCGGCCCGGTCAAGCTCGCGATGACGAAGTCCGCGCCGGACGGATCGTTCGCCATCCGCTTCGACAACGTGTCGGGGTCGGGCGAGGCCGACGACGCGGCGTTTCGGACGCCTTAGACCGCTACTCGATCATCGGGGCGACGTCGTCCTCCGTCGCGGGGCGCAGCGACGGGTCGTGCATGATCAACCGCGCGCAGGTGTTCCACCGCAGGAGCGCGTCGTCGTTCGCCGGTGGCCGCTGCGCGTGGGCCTTGTCGAACCACTCCATCGCCCGGCGTAGCCAGTCGTAGACCATCGGCCCCGAGGCGGTCGCCTGGCGCTTGCGGATGCCGGTCGCCCACCGCTCGCAGACGATCCCCTCGTAGTACGCCTTCTCGTACTCGCCGCGAATCTTCCCGAGGATTTCGCGGGCCGCCGCGACCGAGGCGCTGGACGAGCCGCCGAACTGGTCGGTGATCGACAGCAGGAGCGCGATCAGCGCCTGCTGGTTGTCCGGCTCGACGTCGAGGATGTCGCGGCAAATGCTCTCGGCCCGCCACGGCTCGTTCAGCAGCCGGTATCGTTCCACGCGGACCATGGCCGCCGGAATCCCGTCCTTGGACAGCCGCTTGAGCTCGAACATCGCCACCTCCTCCGGACGTCCATTCCTACGGATCAGGCGCGTCCTTGCCGCGGAAGATCCGGAGCAGGCCGAGCACCGGGTCGTAGGCCCGATCCACGACACGCTCCTTGAGAGGGATGATCGCGTTGTCCGTGATCGCGATCCCCTCGGGACAGACATTGGTACAGCACTTCGTGATGTTGCACAGCCCGATGCCGTGCGCCTTCTGGAGTTCTTCGGTCCGGTCTTCCACGTCCAGAGGGTGCATTTCGAGGGCGCCGACGAACAGCAGGAACCGCGGTCCGATGAACGCGTCCTTCCGGTCGTGCTCGCGCAGGACGTGGCAGACGTCCTGGCAGAGAAAGCATTCGATGCACTTCCGGAACTCCATGACCCGATCCACGTCCGCCTGAGCCATGCGCCAGGTGCCGTCCGGGGCGTCGGGAGGACGCGGCTTGAACGGCCGGATCCCGCGCTTGACGCGGAAGTTCCACGAAACGTCGGTTACCAGGTCCCGGATCACCGGGAACGCCTTCATCGGCTCGATCGTCACCGGGCGGTCGAGCGGGAGCTGGTTCATGCGGGTCATGCACATCAGGCGGGGGGTGCCGTTGATCTCCGCCGAACAGGAGCCGCACTTTCCCGCCTTGCAGTTCCAGCGCACGGCCAGGTCCGGGGCGTCCGCCGCCTGGATGCGGTGCACGGCGTCCAGGACGACCATCCCCTCGTCCACGGAGGCGGCGTAGTCGCGGAAGCCACCGCCGGATGCGTCCCCCCGCCAGATCCGGAATCGCGCGGTCGCCATCACTTCATCTCGGCGACGATCGCCTTCATCTCGGCGGTCATCTCGGGGGCGGGAGCGCGCAGGACGGCGACACCTCCGGAGGGGCTCTTCCGCGCGATCACGTTGACGCGCGCGAACCGTTCTTCCTTCTCCGGGTGGTCCTCGCGGAATTGCGCCCCGCGGCTTTCCTTCCGCTCGATCGCCGACAGGGTGATCGCCTCGGCCACGGTGAGGAGGTTGTCGAGGTCGAGCGCCGTGTGCCAGCCCGGGTTGTACTCGCGGTTCCCGGAGACCCCGACGCGATCGGCCCGGCGCCGCAGATCCGCGATCGCCTGAAGCGCCCGCTGCATCTCGTCCTCCTTGCGCACGATGCCGACGAGGTCTTGCATCGTCGTCTGCAGGTCGTGCTGCACCGCGAAGGCGTTCTCGCCCTCTCCCGCTCCCCGCTCGAACGGCAGGAGGGCGCGGCGGGTCGCGTCGTCGATCTGGTCGTCCATGACGCGGCCGGCCGGGTGCTCCTTCGCCCACGAGGCGGCGTGGTCGCCGGCGCGCTTGCCGAAGACGATGAGATCGGAGAGCGAATTGCCGCCGAGACGATTCGCGCCGTGCAAGCCGGCCGCGCACTCCCCGGCCGCGAAGAGCCCGGGCACGGTCGCCATCTGCGTGTCGGCGTCCACCCGGATCCCACCCATGATGTAGTGGGTCGTCGGCCCGACCTCCATCGGTTCCTTGGTGATGTCGATGTCCGCCAGCGCTTTGAACTGGTGGTACATGCTCGGGAGTTTCTTCTTGATGTGCTCCGCGGAGCTCTTCATCCGGTCCTTGATCCACGAGATGTCGAGGAAGACCCCGCCGTGCGGGGAGCCGCGGCCGGCCTTGATCTCGCGGACGATGCACCGGGCGACGTGATCCCGGGTCAGGAGCTCCGGGGGGCGGCGCGCGTTCCGGTCCCCCTGCGTGTAGCGCCACCCTTCCTCATCGTCGCTCGCCGTCTGGCCCCGGTACAGCTCCGGGATGTCGTCGAACATGAAGCGGCGCCCGTCCTTGTTACGGAGGACGCCCCCTTCGCCGCGCACTCCCTCGGTGACGAGAATCCCCCGGACCGAGAGCGGCCAGACCATGCCGGTGGGATGGAACTGCACGAACTCCATGTCCATGAGGTCGGCGCCGGCGTCGAAGGCGAGCGCTTGGCCGTCCCCCGTGTACTCCCAGCTGTTGCTGGTGACCGAGAACGCGCGGCCGATCCCGCCGGTCGCGAGCACGATCGCCCGCGCCCGGAACACCTTGAAGCGTCCCCGCTCGCGCTCGTAGGCGACGGCCCCGGCGACGCGCCCCGCGTCCAGCAGGAGCCGGATCACCGTGCACTCCATGTGGACCTCGACCCCTTGATGGATGCCGTGATCCTGCAGAGTCCGGATCATTTCGAGCCCGGTGCGGTCGCCGACGTGGGCGAGCCTCGGGTACCGATGGCCGCCGAAGTTGCGCTGGAGGATGCGGCCGTCCTTCGTCCGGTCGAAGAGCGCTCCCCAGGCTTCGAGCTCGCGCACCCGCTCGGGGGCTTCCTTGGCGTGGATCTCCGCCATCCTCGGGTTGTTGACGTAGCCGCCGCCGCGCATCGTGTCGGCGAAGTGGACCTGCCAGCTGTCTCGCTCGTCCACGTTGGCGAGCGCCGCGGCGACCCCTCCTTCCGCCATCACCGTGTGCGCCTTCCCGAGAAGCGACTTGCAAACCAGCCCGACCGACACGCCGTGCGAGGCGGCGGCGATCGCCGCGCGTAAGCCCGCCCCTCCGGCCCCGATCACGAGGACGTCGTGCTCGTGGGTCTCGTGAGCCGCCATTAGAGAAGCCTCCAGTCGGTCCACACCCCCATCGAGCAGAGCCGGACGTAGACGTCACTGAAACCGACCGAGATCAGGCTGCACCACGCCCACAGCATGTGCCTGCGGTTGAGGCAAGTGACGCAGCGGTAGGCCGCGAAGCGCGCCGGGGCGGACGAGGGGGTGTCGAGGATCCCGCCCACGACGTGACGGAGCGAATGGCAGCCGAGCAGGTACGCCGAGAGCAGGCCGACGTTCGCCCCGAGGACGAGCGTCCCGACGCCGATACCGAACGTCGTCGCGCCGGTGGCGGCGTCGGTGAACCACATCGCGCGCCACACGTCCGCGACGAGGATGGCGAGGAAGCCGAGCGTGAGGAAGAGGAAGTAGCGATGTCCGTTCTGCAGGATCAGCGGGAACGACCGCTCGCCCCAGTAGGACGAGCGCGGCTCCGAGACGGTGCACGACGGCGGATCGGCCCAGAGCGCCTTGTAGTAGGCCCCCCGGTAGTAGTAGCAGGAGAAGCGGAACAATCCGGGGACCCAGAGGATCAGGAGCGCCGGGGAAAACGGGAGCCACGACGGCCAGAACGACGGCTTGGCGCCGAACCAGGCGTGCGCCGGGTCGCCGAAGAGCTCGGGCGAATAGAAGGGAGAGAGGTAGGGGCCATAGCGGTAATGGGCTCCCTGGAACGCCGCCCAGGTCGAATAAACGACGAAGGTCAGGAGCCCGCCGCCGACGACGGACGGTTGCAGCCACCAGGCGTCCGGCCGCATCGTTGCTCCGAAACCGCGGCGATCCGAGGAATTCAGCGTCCTGAGGCCGTCCATGCGAGTCCTCCACAGAAGCCCGCGTAGCATAAACCCGGCTGGCCCCAGGGCCCCCCGGAACCTACGTTGTCCCGACGGGTGGACCCGGAGGAACCGGCGATGGCCGACACCGTGAACGAGATGAACGACGGACGGCGCGTGGTGGCCCGTTTCGTGGACGGGCGCGTCTTGAAGGGCACGACCCACGACTTCTCACCGAACAAGACGAAATTCCATTTGGCCCCGGGAGGCGACCAGGGCGCGAAGCCGGTCGAGATCCAGGTGGACTCGCTGAAGGCGGTCTTCTTCGTGAAGTCTTGGGAAGGGGATCCGCGCCGCGTGGACGACAACTCGCTCGACAAGGCGGCCGGCCAGGGACGGCGCGCCGTCGTGACCTTCGCCGACGACGAGATCATCGCGGGGTTCACGGTCGGCTACGACAAGGTCAAGCCGGGCTTCTTCATGATTCCCGCCGACCCGAAGTCGAACAACACGCGTGTCTTCGTCATCAACCGCGCGGTGAAGAAGCTGGAGTGGGTTACGGCGGCAAGCCCCGCCTTCGCGAGATGACCGCTCGGCTCGCGTCGCTCCTCGTCGCGGCCGCTCTTCTCGCTCCCGCGCTCGCGGCGCCCCCTCCCCGGGGAAGCCTCGAGCTCGAGCTTTCCGGGGGGACGTTTCGTCCGGCCGCGCCGTCCCCCGCCGCGCCCGCCTGGTTCGCCGCCCCTCCGGTCGCCGTCTCCGCTCGAGGCTCGCGCTACCTCGTCGCCATCACCACGATTCCGCTCGGACCCGGAGAGCGAGCCGCCCTCGAGGCGGCGGGCGCCGAAGTGCTCGACGTGATCCCCGTCCATGGGTACCGCGTCAGGCTCGCACCCGACGCCGAGGCCGCGGTTCGCCGCCTTCCGTTCGTCCTATGGCTCGGCACGCTGCCGCCGCACCTGAAGCTCGAGCCGCAGCTGTCGCTCCGCGCGAGCACGCCGTCGGGTGACACGAAGATCCGCGTGATCGTCGCCGAGGGAGAATCCGAGGCGCGCGTGATGGACGCCCTCTCGGGGCTCGACGCCGCCGCGGGCCCGTCGGGCAAGAACGGCGCGTGGCGGGTGACGGCGACCGTCCCCGCGGAGCGGCTCGCCTCCGTCCTCTCGGCGCTGGCGTCGCTCCCCGAGGTCGAGGCGATCGAGCCCGCCCGGGCGTTCCGCCCGATGAATCAGGACGCGGTCTGGGTCCACCAGTCGTTCGTCGGACCGTCGCCGCAGCAGACTCCGATCTTCGACCACGGGATCTTCGGGTGCGGCCAGATCGTCGGCGTCGCGGACACGGGACAGGACGACGACCTCTGCTATTTCCGCGACACGGTGAACGGCCCGCCTCCGGTCGTGTTCTGCGGCTTCGCGCCGTGCCCTGCCGGAGCGCCCGCCGGCAATCGCCGCAAGGACGTCCTCTATTACAACTGGTCGGGGACCCCCACGGGGGAGGAAGACACCTGTCCCGCCACGATCACCGGCACGAGCGGACACGGCACCCACGTGTCGGGCTCGGTGGCCGGAGACAACGCGCCGTACGCCGATTGCGCGGGGTTCACGACCGCGAACCGCAACGGCGGCGACGGCGTGGCCCCGGGTGCGAAGCTCGTCTTCCAGGAGATGGGAGACGGTCTCGAATATTTGAACGACCGGTCGGGCACCGTCTGGAATCTGACCGACGTCGCGTATCAGAACGGCGCCCGCATCCACACGAATTCCTGGGGAGGCGCCTGCTACGACCCGCTCGGGAACTGCATCCCCGGATGCACGGCACCGTACGATTCGTACGCGCGCGACGCCGATCTCGCGATGTGGTCGCACCCCGATCTCCTCGTCGTGGTCGCGGCGGGCAACGCCGGATCGATCTGCCCCGCCCCGATAGCCGTCGGGACCCCCGCGGTCGCGAAGGATCCGCTCGTCGTCGGCTCGGTCGGCCACGGCACGGCGGCCTCGGTCCCGTCCTATTTCTCGAGCCCTGGCCCCGTCGAGGATGGACGGCTGGGGCCGACCCTCGCCGCGCAGGGAGAGTCCACCGTCTCCGCGGCCTCGGACGCCAATCTCGCCACCAACAACTGCGCGAGCTGCGCCCTCGACGGGACGTCGATGTCGGCGCCGGCGGCGGCGGGGTTCGCCGCCCTGGTGCGGGAGTACTTCGCCGCGGGGTTCTACGCCAACGGGACGCGCAACCCGGCGCAGGGTTTCTCCGCCACCGGGGCCCTCGTCAAGGCGACGCTCGTCGACGGTGCGGTCGCTCTCGGTGCCGGTGCTCCCGCCCCCGACTTCACGTCGGGGTTCGGCCGCATCCTTCTCGGCGGGACGCTGCCGTTCAGCGGCGCGGCGTTCCAGCTTCGCGTGGACGATCATCGCGAGGGGATCACGGCGGGGAGCGTGGTCGCGCACGCCTATGACGTCGCCTCAAGCACTCCCTTCCGCGCGACCCTCGTCTGGACCGACTACCCAGCGGCGTTGAACGCCGCGCGCGCCCGGGTGAACGAGCTGAAACTCGAGGTCGTCGATCCGGCCGGCCACGTCTGGTTCCAGACCCGGGACGGCGTCACCGGGCTCCCCAAGGCGACCATGAACGCCGCCGACCCCCACGACGACCGCAACGTCGTCGAGCGCCTGGTCTTCGACGCCCCCGCGGCCGGACGCTGGATCGTCCGCGTGCGAGGGCTGGACGTCTCCTGGGGACCGCAGCCGTTCGCCCTCGTCGTTCACGGAGCGCTGACCGATTGCGTGGCGCCGGCCGCACCGAGCGCTCCCACGCTCGCCACACCGGCCGACCGCCAGGTCCGGGTCACCTGGACCGCCGTTTCAGGTGCGGCGTCGTACAACGTCTACCGGAGCTTCGGCACCTGCCCCGGCGGCCCGTGGATTCCGGTCGCCACCGGGGTGACGGCGACGACGTTCCTCGACACGGGGGTGACCGGAGGGGTCGCCACCAGCTACTACGTGGCCTCGGCATCGGATGCGGCCGCCGCGTGCGAGTCCCCGCGCTCGGCCTGCGGCACCGTGGTGCCAACCGGGGATTGCACGCTCCCGCCGTTCTTCCGCGGGATCGTGTCCGCCGCGAGCACCGGCCAGGCGGGGTGCACGGTGCGGCTGACCTGGGACCCGGGCTCGCCCTACTGCCAGGGGGACGCCCGCTACAACGTCTACCGCGGCACCACCCCTGGGTTCGTTCCCGGGCCGTCGAACCGGATCGCCCGTTGCCTGATCGGGACGACCTTCGACGACGGCGTCGGTCTCGTTTCGGGTGGTTCGCGCTATTACGTCGTTCGCGCCGAGGATGCCTCGTCGGGGCACGGCGGCCCCTGCCGCGGCGGCAACGAGGACGCCAACGTCGCGCAGCGCTCCGCCGCCCCCGACGGACCTCCGGTTCTCGGAACCTGGACCGACGATGCCGGGGATTCCGGCACGGCGAAGTTCACGCCGGCATCCCCTTGGGTCGATTCCCCGACGGGCGGGAGCTCGGGACCGGCGAGCTACACCGCGGCGAGCTACGCGGGAGTTTGCGCCGACCTCACGAGCCCCGTCTTGACCCTCGCCGACCCGGGCCAGGGGCCGCAGCTGACCTTCTCGACGAAGCTCGACCTCGACTACGACCCGACCGGAGAGATCCTCGGCCGTGAAGGGTCGGTCGGCCAGGTCGAGATCGCGACGGGACCGGGGTTTGCGACCTGGACCCGCGTGCTGTTGAGCCCCGACTACCCGTCGGTCGTGGATTTCGCTTACAACCAGTGTCCCACCACGCAGCCGCTCTTTCCCACGACCTACTTCACCGGCACGTTCCCGACTTACGCGACCTACACCGGCTCGCTGGTGAACTGGGCGGGCGGGGACGTCAGGCTGCGATTCCACCTCTCGGGCGATTACCTGTACCCCGGGGGAAACTGGTCGGTGGACGACCTGTCGGTCACCAAGGCGATGGTTCCGGGAAGCTGCACGACCTCGTCCGCCGGGCCGCCGCCGATCCCCGACGGAGGGCCCATCCCGGGGATCCCGCTCCGCGCGTCGAGGAGCGGAGCCAACGTCCTCGTGACGTGGGACGCCTCGCAGTGCCCCGCCACGGCGGTCAACCTCTACCGCGGTGCGATCGGGAGCTTCGCGACCTTCACGGCGGGAAGCTGCGGTCTCCCCCCGACCGGCTCGGCGACCGTCAGCCTCCCGAACAACGTCTGGTTCCTCGTCGCCGCGACCGACGGCGCGAGCCAGGACGGAAGCTACGGCCGCTACCCCGACGGAAGCGAGCGGAGCTACGCGGGGGCGGGGGCGGCCTGCCCGGCGATCACGAAACACGTGACCACGAACGGTTGTCCCTAGAGGTAGACTCCCCGGATGAGGCACGCGGTCCTCGACCCGGGATCCCATACGAAGACGTCCTCCGCCGGACTCCTCCTCCTTCGCGTCACGTTGGGCGCGATGATGGCGGCCGGTCACGGCTGGGGCAAGCTCTCGGGTTTCGCAGCGGGATCGGCGAGCTTCCCCGACCCGCTGGGGATCGGGCATGCCCCGAGCATGGCGGGCGCGGTCGGAGCGGAGTTCTTCTGCTCCATCCTGGTCGCGCTCGGGCTCCTGACCCGGCTCGCCGTCCTGCCGCTCGTCTTCACGATGGCGATCGCCGCCTTCGTGATCAACGGCGGGCAGCCCTGGGGCGAGATCGAGTTTCCCCTCCTTTATCTGGTTCCGTTCGCGGCGCTCGCCTTGACCGGCGCGGGGGCGTATTCCCTCGATGCGCTGCTCTGCGGCCTGCTTCCGCCCCAGCCGGTGCGCCAGGGGCCCTCCGCCCGGCCATGACCGAGCGGATCGACGCCGAGGTCGCGATCGTCGGCGCCGGACCCGCGGGCACCGCCGCCGCCGCGCACCTGGGCCGGCTCGGAGTTCGCGACGTCGTGCTCCTCGACAAGCACGACTTCCCCCGCGACAAGACCTGCGGGAGCGGGATCTCTCCGAAGGGGATCGAGGCCCTGCGCGAGCTCGGGGTCTGGGACGAAGTCCGGCGCCGCTCGTATCCGATCCGCGGGCTCCGGCTCGTCACACCGGGCGGGCGCGAGACCTTCGTGAGCGGCGGCGAGGAGCTCGAGGCGGTGATCTGCCTGAGGCGCACGCTCGATCATCTGATCCTCGAGCGGGCCCGGGCCGCCGGCGTGCGGTTCATCCCTCACTTCTCGGCCGACCGCCTCGTCGAGGACGGCGACCGCGTCTGCGGTGTGGTGGCGAAAGACGGCCGCGAGGTGCGGGCGCGATTCGTCGTGGTGGCGGGAGGGGCGCACTGCCGCCTCGTTCCCGGTCCCCGCCCCCGCAAGACCATCCAGGCGATCATGGGGTGGTGGGACGGGGTGCCGTTCCGCGAGCACCACGTCGAGATGGTCTTCGATCGGATGGTGCGTCCGCTCTACGGCTGGCTCTTTCCGGAAGGGGACGGCCGGGTCAACATCGGCATCGCGTACGAGGACGCCGGCGGCAAGCGGAACGCACGGGAGCTCTTCCGCGCTTTCCTCGACAAGCACTACGCGGAGCGTCTCGCCCGCGCACGGCCGGTCGGGAGCTGGAAGGGGCACCCGATCGCGACCTCCTACCGCATCGAGAAGCTCACGTCTCCCGGGCGAATCGTCGTCGGCGAATCCGCCCTGTTGACCCACCCGGCGACCGCCGAGGGGATCTCGCAGGGGATGCGCAGCGGCATGATCGCCGCCGAGGAACTGGCCGACGTCCTCGTCCGGGGGGGCGACGAGGCCGCCGCGCTTGCAACCTACGAGCGCCGGTGCCGTAAGGCGTTCCGGGCCTCCTTTCTCGGCGGGGGTCTCTTCCGGGGACTACTCCGAACGCCGCTTCTGGACGGGATCCTGATGATGAGCGCGCGGCCGATCGTGCGGGAGACAGCGGCGAAAATCCTCGCATCCCTGTAGAGTCGTCGGACACCGGCGCAAAGGCGGCCATGGAGACCATGTGACGGGCGGGGGCGGAGCGAGCCACTTCGATGTTGCGGTCATCGGCGCCGGGCCGGTGGGGTGCGTCGCGGCCCTCGCGTTCGCCCGCCGGGGGCGCCGCGTGCTCCTGCTCGAGGCGAACCCGCAAGCGAGCCGCCGCCTGGCCGGCGAGTGGCTGCATCCGCCGGCGATCAGGATCCTCCGCGAGCTCGGAGTCCGGCTCGAGCCGTCCTCCCCGGCCGGAGGGCTCGGCTTCGTGGTTTACCCCGACGACGGCTCGAAACCGGTGGTGCTCCCCTACGACGGCCGGCCGGCCGGGCACAGCGGCGAGCATGGCGCCTTGGTCGAGGTTCTCCGGAGCCACTGCGAGGCCAGCGCGACCATCGACTACGTTCCGCACGCGCGTGCGACCAAGATCGACGGGCAGCAACTGACCTACGACGACCCCGCGGGCCGCGAGCAGGTGATCGAGGCGGCGCAGATCGTCGGCGCCTCCGGCCGGTCGAGCGTGGTGCACGCCGCCCTCGGCGTCGTGAGGGCCTCGGGGACCTACTCGCGCATGGCGGGGCTGATCCTCAAGGATGCGGAGCTTCCCTTCGAGGGATACGGCCACGTCTGCTTGGGCGGTCTCGGGCCCGTGCTCGCCTACCGGATCGATCCTCGACGCATCCGCGTCTGCATCGACGTGCCGCTGGCGCTCCGGCTGCGGCGGGACACGGAGGCGGTGCTCTACGAAGCGTACGCGAGCGCGATCCCCGAGCCGATGCGCGCCGCCTTCCGCGCCGCCCTGTTCAACGGCTCGCTCGCGTGGGCGACCAACCAGATCCGGCCGCGCGTCGAGTTCGGCCGGGAGGGGCTGGCACTCGTCGGCGATGCCGTGGGCTACCACCATCCGCTCACCGCGCAAGGGATGACGCTCGGATTCCAGGACGCCGTGGCGCTCGCGGATGCCAAGAGCTTCGCGGCCTACCGCCGCGAGCGCATCCTTCGCAGCCGGGTTCCCGAGATGCTCGCGGTGGCCCTCTACGAGGTCTTCGCGGACACCTCCGACGAGGTCGTGCTGATCCGGCACGCGGTCTACGACCTCTGGCGCCGAAGCGACGCGGAGCGGCACAAGACGATGCGGCTCCTCGGCTGTCAGGACACGGGGCAGCTGGCGTTCGGATCGTCGTTCCTGAAGGCCCTGCTGATCGCCTCCAAGGAGCTCGTGCGCCGTGGCCGCTCCACCGGCCGGTGGGACCACGTCGCCGAGGTCACCGGGGACATCTCGTTGCGTATCCGCTGGCTGCTCGGCGGCGCCCTGCACTTGACGCCGGCAACACCGACCAAGCGCCCTCCTCGGGCCGGCGACGAGCACGGAGCCGAATCGGGCGGGCCGCTGTCGGCCGAAGAACGGTACGGCGCCCTGCTGCGCGCGTCGTCAGCCAAGGCGCCGGTGGTCGAGCACCCCTCCTCGCACCGGGCGCCGCCTGCGCTCGGACGGCCTGAAGCCTCCCTCGCCCTGGAGCGAGGCGCGCGCGCTCTCTCGGCGCTCCAGGCCGAGGACGGCTCGTGGGAGGGCGAGGTCGTCTGGTGCCCGATGCTCGCGGCCCAGTACGTGATCGCCTGCCATCTCTTGAACCGCCCGATCGCCCCGATTCGCCGCCGGAGGTTCCTGCTCCACTTCGAGCGCACGCGGTTGCCGGACGGCACGTGGGGCCTGCACGACTTCATGTCGGAGCCGTACCTCTTCGTGACCTCGCTCGTGTACGTGGCCGCGCGGCTCCTGGGCGTCGGCCCGGACGACCCCCTCGTCGCGCGGGCGCTGGATTTCATCCGGGCGCAAGGCGGGGTCGTGGCGATCCCGAGCTGGGGGAAATTCTGGCTCGCGATGATGAACGTCTACTCGTGGCAGGGGGTCAATCCGGTCCTGCCGGAGGCGTGGGGCCTCCCGCGCTTCCTCCCCGTGCACCCGTCGCGCCTGTACTGCCATACCCGGCTCATCTACCTCGCGATGGCGACGATCTACGGAGAGCGCATCCAAGCCCCTCGTACGCCTCTGACCGATGCGCTCCGCGAGGAGCTCTATCCCCAGGGGTACGACTCCGTGGACTTTCGCGCGGCGCGAAGCGCCCTCCGCCAGGAGGAGCTGTTCGCCCCGCCGGGCCGGACGCTCCGCGCGATCTACCGGGCGATGGGGTGGAAGGACCGGGCGACCGGCCGGAGGTCGCGCCGCAACGCCGTCCTTCGACTGCGGGAGCGGATCCGGTTCGAGTTGCGCTCGACGAGCTACACGAGCATCTCGCCGGTCTCAGGCCTCCTCAACATCATCGCCTTGACCGCCGCCGATCCCGACGACGCCGACGCGGCGAAGGCGTTCGAGGCGATGGACGAGTGGATCTGGGAGGACGACGAGCAGGGGGCCAGGGTCGCGGGGGCGCGAAGCGAATCGTGGGACACCGCCTTCGCCGCGCAGGCGCTCTCGGCGGCCGCGCCCCACGCCGCCGTCGGAGAGGCGCTCCAGCGGGCCGACGCCTTCCTCGCATCGCAGCAGATCAAGGAATCGATCGCCGGAGCGCGGGGGTTCGATCGCATCGACCCTCGCGGGGGCTACTGCGTCGCGGGGGCGTGGCACGGCTGGCCGGTCAGCGATTGCACGGCGGAAGCGATCCTCGCCAGGCTCGTCTCGCCCCGCGGCCGTCCGTCCGAGGACGAGATCGCGATGGGTCTTCGGTTCCTGATGCAGTGCCAGAACCGCGACGGAGGCTTCAGCACCTACGAGCCGCGGCGAGGGCGCCTCTCCCTCGAATGGATGAATCCGGCCGAGATGTTCGGCGATTCGATGACCGAGTTCTCCTTCGTCGAGTGCACGGCCTCGTGCGTGGCGGCGATCACGGCGGCACTCGACGAGTTTCCGTCCCTGCGGCAACGCGAGGAGATCCCGGATCTCGACCGGGCGGTCGCGCGGGGCGTTCGATTCCTGCGCGACGCGCAGTACCGCGAGGGATCCTGGCCGGGCTCGTGGGGCGTTCGACTCGTCTACGGGACGATGTTCGGCATCCGCGGGCTGATCGGCGCCGGGGTGCCGCCGACCGACCCGGCGATCCGCAAGGCGTGCGCGTGGCTGAAGTCGGTTCAGCGCCCCGACGGGAGCTGGAGCGAGCGGCTCGCCCCCCTGCCGGCGGCGGACGATCCGAGCGTCTACGTCGCGGGCGACGAAGGTCAGGTGACGCAGACGGCGTGGGCGCTGTCGGCACTCCTCGAGGCGAGCGATCCGGATTGGGACGTGCTCTGCCGGGCCGCGGATTTCCTGGCCGCGGCGCAGCTCCCGAACGGCGAGTGGCCGCGGCAGAATCCGGCGGGGATCTTCTTCCGCACGGCGCCGCTCGACTACGTCCTCTACCGGGCGTACTTCCCGCTGTGGGCGCTGGCGCAGTACGAGTCCCGCCGCAAGGAGCGCGAGGGCCTCTCGGAGGCCGCGGAGCTGCGGCAGCCGGTCGCGGAGTGACATCGTGCTGCAGGGCCGGGAGATCACCGACAAGGGGTCTCAGATCGACTGTCTGGACGGCCTGCGCGGCGTCGCGGTCCTGATCGTCTTCCTGAGCCACACCAGCAACCGCGGCGTCTTCCTCCTTCCGTTCGCCGACTTCTCGGGGACCGGAAAGAGCGGCGTCTATCTCTTCTTCGTCCTCAGCTCGTTCCTCCTCACCTCTCCGTTTCTCAAGAAGGGAGCGGCCGCGCGCACGAAGGCGTTCCTGCTCAACTACGCCTCGCGGCGCATCTTGCGGATCTACCCCCTCTACATCGTTTACCTGCTCCTGGGGCTCGTGACGACCCTCTTCCTGGGAAGGCTCATCGGGTCGTCCACTCCCGTGGGGATTCCGTTCACGCTGTCGATCGGGGAGCTCTTCAACCACCTCGCCTTGCGACAGGCGAAGGGGATCACCTGGAGCATCGTCGTCGAGTTCCGCTACTACTTCGTCCTGCCGTTCCTGGCGCTGGCGCTCGCCATTCCGCTGCGCGCCCGGGTGGTGCCCGCGTTGATGGCGACCGCCGTGTTGATCGCGATCGACCAGTTCCTCTTTCCGCAGGGCGCCACCGTCGACAACGATCCGAGGCTGGGGCCCTACTTGCCGATCTTCCTGATGGGGTCGCTCCTCGCCGTCCTCCACCTCGGCTGGAAGGGGGCGGGGCTCGAGGCGAACCGGAAGCTCCGCATGGCCCTGGAGATCCTGGGAATCGCGGCCCTGGGGGCGACGATCGGGCTGGCGCCCTCGGTCGCGTCCCTTGTCCTCGGCCGGGAGCTGCCGTCTTTCTACTTCCACCGGGAGATCCTGGTGTTCGGGCTCCTCTGGTCGGTCGTCGTCTTCGCGTGCGTCAACGGCACGGGGTTCTTGAGACGGATCTTCGAGCTTCCGGTCCTGCGCTATTTCGGATTCATCAGCTTCAGCGTCTACCTCCTGCACGTCATCGTGGTACGAGAGTTCCTCGAATTCGGCACCGGCCTCCCGCTCCTGGGCTGGTGGATGCTCGCGGTGACGGTTGCCGTCTCCCACGCGTCCTGGACCTGGATCGAGAAGCCGAGCTCGAAGCTCCGGCTGTTCGGCGCCCGCGGGTGAAACGCCGGCGTCATCGTGCCGCGCGCGCCCGCTCCAGGTTCTGCCGGTAGACCGGCTCGTCCGGACGGAGCCGCACGGCGGCCTCGAGCTCGGGGATCGCGAGGTCCATCCGGCCTTGCCGGGCGTAAGCGATCCCGAGATCGTGGTGGGCGCCCGCGTGGCTCGGATCGATGCGCAGCGCCGCCTCGCACTCGGCGATCCCCTCGTCGTAGCGGCCGGCGTCGATGAGCAGCAGCCCGAGGTTCGCGTGAGCGGACGCGTGCCCTGGACTCGCCGCCAGCGCGGCCCGGTAGAAATCCGCGGCGAGGTCCCGCCGGCCACTCGACTGGTACGCCACGCCGAGATTGTTGAGCGCGTCCGCGCGCGCCGGCTCCAGGGCGAGCGCGCGCCGGTAGCGGGCGATCGACTCGTCGTAGCGTTCGAGCTCCCGGAGGGCGTCCGCCAGGTTCTGCTGCGCGACGGCGGAATCGGGCGCTTTCGCCGCGGCGTCCGTCCACAGAGTGAGCGCATCGTGCCAGTCCTCGTTGCGGCGCACGGTCGCGATCAGGCAGGCCAGGACCACGACCGCCGCCGCGGCGATCCACCACCGCCGCGCGTCCGGCCGGCGCTCCGCGGCGGTCTCCCACGCGAAGGTGACGAGGACCACGAACCCGGCCGACGGCAGGTAGAGATAACGCTCGGCGAAGGGGATCTCTCCGAGGGCCGGGAGGTAAAGCGCGGGGAGCAAGGCGAGCGCGAAGAGGGTCACGCCGAAGACGACCGGGCGGTCGCGGCGCCGGGTGATGGCCCACGCCGCGAGGATCGCGGCCAGCGCGAGCCCCGCGAGTGCGCGCGGGTCGGAGAACCCGCCGACCGGATGGAACGGACGCGCGGGGTTCAAGCCGATGGGCCACACCAGCAGCCGGAGGTAGCCGGCGAGGAGGGCGAAGGCGTTCGCCACGTAGCCGGACGCGTCGAGATCCCAGGCGCGCCGCGAAGGAGCGGCCCCGCCGAGCGCGTTCCAGCGAAGTGCCCCGTAGACCGCGGTCGCCACGGCGTAGGGGATAAGGCGCTTCACGCGCCTCATGCTTCCGGCCAGGATCAGCACCGGCACGGCGATCGCGATTTCCTTGCAGAGGAGGCCCGCAAGGAGCGACACGGCGCCGGATAGATCGCGGCCGCGCATCCAAAGCGCGAGTGCGAGAAGGGCGAAGCAGGCCGACGACACGTCCGTGATTCCGGAGATCCACGCGACCGATTCCGTGTGGACCGGGTGGACGGCGAACAGCAGCCCCGCGAGCACCGCCGCGCGCGGCAGCCACGGGCGCACGATCGCCACGAGCAGGACCGAGCACGCGGCGTGAAGGAGCACGTTGACGAGATGAAAGGCCCACGGCTCGACGCCGAATACGCCCCGAACCGCCATGAGAATGACGTGCAAACCGGGCCGGTAGAAGCTGCTGGCCAGCTCGCGGTCGAACCCCGCCACGTGGCTGGTGAAGATCGCCGGCAGGCCCGAGGGTGTCGCGATCCAGGCGTTGTGGACGACGTTGCCGACGTCGTCCCAGACGAAGCCGCCCCAGAGGGCGTTCGCGTACCCGGCGATCGCGGCGAGAGCCACCACCGTGTACGGCGACCGGAGCCTTCGAACGGGCGAGCCTACCTCGCCGCCTTCATCTTCTCGACCAGCTCTTTCGAGAAGTCGAGCACGACGGAGCAGCGGCGAATCTCGTCCGATTCTTCCTCGCCGCGCATGATGACCAATTGCCGGCCGTCGGGGAGGACGTTGCTGGTGAGGACGTTGAGCTTGCCCGCGTCGTACAGGACGGCCGGAGATCCGACGGACATCACCGGGCCGGCCGACACCGGAATCGCAAGGATTCGGCCGCTGGAATCCCCGTAGCGAATCGTGCGGCCGTCCGGGCTCCAGAATGGATCGAACGGATTCCCGCCTCCCGACTTCGTCACGCGAAGCCTCTCCCCGACCGTGCCGCCGGCGCCGAACGCCGCGACGTAGACCTCCGAGCGTCCCGATTCGTCCGACGCGTACGCGAGGAAGCGGCCGTCGGGAGAGATGGCGCCTCCGGTCTCGTCCCCGGGGCCGGTGACGATCGGCTTCGGCTCCGAACGGCTCTCCCCCGTCGCCGGGATGGGAACGAACACGATGTCACCGTTCTGGTCGGCGCCGACGCGTCGTCCGACGATGGCCGATCCGTCGGGCGTCAAGCTCGCGAGCGACGTTCGGACGTCGTCCGTCGGCAGGCTCGCGATCCGCCGGGCCGGGGTCGCTTCGTCGAGGCTCATGACGTAGATCCCATCGTCGGCGCTGCGTCCGCGGCGTCCGAAAACCACGGTTCGGCCGTCCTTCATGAGGAGCGGGGTGAAGATGTCGGCGTCGGGGATGGCCAGGATCCGCCGCAGGCCCGGCCGGTCGATTTCCCCCGCCCAGAGCTCGTCGATCCCTTGCCCGTTCGTGATCGTGGCGACGAAGCGACGTCCGTCGGCAGATCCGGTCCTCGCCGACTGGAAGGCATGCCGCTCTTCGGAAACGGGCGTCACGTTGCCCGCCGCGTCCACCAGGCCGAGCCGGCGCCCCTCGGCGGTCCGTCCTCCGGACATGTGGACGAGGACGCCGTCGTTCGACAGCTCGAATTTCGCCGGCTGGAAGCCGTAGTCGGTGCGCAGCCCGTTCGCGATCGGGACCGGCGCCCCGGTAATCTTCATCGATTCGGCGTCGAATCCCACCGCGAGCAGGGTGTCGCCTCGCGAGAAGACGATGTGTCCCGTAGGCGAGTAAACGGGATTCCCGCCGTCGTCGAGCAGGTATTTCACCCGCGCGGACTTCAGGTCGAGGACTCCCACCCTGTAGTACCAACCCTTCGCGCCATAGGCGATCGCATGCAGCAGGATGCCCTTGTTCCCCGGAAGAGCCGCGCGAGCCAGCGTGATCGTGCCTTTCTCCCCCGCGAGATCGACCTTGATCGGCGTTTCCGGTTCGCCGGGCCTGTCGCCCAGACGCACGAGATCGGTGCCGTCCTGGAGGACGACGACGCCGCCGCCGTTCAAGGCGCCGATGGCGGTCCAGCGGGGGTTCCAGGAAGCGAGCGTCATCGGGGGCGAGCTCCCATCCACCGGAACGCGCACGAGGTTGTGCTGGGGGGAGCCCAAGGTGGCCGGCGTCGCGGTGATCACGAATCGGCCGTCAGGCGAGAATCCGAAGGCCTGAGCACCCTCGGTTCCCGGCACCGCAGTCATCGTGCCGGAGTCGAGACGGCGCAGGTAGATCCGCGGCGGCAGCTCGGTCTCCCCCGGCGCCACGCGCGGAACTCCCAGGGCCGCGACCGCCGATCCGTCGGGGCTCACGGCGAAATCGGTGAAACGCACGTTCGACGGAAAGTCGAGATCGAGCCGCGCGACACCGGTGCCAGCGCCGGGGGCTTCCCGCCGCGCGGCATACCAGCCGGCGACCAACCCCGCGAGCACCCCGCCCAGGACCATGGCGCCCAGGACCCCTCGCCCGATCGACGTTCCGCCCGCCCTCGCCTGTACCGGCGCCTCCGCCGGTGCGGCGACTCGAACCCGCCCCGAGGCCGTGCTGTCGGCGAGAACCTCTTCCAGCTCGATCCGCGCGTCCCCGATGTCCCGCATGCGCCGCTTCGGGTCCTTCTCCAGGCAGCGTTGCAGCAGGTCGCGAACCTTGGCCGGGGTGGTCGCCGGGAGCGCGCTCCAATCGGGATCCCTTGCGAGAACGGAGGCGAGGGTGTCGGAGACCGTCTCGCCGTCGAACGGGCGCTTCCCCGTGAGCATCTCGTAGAGCACGCACCCGAACGCCCAGATGTCGGCGCGCTTGTCCACAGCCTTGCCGCGCGCCTGCTCGGGGCTCATGTAGGCCGCCGTGCCGAGGACGACGCCGACCATGGTGCCGAGCGAGGTGATCGTCGGCGACACCGCCGCGTCGCGGCCCGAGCTCAAGGAAGCCGCCGTCTCGAACGCTTTCGCGAGGCCGAAGTCGAGGACCTTGACCTTGCCGTCGGGGGTGACCTTGACGTTGGCCGGCTTGAGGTCGCGGTGAACGACCCCCTGCTCGTGCGCCGCCTCGAGAGCCTCCGCGATCTGCCCCGCGATCCGCATCGCCTCCACGGCCGGAACGGGGCCGCGCTTCAACCGCTCGGCGAGATCCTCCCCCGGCACCAGCTCCATCGCCAGGAAGCGGGCTCCCGCGGCGTCGTGCAGTCCGTAGATCCCCGCGATGTTCGGATGGTTGAGCGACGCCAGGAGCTTGGCCTCGCGCTCGAAGCGCGCCAGCCGTTCGGGATCGGAGGCGAACGCCTCGGGGAGCACCTTGATCGCGACGTCGCGGCCGAGCGTCGTGTCGGTCGCCCGCCACACGGCGCCCATGCCCCCCTGGCCGATCTTCTCGACGAGGCGGTAGTGGAGAAGATCGGTCCCGGCGGTGATTGCCACCCGCGGATTCTAACCGGTACGGTGGGATAATGACCGGCCGTGCGCCGAATCCTCATCGCCGTCGCGCTCTGTCTCGGCGCCTCCTCCGTTCGGGCGTCCGTCGACCCCGCCACCGACCCCAAGGGTTGGCTGGAGGCTCTCGACAAGGCGCCGGCGGCGGCGGACGGCTGGGCCGTGGAAAACTTCCGGGTCGAGCTCGGCCGGGCGCACCTCGACATCGAGAGCGGCACGCTCGTCGCCGTCCACGGGCCGTCGTCTCGACCGCAGGAGTTTCTCTTCCTCGGAAAGGCTCGCTTCGTGCTGGCGAGCGACGACCCGGTGGAGGCGTACCAGCTCGAGCTGTTCACCGGCAGCCCGCGACTCGACGAACCGGTCATCCGCGCCGTGCTCGCGATCGCCGCGGACGACGTCGCCGACGCGTTGAGTCAGCGTCCCGGCCGCGCGCCCCTCTCGGCCGAGCAATCGCGTCAAGCCGGCGATCTTCTCGCGGCATGGCGAGGGTCGCGCGAGTACCGCCGCAGCGGACTCCGGCTCCACGCCCTCGCGGACGCCGTCGGCGAGCCGACGGCCCAGAGGGTCGCGGCGGCATGGTGCGATGCGCCGCGCCT
>JBGQLU010000025.1:0-32511 GCA_041500265.1 Acidobacteriota bacterium | reverse complement strand
GTCTCGGACTCCAGGAAGTGGCGCTGTCGAAGCTCGCGATGATCGCGATCGACACCGGAAAACTCGATCGAGCGATCGGGCTGGCCGAGCAAGCGGCCGATCTCGCCCTGCATCTCGGGGATCACAACCTCATCCTCGTCAACCGCTGCGGCCTCGCGGACGCGCGCATCCGCTGCGGCCGCGCCGGCCTGGCCGTCGTCGGGCTTCGCCAGACGCTCGAGATGCCGCTCAGCCAGGTCGAGCCGGAAAACGTGGACTACGCGCGGATGCTTTTCGCCAACGCGCGGATGGAAGCCGGAGGGGGCGATGACCGCGAGATCCGACCCCTCCTGGAGCGAAGCCTCGCCCGTTGCCGGGAGCGCGGCAAGCGGCGTGCGTGGCTGATGGGGCTCGTCATCGAGATGGAGCGGCGTGCGCGTCCCGACAGCATTGATTCGTTCGAGCCGGTCCGCGCTGAGTTCGACGCGGTGGCGTCTTCCGCCGGTGAACCCCCGGACGCGGAGATCCGCATCCGCGCGGCGGTCGCCGCGTCGGCGTTCCATCTGGCCCGGGGGGATGCAGAGGCGGCCCGCCTCCGGGCGGCGGAAGCGGCAGAGATCGCGAGCGCGCACGGCTACGTCGCGTTCGAAGCCCGCGCCTCGGTCCACGTCGCGATGGCGCTCGAGCGCGTGGGCCGCGAGCGGGAGGCCCATGCGATGGTGGAGGAGGGCCGCCGGCTCCTCGACCTTGCGGCCCAGCGCATCGAGGACGGGGGCGTCCGAGCCGATTTCCTCGATCGCCCGGTGTACGCGGCGCTCCGTCGATCCGAGGCGCCGGAGGACCGGCTGAGCCGGAGCCGGCTGTCGACCCTCTACGACATGATCCAGGTCCTCAATTCCTCGACCGACGCCGATGCGCTCCTGGAGACGATCCTGGACTTGGCACTGCGCGCGGTCGGCGGGGAGCGCGGGATGGTCCTCCTGCGCGAGGACCGCGAAGGGCCCGATCAGGGTGAGCTCTCGGTGCACCTGTCGAGGAATCTCGAGAGCGAGACCGTGCGCGACGCCGAGTCCTACAGCCGGAGCATCGTCGAGGCGGCGGGGGCCGGCCGCTCGCTGCTCGCCGTCGACGCCGGCCAGGACGAGCGATTTCGCGATCTCGCCAGCGTGAGCCTCTACGACATCCGCTCCCTGATGTGCGTTCCACTGCGATCCCGGGGGCGGATCATCGGCACCGTCTACCTCGACAGCCGGAAGGAAGGCGAGCTGTTCACGCAGGACGACCTGCGCTTCCTGGAGGCGTTCGCCAACCAGGCCGCGCTCGCGATCGAGAACACGCGCATGAGGACACGGCTCGAGCGCCAGAACCGGCATCTGATGGCGGCGGCCGAAGCGCGCACGTCCTTCGCGAACCTCGTCGGGAAATCCCCGGGGATCCAGGCGGTGTTCAGCCTGATCGAGAAGGTCGCCGCGACCGACCTCCCGGTCCTGATCCGCGGCGAAAGCGGTACAGGCAAGGAGCTCGTGGCTCGCGCCGTCCACTTCCATGGTCCGCGGCGGCGGAGGCCGTTCCTGAGCGAGAACTGCGCCGCCATCCCGGAGACCCTTCTCGAGACCGAGCTGTTCGGCCACGTGCGGGGGGCGTTCACCGGCGCGGAGCGCAATCGCCCCGGACTCTTCGAACAGGCCGACGGAGGAACGCTCTTCCTGGACGAGGTCGGCGACATGTCGCCGGCGATGCAGGCCCGGTTGCTGCGCGTCGTCGAGGAAGGCCGGGTCCGACCTGTCGGCGGGGAGAAGCCGGTCCCGGTGAACGTTCGCATCCTCACGGCGACTCATAGAGATCTCGGCGCCGAGATCAAGGCCGGGCGGTTCCGCCAGGATCTCCTCTACCGGTTGCAGGTCCTGACGATCGAGCTTCCGCCTCTGCGCGAGCGGCCGGGGGACATAGGCCTCTTGGCGTCGCACTTCCTCGAGCGCATCGCCACCGAGCGAGGTCGGGATCCATGGGTCCTCGACGACGAGGCGGCGAGCTTGTTCGAGCGCCACTCCTGGCCGGGGAACGTCCGCGAGCTGCAGAACACGCTGCAGCGGCTATCGCTTCTCGCGGGGAACCGCGCGATCAGCGTGGCGCTGATCGAGTCCGATCCGGTGCTCCGTAGGACGCTCGTTCCAGCGAGCCGCCCCGAGCTCGCGGCCTTCTCGTTGAAATCGGCGGAACGGGACCAGCTCCGCCAGGCGCTGGCCGCATCCCGCGGAAACCGCAGCAAAGCCGCCGTGCTCTTGGGTGTCTCGCGCGCGACCCTGTACCGCAAGCTGCATCGGCACGGCCTCTGACCCTTCCAAGTCCCTGCATCCAAGATCACGTTGATCCGCATGGGTTTCTCCTCAGGAAGGCTAATACCCCAGTATCACTATCGTAATTAGTACATTGCAGAAGTGTTTTCGACGCATAGATTCGATTTTGAGTTTCGAATATGTGATCAAGCGCGGAGGTCTAGAAGCGAGGTCCACAATGAACCCCTCAGCGAAACAGCTCTCCCGAAGCACCGTCATCGCAACTGCGCTCCTTCTGGCCATCACACTGGCTCCCGCCGCCCCGAGCGCTCCCAACATCCCCCTGACCATCCAGGCGATTGCGATCCACGGGAACCAGATCATGGTGACCGTCACCAATCGCACCCCCTCGCCACGGACCGGGACGGTCTTCGCCCGGGTGCTCGTGAACGGGGGCGACGTGCTCGCGTCGGCGCGGGTGACGGTCGGGGGCGCGCGGACGGTCATCGTCACGCTCGAGGCGGGGAGTCCCGTCATCGGTGCGTTCCCGCTCGGCGTGGTCCTGGACGACGGCGTTCCGTTCTGAACTCGCGCGACCGCTGAGGTCTATACTCCGCGTTTCCATCGGTGCTGCGGAGGTTGCGTGGTCGCGAGCGTGCGCCGGATTCGGATTGGGCTCTTGGTTCCCCTGGTGGCACTTCTTTCCTGCGGCGCATCGACTTCCGGCAACTCCGCGCCGGCGACGCCCCCTGCTGCGGCGTCCGACCAGCTGATCTGGGAAGGAACGAGCGGCGGATTTCAGATTCGCTGGACGACGCGCGACGTTGCCGCGACCAAAGCAGGCGCATCCGAGGGCGCCGCGTTCTCGTTGGCCCGGGACCTCACGGCCGCCTACGAGCGCGAGGCGGCCGCGCGGGCGGCCGACGAAGCGAAGACCGGCGGCCCGTCACCGGCCAATCCCTGCACCTGGCAGGGAAAGGTCGAGGTTCTCTCGATCGTCGGCTCGATCGTCAGCTACCGCGTGACCCGCTCGATCACGTGCGAGCACGAGGCCCATCCGTCGGGCGAGAGCCGGCTCGTGTCGATCGACCTCGCGACGGCCGGGGCGACGGGAGGCTCGCCGAAACCCCTGACGCTCGCCGATCTCTTTTCGGAGGCGTCCGTTCTCGCCGCGCTTCGCAACGATCCCCTCGTGAAACAGGTGATCCGGAGCGACGAGGATGCGGCGAAGACGCTCCCCGGGCTCGTGCAGGCGCTCTCCTCGGGGCCGCCGGTCCTCGACGACAAGGCTTGCTTCGCTTTCCCGGACGACCTTCTGTCGCGCTTCGCCTTCCATCACCTCGAAGACGGCTCGGTCGCGGTTCGCGTCGGGCTTCCCGGGGCGGCACCGTGCCGGGAGAACCTGACCTTTCTCGGGATCCTCCTGCCCGTTCCCCGATCCCTCTCGGAAGCCTTGGCCGCCGCGGCGACGAAGAGCGAGGGGTTTCTCATGAAGGACCCCCCGGCGAGCGCCAAGGGGCGGCAGACGATCGTGACGTACAAGACCGCGCGCTGATTCCGCCGTCCGCCGGGCCCGGCGCGAGCGCTCAGAAGTCGGAGTGGCTCGTGCTTCCTTCGCAACCCGCGCGCAGCAGGATCTCGATGTCGGTCGCGTACCCCGCGATCTTCATGTACTGATCGAGACCGTTGATGATCTGCCGCGCGCTCGGGTAGTTGCACTTCGTGTGATCGATGTAGTCGGAGAGCTTGCGCTTCGCGGTGGTGAACGATCCGTTGCGCATGCCGTACGACATGATGTCGTACGCGGTCTCGGGTTCGAGAACCTTGTCGGGGTCGACGAGGAGGTCCTCGCCGAGCCCGAGCGCCTTTCCCAGAGCGTCGTAGTTGTCCTTCCAGGTGAGCTGCACGTACCCGCGCCCATAGTAGGTGTTGGTGTGTTTGGTGCCGGCCGTGTCTTTGTACTCGACCGGGTTCCCGTAGGCGTATCCGGCGCCCAGCCCAAATTCCTTGATCGGCTTCCACTTCTCCGCGCACTCGTGCTTCGTCGTCGCCATCATGTAGGCGCACCAGCCGACGTCGGCGATCTCCTCGTCCTCGTTGATGAATCCGATCAGCTCGGTGAATCCGTCCCGCGCGGCGGCACCGAGCTGGAAGAACTGGCGCTGGTAGAGGCCCAGAAATTTCTGCGCATCGATGATCGAGAGCGCGCTCGACGCCTCACCGGGGCGCGCCAAGGTTCCCACATCGGACGCACCCATCACCGAGCGCAGGGTGCTCAGGGTGTCGCTGAGCTTCACCGGGTCGGCGAGCTTCTTCAGCGTCAGCCCACCCGGGTCCACTCGGCCATCGGGGACCTTGTGCCCCATCACGCCGCCCTGGAAGCTCTTGATCGCGGCCGTCGTGTCGGCGTCGAGCTCACCCGAAATCGGGAGAGGATCCTCGAGCCCCGCCCCGGCATGGTTCAGGTTGAGAAGGTGCTGCACGATCATCAGGTCGATCGGCTTGTTCTTCCCCCCGAATCCCACGGAATTGCCCAGTGTGATCATGGATCGGGGATTCTCCGCCCGCCGCGCTCCCCGGGTCAAGCGACGAGCAGCACGAATCGACGTATAGAGAACGGCGCACCGGCGGGTTGCCGGCGCGCCACCAGGAGGACCCGCATGAGATCGCCCGTTCGTCTTCTCGCCGTGGTTTCCGTGATGACCGTGGCCGCCCTGGGAACGGCCCAGTGGCTCCGGTCGGAGGCGGCACCGGTGAAATCCACGAAGATCGTCGAGCTCGACTGCAAGAACGGCTACCGCGGCAGCGCCGGCGGCACCTACGGCGGCGTGTCGTTCAGCATCGCCTGCAACTACGACCGCCAGTCGACCGTGATCGAAGGGGTCGCCGGAACCGACTACTCGGTCCGCATGGGGGTCGAGACGCTCTCGACCGCGTACGACTGTTTCTTCAGCGGCAGCGCCGTGCAGGTTCGCGAGGCCTGCACCAAGGTCACGCTGATCGTCCGCTGACCCTCACGGGCACGCGTTCGGCGAGGCTCCGATACCCGCGTCGGGCGATGCCGACTGAGTCGGCGACCCGTCGCTGTAGGTGCCGGTTCCGCATGCGTTCGCCGCGCGGATCAAGATCCAGTCTCCGTCCCCGACGGCGGGGATGTGGCCGTCCGTGACGAACGTGTTCGGGACATTGTCCCCCAGGCACGCATCGGTCGCGGGGGTGAAGTTCCCGCCCGCGAGCAGCGTCGAGAGCGTGCCCCGCACCACGTCGTAGCCGGTGGCTCCCGAGACGGAGTTCCAAGCCAAATCGGTGGGGTCGCTGAATGCGAGGCCGCTGGCGACGCCCGGCGGCGGTGCCGAGCCGCCCGACACGCACACCCCCGCCTGGCAGGTGTCGCCCACGGTGCACGCGTTGCCGTCGCTGCACGCCCCGCCGCTCACGATCGGCGCCGCGGAGCGCTCGTTGCTGGCGACCGATTCCGTCGCCCCTCCCGCGTCGCAGGCGCCCTTGACGACGTAGTAGTAGGTCGTCCCCGGGGTGCCCGTCGTGTCGGTGTAAGAGGTCGTCGCGATCGGCATCCCTCCCAGCTTGGTGTACGGGCCACCCGGGACGGTCGCGCGGTACACGTTGTACGAGCTCGTCGATCCCGTTCCCGGAGTCCACGCGAGGCTCACGCCGTTGCAACCTCCGGCGGCGCCGGTGAGGTTGGGAGCGCCGGGAGCCGTGCACGACGTCCCGACGGTGCAGGCCCCACCCGTCTGCGCGTTGGTGACCGTCACCGTGTCCACGTACCAGCCGGTGGACGAGGTGTTCGCGTCGTCCCCTTCGTGCCACCGGATCTTGACTGTCTTGTTGACGAGGCCCGCGTCACCGCCGAGGTTGACGGTGACCGGGGTCATCGTGATGATCGCCCCCCCGCACCAGGCCGGAGAGCCGCCGATCGGATTCGAGGACGACGTGCTGACCGTCCCGTTGTAAGCGCCCGCGGTGAAGTCCCCGGCGGGCACGACCCTCCACGTCGACCCTCCGTCGAGGGAGTACTCGAGCGTGCCGCCGTCCCAGCACGTGGAGGAGCTGAACTCGAACTTGAAGGTGTGGAAGAAGCTCAACGTCGTGGTGGAGCCGACGCCGAACGACGGGCTGACGAGCACCTTGTCCGAGATCGATCCCACGTCGGCCGCGAACCAGGAATGGGTCCCGTCGTGCTTCTGGACCGTGGACCACGCCCAGTTCGTGCCGCCGTTGATCGCGCTGTGCGTCCAGCCCGCCTGGTCGAACCCCCCGCCGGACTGCGAACCCTCGAAGGTGTCCGTCCAGGTGGTGGTCGTCAGCGGTCCCGTCGGCACGCCGAACTTCTGGGCCGTGTTCGAGTCCTCGACCCCGTTCGACGTGTCCACCGCGCGAACGACGTAGTAGTAGGTCGTGCCGCCGACGATGCCGAACGCGTCGGTGTAGGCGGTTCCCGCCACTCCGGAGGAGATCCGGTTGGCGGGCGTCGGCGTGAATCCCGGAATCGTGTTGCGGTAGACGTTGTAGGTGACCCCGCCGGAGCAGACCGAGGTTCCGGCCGACCAGGACAGGTTCAGCGTGCAGGTCGCGTTGCCGGGGTTCGTGATGCTGACGAGGCCCGCGAAGGTCGGGGCCAGGCGGCACTGACCCGTCGCCAGCGCGCTCACCTCGACGGATCCCGCCGAGGTGCAGGCTCCGCCGTCGGTGGACTTCACGATGTAGTAGTAACGCGTGCCGCCGCTGACCGTGTCGTCGTGGTAGGTGTAGGAGGGACCGCCGGCCGTCCCGGGGCTCGAATCGGCGACGGTGGCGATCTGGGTGTACGGGCCGCCCGACGTCGTCGAGCGATAGACGAGGTATTGCGTGATCGTCGAGGTCGTGGAGTCGCCCCAGTTGACGTCGATGCGGTTGTCCTGGGGGACCGACGCCGAGGCGGTCGGAGCGGCGGGCACGGCCAGGCAGCCGCATGCGTCGAACTTGAAGGCAGCGACTTTCGTGTTCCCCTGGCCGCCGTATTCCGTCGTGTACCAGAAGGTGCAATCGTCGGCCGGGTCCACGCCGATGCCGGAGTAGTCGCCCCACCGCTCGTTGTTCGTCTTGGAGGTCGTGGCGTCCACGATGACGTTTTCGCCCTGGGTCATCGTGCCCAGAGGATCACTCGCGAGCCGTCCCCTGTAGTAGATCGAGGGGAAGTAGGGTGCCGAATCGCCGGTTCGCGTGTAGCCGATGGCGATGTTCCCCGACTGGTCCATCGCGATCGATCCCACCGACCGGTGCACGCCGGCCTCGCCTCCCACGACGCCTTCCTGGAAGAGACTCCACGCACCGGCCCCCGTCTTTCGAAGCTCGAACCACCTCAGAGCGGCGTGGTCCGTTCCGTCCACGTCCTCGACGAACGTCCCGACGAGCGTCTGGTGGTCTCCGAAGTTGCGATACTGGAAGGGGAAATGCAGGGGCTCG
This sequence comes from Acidobacteriota bacterium, assembly GCA_041500265.1. Classification (GTDB taxonomy): domain Bacteria; phylum Acidobacteriota; class Polarisedimenticolia; order Polarisedimenticolales; family DASRJG01; genus DASRJG01. The sequence goes on along the minus strand of JBGQLU010000025.1, from coordinate 24,790 downwards.
CGAATCGGGTCGATCTTCTGCGTCGTCCCCGCCTGCGGCATGCAGTTCCAGATGCTTCCGAGGCCGCACATCGACGCGTCGTAGTCGCCGATGTGCAGCGGCGCCAGCTGGGTGAGGGTGGAGTTCGCGGGCGTCGCCCAGTCCACGCTCAACGTCCACATGTCCAGCCAGTCGAAGCTCGGGGTGCTGGCCCCTTCCTGAGCCTCGTCGTCGTGAGGGCGCGCGAAGACGGCCGGCTCGCCGTTGGGCGGCGGTGCGTTTCCTTGCATCGTGGACGGGAGAACCAGCTGGAAGCCGAAGTTCGGCAGATTGTTGACCGAGAATTTCTGGAAGGTGGCGGGCAGTCCCGCGAGCATCTTCGCCCGGTCGAGGGCGAACAGGTCGTGCTTGCCCGCGGCTCCGGCGTTGACGCCGATCAGGTACGAGCCGGCGTTCCCGTTCTGCGGCCAGACGCCGTACTTGGGGTAGTCGGTCGTGCTCGTTTCGACGGCGAACGAGTACGCGTACCAGGTCCCGGTGGGGTCGCCCGTCGTTGAGACGTAGACGCAGACGTTTCCGCCGCTGCTCGGGAGCTCGCTGATGAGCCAGCGGTCCGCCGCCCGGTCGTAAAGGACCACCGGGTCGCAGAAGCCGTGGTTGCAGGGGGCCACGGTCGTCAACGACTGAAGCGTGAAGGTCTTCAGATTGGCGCCGGTCGCCTTGTCCAGGACCTCGATCGTGGAGACCGACTGGTTCACGGCCTGGACGAAGTGGTTCGGCCCGACGTCGCCGACGGTGTCCGGCGGCGACGCGCCCGCGGTCTGGCCGTCATAGTTGTGAACGAGCGTGCTGAAGTTCTCCGGCTGCTGGGGCGAGCGCTCCTCCTGTTGCAGCATGAACAACGGATCGACCTTGGGCTTGACCGGGTATTCGATCGGAATGAAGCCGAAATCCTCGCGGCGCTTCATCTCGAGCCCGAACGCGTTCGGGTCGGGCTTCCAGTCCGGCAGGTCTCGCACGGCGGGGGTGATCGTCGGGACCACCGGCTCGCTCACGAACACAGGCTTGAGCTTCGTCTCGGCCGGGGCTTGCTCTTGCGCCGGGACCGACCCCGGGAGCGCCGTTGCCACCAAGCCGAGCAGCGCCATCCATCTCCAGCTAGTCATCGTCACCCGCCTCTTCATCGTTCCAGATTCGAGCCTTGGCCATGTCGGCCCTGCGCCACGAATCCGACAGGGCCGCCGCCGCGGCCCGTACGTACTTGTTCTTCGAGCTCGCAGCCTTTCGGAGCTCGGCCTCGTCGAGCGCCCCCAGCAGCGCCTCTCCGATCTCGACGTAGTCGACCTCGGCCGAATTGACCTTCACGAGGTAGCCGTCCCGGACCGGGGCCGCGGCATTGAACGCCTCGGCCTTCCGGGACTTGTACCCCCGGTAGGACTTCCTGAAGACGAGCTCGCCCCCCTTCCGAATCGCGAGCGTCAGGCTCTCCACGAGAACTTTCCCCTTCGAGGGAGGCGCCGTGCCCAGGTCGTCATCCTTGACGTAACGCTTCTCGTCCGCCGAGATCCGCCAGTCGAGGTCCAGGCGGCCGTAATGCTCGAGGATCGCCGGATCGAGGAGCATGGAGCGGACCTGTTCGTTGCGGGGATCGGCTGACGTGTCCGACAGCTCGCGCGCCGCCTGGAGCCTGACGGCTTCCCCCGACTTTCCGAGCGCCAGCTCGCCGAGGATGCTCCGGTCGGTCAGGAATTCGACCGCCTGGACCTGCGCCTGCGGGACCGGCGCCGTTCGCGCGATCTCGGCGATCGCCTTTTCGTCCAGCTGCAGCAGCGCCGCCCTGCGAACGTCCGGGTCGGAGTCGGCGGAGGCGATCGTCTGTAGGACCGTCCGGTCGGTGATCCGCTCGGCCGCGGCCTTGCGCACGACCCAGTCGGGATGCGTCCGCGCGATCGCGGCAAGCTGCGAGGGGGCGGCGATGCGCTGCAGGGCGGTCCCGCGGACCACCGGCGAAGGGTCCTCCCGGCAGACCCGGTTGAGCACAGCCGCATCCGCGAGACGAGCGACGGCGTCGCGGCGAACCTCGGCGCTGGGATCCTCGGTAGCCAATCTCGTGAACAGCCCGGGTTCGTCCGCCAGGCCTCGAACCGCGGTGGCGCGTACGGCGGGGTCCTTGTCTTGGAGGGCGAGGCGGCGCAGGAGCGCCGCGTCGGAGGTCCTGGCGGCCGCTTCCTGCCTGACCCCGGAATCGGGATCGGCAGCGGCGATGCGCGCGAGCGCGGCCTGGTCCGTCAACCGGGACGCCGCCCTCGCGCGGACCCGCGCGTTCTTCTCCGAATCCGCGACCCGGCCGAGGACAGCTTGGTCTTCCAGGACATCCACCGCGGCCCAACGAACGTCCGGTGAGGGATCGCGGAGCGCGAGCTCGCCGAGAAGCGACGGGTCGGTCAGACGCTCCACGGCCGCCGCGCGGACCTCGTCCGCGGAAACGCTCTTCGCGATCGACGTCAGGAGTGCCTGATCGCTGACCCTGCCGATGGCTGCCGCGCGGATCGAGGTGTCGGGGTCGTTCCGGGCGAGATCCCCGAGAACCTTCGGGTCCACCACGAAGCGGACCGCCGCCAGCCTCAGGGCGGGGTCGGGGTCGCCCGCGGCGACGGCCGCCAGCGTCCCCTTGTCCTTCATGCTGGACAACGCGAGGTCCCTGGCCCGCGAATCGTTCACACGCCGTGCGACCTCCAGGAGCCGAGGCGCATCCTGGATCAGGGGGACGACGAGATCCCTCATCTCTCCGATCCGGTCCCGGAGCGCGACCTGAACCAGGTGGTCGGCGTCCGAGATCCCTTTGACGGCTCGATACCGCACCATGCGACTCCCGTCCCTCAGGGCGATCCGGGTGAGCACGTCCTGGTCCGTGAGGTGGAGGACGGCCTCCTCCCGGACGTAGGGGTCGGGATCGTCGAGGGCCGCCTCGAGGAGGACCGACGTCCGCGCGGTTCGGGAGACCACGGCCTTGCGAACGACCCAGCTCGGGCTGTCGTAGAAGCTGTCGAGCGCATCCGGATCGGTCAGACGCCGGACCGCCTCCGCCTTGACTTCGTCGCGGGCGGCGCCCCGCGCGACGTCGACGAGGTCGCCCTGGTCACCGATGCGGCCGACGGCCGCCAACTGGACCCGCTCGCTCGGATCCTCGAGCGCGAGCCGCTTCAGGAGCTGGGAGTCGGAGAGGGAAGCGACCGCCTGGATCCGGACGAGCGGATCGGGGTCGGATAGGGCTCCCTCCTGGGCCTGCGTCCGGATCGGGCCGGCAAGAAACAGCGCAAGCAGGAGCAATCCCGCAGGGTCCCGCCTCACCGTCCCCCCGTCTCGCGAGCGATCGCAGCCCCCCCGTCGCCGAGGCGCGAGACCTGCGCTTTCGGGCAGGTCGGGAATGAAGGTACCGTGAAAACAGCGGCCGGGAAAGGGTGGAAGTCTCGAGGCCCCCCCGCTAAGCTGCCGTCCCGACGTATTCCGGAGGAGCAGCCATGAGTCTCGGATCCGCGTTCGCCGCGCTCGTGCTCGTCGCGGCACCCGCCCTGGCGGCGGGGGAGGCCCCCGTGTCGTTTTCCGATCTGACCGCGAATTCCCTCGACGGGACGCCGAAGAGCCTCTCCGAGTACAAGGGCAAGGTGCTCGTCGTCGTGAACACCGCATCCGAGTGCGGCTTCACCCCGCAATACGCCGGGCTCGAGAAGCTCTACGAGTCGTACAAGGACAAGGGGGTGGTCGTGCTCGGCTTCCCGTCGAACGATTTCGGCGGCCAGGAGCCCGGCACGGCCGAGCAGATCCGGACGTTTTGCACCACCAAGTTCCACGTCACCTTCCCGATGTTCGAAAAGGTGAAAACCAAGGGGGCCGGCCAGTCTCCGGTGTACAAGTTCCTCACCTCCGGTCACGGCGAGCCCAAGTGGAACTTCCACAAGTACGTCGTGGGCAAGGACGGGCAGGTGCGCGCGGCGTTTCCGAGCGACGTGACTCCGGAAAGCGCGGAGCTGAAGGCGGCCATCGACGCGTCGCTCGCGCGGCAGTGACGGGAAACTAGCACCCGCCTCCCGCGTACAAAGGGGTGCCCTCGATTGCCAGGAGCACCTCATGGCGCCGTTCCGTCCCGTTGCCCGAACCCACGCTCTGTACCTGCTTCTCGCCGTCGCGCTCTGCTCGACGACCTCGCCGGCGTCGGCGCCCCCCTTGGCGTCCAAGGGAGGTGGCATCGACACGGCCGGCATGGACCGGAAGGTCGCGCCGGGAACCGACTTCTTCGCCTATGCCAACGGCACCTGGCTGAAACGAACCGCGATTCCGGCGGACCGGGCGGCGTACGGGACGGGCGCGATCGTGTCCGAGCTCACCGAGCGGCGGACGGTCGGACTCATTCAGGATGCCGCCAAGGCGCCGTCGGCCGCCGGTCCGGACCTGCGAAAAGTCGGCGATTTCTACGCGAGCTTCATGGACGAGGCCGCGATCGAGGCGGCCGGCTTGCGCCCGCTTCAACCGACGCTCGACCGCATCGCGGCCATCCAGAATCGGGATGACCTCGCCCGGTTTCTCGGCTCGACCCTGAGAGCCGACGTGGACGTGCTCAACGCGACCAACCTCGCCACCGACGACCTTTTCGGCCTGTGGGTCGCGCAGGACCTCGACGACCCGAGCCACTACTCGCCGTTTCTCCTCCAGGGCGGGCTCGGGATGCCCGATCGGGAGTACTACCTCGATGCGTCCCCCCGCATGGAGGACATTCGTTCGAAATATCGAGCGCACGTCGCCGCCGCGCTGAGGCTCGCTCACGTCGGGGAGGTCGAGATGCGCGCGGAGCGGATCTTCGATCTCGAGCGCCGCATCGCCCAAGCCCACTGGAGCCGGGAAGACACGGGGGACGTCCTCAAGGGGAACAATCACTGGGCCCGGAAGGACTTCGGCGTTCGAGCCCCGGGTCTCGACTGGGACGCCTACTTCGTCGGGGCCGGGCTCGAGCAGGCCCCCGCATTCGTCGTCTGGCAGCCCAGCGCCTGCTCCGGCATCTCGGCGCTGGCGGCCTCCCTACCGCTCGACACGTGGAAGGACTACCTGACGTACCACGCCGTCCTGCACCACGCCGGGTATCTCCCGAACGCGTTCGTCTCCGAGTCGTTCGGCTTCTACGGGAAAGTGATCCAGGGGGTCGACCGCCTTCGCGACCGATGGAAGCGGGGTGTCGACGCGACGAGCGGCGCGCTCGGGGAGGCCGTCGGCAAGCTCTACGTCGAGCGGTACTTCGCCCCGGCGGAGAAAGCGCGCGCCCAGGCCATGGTGGCGAACATCGTGGCGGCGTTCGCCACGCGGATCGACCGCCTCCCCTGGATGGCGGCCGAGACGAAGGCGAGGGCGAAGGCGAAGCTTGCGGTCCTCAAGGTCGGCGTCGGTTATCCCGACACCTGGCGCGACTACTCCGCGCTCGAGATCCGGCGTGACGACGCGTTCGGAAACGCGGAGCGAGCGGAGCTCTTCGAGTACCGGCGAAACCTTCGCAAGCTCGCGCAGCCGGTGGACCGTTCCGAGTGGGTGATGACGCCTCAGCTGGTCAACGCCGTCAACCTTCCGGCGATGAACGCGATGAACTTCCCGGCGGCGATCCTTCAGCCGCCCTACTTCGATCCGAGCCGCCCCGCGGCGATGGACTACGGGGCGATCGGGGCGATCATCGGTCACGAGATCAGCCACAGCTTCGACGATCAGGGATCGCTGTTCGACGCCGACGGCCGGCTGAACAACTGGTGGACGTCGGCCGATTTCGACCACTTCAAGAAAGCGGCCGACGCGCTGGTCAAGCAGTACGACGCCTACCGCCCCTTCCCCGACCTCCACCTGAACGGCAAGCAGACCCTCGGGGAGAACATCGCCGACGTGGCGGGGCTGTCCGCCGCCTACGACGCCTATCGGCTCTCGTTGGGCGGGAAGCCGGCCCCCGTCGTCTCCGGCATGTCCGGCGACCAGCAGTTCTTCGTGAGCTTCGCCCAGAGCTGGCGCGGAAAGGCCCGCGAGCCCGCGCTGCGGCAGCAGATCGTCGTCGACGGGCATGCGCCGGGGGAGTACCGCACGTTCACGGTTCGCAACCTGGACGCGTGGTACGACTCGTTCCCCGTGAAACCTGGCCAGGCGCTCTACCTGGCGCCGAACGATCGCGTCAGGATCTGGTAGCGCCGGCCGCGCGGTCCTCGGCCGCGAGCCGGTAGGAGAGCCTCCCTCCGGCCCAATCGACCAGCGCGTGGACGATCATCGGCGCGGCGAGCGAGCCGGTCAGCCGGTAGATCAGGGCGAGCGTGAGCCCGACAATTCCCGTCCGCACGATCCCGCGGGCGCCCTGATAGGCGTGCATCAGCCCGAACGCCAGGGAGCTGAGGATCAAAGCGAGCGCCAACCCGGTCTTGGGAATCAGAAACCACAACAGGTAGCCGCGAAAGAGGACTTCCTCGCAGATCCCTGCGGTCAGGCAGAGGGCGACGAACCATCGCATCTCGCGGCCATCGCGCGGCAACAGCCAGCCGAACCCCAGGAGCTGCTTGCGAAGCGCCGCCCGTCCACGCTCGGAGCCGAACGCGGCCCTCGACTGGACGATCAGGAGCACGATCACGAGACCGAGCACGACGAGGCTCCAGGCGAGCCCCCATCCCGAAGGAAGGCGCAGGCCGATCGACGCGCTGGCGCGGCCGCCGGCGATCGTCAGCGCGATCGCCACGGCCGTGAATGCCCATTGCGCGACCATCGCGCCGAGGTAGTGCCGCCCCCGCTCGCCGACCGGGGCCCCGGCCATGCGCCGTTTAGTCCGGGGAAAGATCAGATAGTCGTAGAGCGGCCAGAGGAGGGTCAGCGCGACGACGAAGCCGATGTCGAAACCGTTGTGCATGGAGGCCTCCGTCCGGACATTATGTTCACAACTAATCTATTATTCAACAAAAACTTTCTATACACCTCCCAACGGCCGTGGTAGCGTGGCCCGCGTGCCGAAGACGACGACCAGCCCGCCCCCGGGAGCGCGCGCGCCGGGGCGCTACACGATGAAGAAGCTCGAGCAGGTGCGCGTCCTCGCGCACCCTCTGCGGCTGCGGCTTCTGGAGGCGTTCGCCGTAGCACCCCGAACGACGCGCCAGGTGGCCACGCTCTTGGGCGTGCATCCGACCCGCCTGTACCACCACGTCAACGCGCTCGAGCGGGTCGGTCTCGTGCGCCTGCGGGAGACGCGCCCGGTCCGCGGCACGGTGGAGAAGTACTTCGAGGCGGTGGGCCGCCGGCTCGCCGTCGAGCCGGGAATGTTCGACCCGCGACGCGCGGGCCCGCGGAAGGCCGCCGCCGCCCGGGCCGGGGCGGCCGACATCGCGGCTCAGCTCCTCGAGATAACCCGCGGCGAGCTCCTGGACGCGCTCGATCGGACGGGGCGCACCCCCAAGAGCGTGAAGCCCGTCGCCTTGCGGATGACGATCCGCGGGTCCCCGGCCAAGATCGCATCGACGCGCAGGCGGCTGGTGCGATTCATCGAGGAGCTGCAGACCGGAGCGAGGTCCGGGACGGCGGGCGGTCGCGCCAAGGACGCCTCGGGCCGGGCGACGCTCACGCTGGTGTTCGTCGGCGACGTGCCGCTCGTAAAATGACCCGATGATCCCCGCGCTGACCACCCGCGAGTTGTTCCGGAGCCGATCGGTGACGATCGCCGAGATTTCGTGCCGCCACCCGAAGGGAGGGGCGGGGCACGAAGAGGAAACCCCGGGACTCACGGTCGCCTTCCCTCGGTCGGGCGTTTACCGGCGCCACGGCCGGTCCGGGAGCGACCTGGTGGATCCGAACCACGCGGTGCTGTTCGGGGCCGGGGAGGTCTGCCGCTTCAGCCATCCGACCGACGGCGGCGATGAATCGACCGCCTTCACGTTCGCGGACGAGGCGGGGGTCGAGTCGTCGCACTTCCCCGTGCCCGTCGTCCCCGCAGGCGCCGCCGCGGTCGCGCTGGTGCATCGCCTTCGCGGGATCTGCCGTGAGCCTGCCGCGCGCGCGATCGAGATCGATGAGTGCGCGCTCTCGCTTCTCGCCGCCGCCGTGGCGAGCGCGCACCGGGCGGCGACGGGGCCGCCGCGCCCCTCGGGCCGCAGGCGCCGGCGCGTGGATGCCGTCCGAGAGCTCCTCGCGTCCCGGTTCGGAGACCGGCTGACCCTCGACGGCATCGCGTACGCGGCCGGGTGCTCCCCGTTTCATCTCGTTCGCGAGTTCCGCGCCGAGACCGGGCTTCCCGTCCATCGCTACCTGACCCGGCTTCGCCTTCGCGCGGCCATCGATCGCATCGCCGGCGGGGCCGACGATTTGACTCTTCTCGCGCTCGACCTCGGGTTTTCAAGTCACGCGCACCTGACCGATACGTTCCGACGGGAATTCGGCGTCCCGCCCTCGCGCGTTCGAGCCGCCGCTCCCAAGGCCGAGCTCGACGCCTTGCGCAAGAATCTGGAAGCCTGAACGGCGGCCCGATCCTACGCTCCGGGGGGCGCACGAACCGCCAGGAGGCCATGCCATGAACGCCGGACTATCCGACGACCACGCGTCGATCCGCTATTACGACAGCGACTACCCCGGACGCGAGACGACCCCGATTCCCGAGAACTTCGATCCGATCACCGAGCGCCAAGGGCTCGCCTACGACGTCGCCTTCTTCGTTCGTCGCGCCCACGAGGCGGGTGGGCCGGTTCTCGAGCTCTGCTGCGGGACCGGACGCGTGGCGATCCCGCTCGCTCGCGCGGGATTCGAGGTCGTCGCGGTCGATCTCTCTCAGGCGATGCTCGACCGCCTTCGGGGGAAGCTCGAGGCGGAGCCGCGCGAGGTCGCGTCGCGGGTCGCGCTCCACCGACAGGACGTCACCCGGCTCGATCTAGGGATGAGGTTCCCCCTGGTGATAGCCCCGTTCAACAGCTTGATGTGCATCCCCGACGCGCGCTTTCAGCTCGAAGTCCTGAAACGCGCGGCAGCCCATCTCGCCCCGGGCGGATCGGTCGTCCTCGATCTCGTCAATCCGTTCCTCCTCCCGATGGCGGGGGACCCGGTGCCGAAGCCGTTCTTCACCCGCCGCGCGGTCGATTCCGGACGGACCTACACGCGGTTCGCCGCGCTCGGGACCGTGGGCGTCGATCAGGTTCAGGAGCTGTTCGGCTGGTACGACGAGATCGCGCCGGACGGAACGGTGAGGCGCGCTCCTTACTCGATGTCGTGGCGGCTCCTCTTCCCCTTCGAGCTCGAGCTGATGCTCGACAAGGCCGGCCTCGCCGTCGCCTCGGTTCACGGCGGCCACCGGGACGAGCCGTTCACCCCCGGCAGCCCGAAGATGATCGTGACGGCGCGCGCTCGGTGAGCGACCGACCGTCGGAGACCGTCCGCCCGCGGCTCGCGTCGCTCGACGTCGTCCGCGGCGCGGTCATGGTCCTCATGGCCTTGGACCACGTGCGCGTGTTCGTCGGCCACCCGGGGTTCGATCCGACGGACCTTGGCAGCTCGACCCCCGGCTGGTTCCTGACCCGTTGGATCACTCACTTCTGCGCGCCTTCCTTCGTCTTCCTGGCGGGGACGGGGGCGTTCCTCCGGGGGGAGAGGGCGGGGCGCGCGACGCTTCCTCGCTACCTCGCGGTGCGGGGGGCATGGCTCGTTCTCCTCGAGCTCACGCTCGTTCGTTTCGGATGGACCTTCAACTTCGACTATTCCCATTACGTGTTCGGCGGCGTCATCTGGGTCATCGGCTGGTGCCTGATTCTGCTCGCCCTCGCCGTGCGCTTCCCGGTCGGAGTTTCCGCGGCCATCGGCGCGATCGTCGTCGTGGGGCAGCACTTCATTCCGCGCCTGCCGTCGACCGCCGGCCCCGAAGGACTCGGAAGCGCGCTGTGGCGGGTCGTCTATCGAGGTGGCCGGATCGATCTCTGGGGAGCGTCGAACCTGCTGGTCCTCTACACGATCGTTCCCTGGATCGGCGTGATGCTGCTCGGCTACGCGTTCGGAGCGGTGATGCGCCTCCCCGAACCGAGGCGCCGGCGACTCTGCTTCGCGATCGGCGGCAGCGCGATCGCCGCCTTCGTCGTACTGCGCGGCCTCGGAATCTGCGGGGGCGGCTCTTCGTGGGAGTCGCAGTCAACTCCGATTCTCACCGCGCTCTCGTTTCTCAACACGCAGAAGTACCCGGCTTCGCTCCAGTTCCTTCTGATGACGCTTGGGCCCATGGTCCTTGCGATCCCGCTGGTGGAATCGGCTCGGGGCGCGGTCGCGACGAAACTCGCCCTTTTCGGACGCGTCCCTCTCTTCTACTACCTCCTCCACGTCCCGCTCATCCACCTTGGAGCGGCGCTGCTCTGCTGGGCTCAACTGGGCCGCTTCGACCCGTGGCTCCGCGCGAACCACCCGATGATGGCTCCGCCTCCGCCGGAGGGTTACGGCCTGCCGCTCCTGGGAATCTGGTTGGCGGCCGCGATGGCCGTGATCGCGCTGTACCCCGCGTGCCGCGCATTCGCCGACCTGAAGAGCCGGCGGCGCGGCGGGTGGCTCGAACTCTTTTGATTCGAGCCGCGTTGGGAGCGTGAGCGCCGGATCGGGTGCAGGATCTCGCGCAACTTCTCGCACCCCGCGGCAGTCACGAGCTCGATGGGCATATCGCGGTGGCGGTCGTGGATGTCTGAGAACCGGCGAATCACGCCGCCCGTGGAAGTGTCACTTCACTGTCACGCGCTTGCCTCAACCCGAACCGGCACGGCGTTGGACCGCATAGGGATCCGGTTAGCCCCTACTTGATTTCACATCTTTCAGCGGATGAGACGGAAAACCGTCGAGGTCTCGGGCGTCGTGAGTTGACGAACTCATCGAAGGACTCTTGGCGTCGGGTCGACCGAGAGGATCGTCCTGCGGGAGCGTACGGGTCAACGACGGAGGATTAGGTCGACCGACGATCGATCTCGGAGGACGCGAATCGGTACTGTGCGCCCCCTTTGACTCGTATAAAGTGAGGAAAAATCTTCACAAGCCGAATGTTTGGTGCAGTCGGTGTTACCGATTCGCAGTATCTTGTCGCCGACCCTCAATCCGGCGGCTTCGGCAGCCATTCCCGGTACGACCGCGCGCACCATCGGAAGTCCTTCGGGGCCTGCAATGAGTGCCACTCCCATCTTTCCCTGAGATTCGAGCAAGCGGGTCGCGTCGCTCCCCCGTCGGATGGTGTCGCTGGAATCCACCACAACGACATCGCCATTTCGGCTGACAAGGGCTTTCCCAGACAGATCGATTTGAAGGAAGGCGAGCGAGCCGCAGGTCTTGCACCGCACTAGATTGAAACACACTTTGTCCGACGCGCAAACGGTTGCGTACGTGTCTCGTTTCCCACCGCAAACTGGGCACGCCACGGGAAAGGCTGCCCGCGGTGATCCGGCGAGAATCGCCAACAGGTCTGAGGGCGTCACAGCACCGGCTGGACCTACTTGCGGCGGCTCACCGACTGCTTGCTCGGCCCGTCCCCTCGCCCAGAATCCGAGCAACGCCGTGACCACAGCGACCAAGAGCCACGCAAGATGCACGGTCCTGCTGATACCCTGATTCTGGAGGCCGCTGCCTTGGGGCGCGCTCATCATTCCTCTTCGACATGCTGTGAAGTGAACAATTCCATCGCCCGAACGGCGTTAAATGCTCAACCAAGCTCTACGTCGGCCGCCGATTCCCCGCCCGCTCGCGCAAGGCCATGCTCGCGCATCGTTCCGAAGGTGCCGCACTGATTGGCATAGCGCCGGTGGCACGGACTACGGAACAGTGACCGTGGCCGTGTTGTTGCATTCGTCAAATTCACTTATCGAGTTGTCCGGGTCTGCGATTGCGGTCAAGACCGTCCCAGACGGGAGGCCAGTGTGACTAAAGGCGACAGAGACAATTGTAGGATCCGCGCACCCACACCCATGGTACTGACCGTCCGGAGTGAGCTTGCAATAGCAGGATCCAGTGGAAAACCAACAAAACTCGCCGATGCATCGGAGTATCGAACAGACGCTACCGCAGCCACCACCCCCGGCGCATCCTCCCCATCCCTCGGCCGTACACGATGCTGCAATCGAAAGATGCTCGGCAAGCGTGGACGCGACATTTGTGCCGTCCGGCCTCCGGATGACGATAGTCGCCGCCGGAATCGCAGCCTCATCGGACATAAGTACTCGGTCGAGGGAGAGTGTGATGTGCAACCTGCCGTCTGAATCCGGCCCGGTAATCGTGGCACCAAGGACCGCGAGATCCACTAGCGCTGAGGCATCGCTACACGTGGCGCTGGCTGGCGATGTGCCGACCGACACACAGGCGAGTATCCCGATTAGGGCGTGTGACGTTGTTCGAATGGCAAGACGGAGCATGACCGAACCTCCATTTCTGTCGTAAGAGACGCCTGGCAGTTCCTCCACCTGGGATTGATGCTGGGGCTAATGCGTGGGTCTGCTGCTCGGAGACCGGCGACTTTGCTTGCCACGGTGACAATCGACGAAATGCCTCGGGCACCTGCCTGCCGCGCACGCGCAAATCCGGGCCGCATTTCCGCTCGAGATGCCGCAGCCTGTTTGACCGCGGGACCCCTTTCGGGCGACCCGACACGCCGCTTTGCACGCACATGGCTCGCCGGATCATCCGCACGGATCGTGTTGTGCGCGAACTCCTCCTCGCACTGCATGCTGTTCGATTGCCAACCCAAGCTTGCGACTCGCATCGGGCATCCACCTGGCGAGACGGCCAAAAGAACTTGATCGAATTATATCCGGCTGGTCCGTAAGCGCAAGAGGTCGTCAGGATTCCCGCCGCCCAACTCTCAGCAGACAATTCGCTGGCTCTTCCCATCTCGCCATCCCTTCGAGGAATGGGACCTCCGGAAAACCAGGAGCGGTCCTTTCACGGAGGTGAAGAGCCGCAAGCGCGGAGGGTGGCTCGAGCTTCTTTGAGGCGGATCGCGGCAGGAGCATCAACTCGGATTCGGCTCCAGGATCGCGCGCAGCTTCTCGTGGCCCGCTTCGATCGCCCGATCGAGCGGCGTCTTTCCCTCGGGGTCGAGGACGCGTAGGTCGGCGCCGCAGGCCAGCAGGAGCTTCGCGATCTCCTCGCGCCCTTCCCTAGCCGCCTCGTGGAGCGGCGTGCCACGCCCGTCCACCACCCGCGCGAGCGTGGGATCGGCCCTGAGAGCGAGGACCACGTGCCGGAGGAGCCCCCAGCTCGCGGGGACGCAGATCCCGAACGCGCGCGGCGTGCAGTCGTACTCGGCGTCCCGCAACGCCGGATCGGCGCCGGCGGCAATCAGCATCCCCACGATCTCGGGCGAGCGTGCGAAGTGGGCATAGTGCAGCGGCGTCCCGCCCAGGAACGCCCGGAAGTTGACGTCGACATCACGCTTCAGCAAATCGGCCACCACCTCGACCCGGGCGGTGCGGCAGGCGATGTACAAGGCATCGGAGACGATCTCGCGCGGGGTTTCGGGAGGGCAAGGTAGGCGTGAGCCGTCGGATGCGAATCGGCTGCTCCCCGACCGGGAGGCGTTGCGCTTGAGTTTCCCTCTGGCGTCGAAGAACGACCGCACGGTTTCCAGATGCCCCAACCCCGCGGCGCAGAACAGGTCCGGTTTCAGCCCGCCCTGAACCAGCGCTTCGGCCGCCTCGAACGCCTCGGTCGTGACCGCCCAGGAGAGGGCGTTGTGCATGGAGCTGCCGTATCTCGACGTCGGGTCGGCGCCGTGGGAGAGGAGGATCTTGATCGTGTCGGGGTTGTTGATCTCGGCGGCGACGTGCAGCGGCGTCTGCCCGCTCGGAGTTCGCGCGTCGCGCAGCCTCGGCTCCGAGCCGAGCATCGCTCGGATGCGATCGTAGTCGTCGCGGCGAATCGCATCGAAGAACTCGGCGGACGACCCGGCGAGCTGCCGCGCGCCGATCTCCTCGATCAGCTTCCGCCAGCTCGCGAAACCGTGCTCGCGAGCGACGGCGAGCTGTGCGGCCGCGAGCTTGGCTCCCGGATCGTGCCGGCGCATCGCCGCGAGCTTCTTCTTGGCGGCCTTGCGGTACCAGTCGGGATGCGGATGCGGAGGGAGCTTGGGTCCGGTCGACATGACACACCTTCCTTCATCGTGCGCCCGGAGTCCGCGTGTGACGGGCTGAAAGAAGGTTCTCGCGATCGAAACACGCAGGTGGGTAAGACCCTTCACGCGGACGGTCGGCCGCCTGATCGGCCGACCGCAAGGATAACCAATGCGGCGCGCGCCGGGCAAGCCCGTCGTTCACGCCTCGCGTCGGAGGAGGTACAGGCGCCCGAATCCGAGCGCCGGCCGGCGCCGCCGGATCAGCCGAAACGATCCACCGGAGAGAAGCTCCGACTCGAGGAAGCTCTCGAAGCGGCGGACGTCGAATCCGAGGTGCTCGGCCCAGCCGTGGCGCGGCGGATCACGAAAGACTTCCAGGTCGGCTCCACCCAGCAGGGCGCGCACGTAGGGACCTTCGGGGCGGCCGCGGAAGAATCCCTCGTAGCTCTGTCGCATCAGGACCTTCCGGCCGTAGAACTTCAACAGACCCGGCAGGCCCCGCTCGTTCGGGACGGAAAGGAGCAGGGTGCCGCCGGGTCGGGTCGCCCGCGCGACGTTGCGAAGACCGGTCCGGTAGTTCCCCATGTGCTCGAGCGTTTCGAGGCACAGCACGACGTCGAAGTCCCCGGGTAGCGGCGCATCGGGCACGTCGAGGTCGAGTTGAACGAAGTGCGCCCCCGCGAGACCGCGCCGCGTTGCCGCCTCGATGTAGTGCGGCGCGTGATCGAATCCCCAAAGCTCCCATGCGGGGTACGCGAAGCGCGACGCGCGAAGCTCCGAGAGGATGAAGCCGTTCGAGCACCCGAAGTCCGCCAGCCGGCCGCTCGGCCCGAGCGAGGCTCGTTCGAGGGTTCGGAGGACCGACCGCAGACGAGCCCGGTGCAGGAGGGCCCGAGGCGCAAGTCCGCGGTAGCTCGTCTCGTGATCGACCGGGCGCTCGCCCATCGGCGCCATTCTCCCGCAGCTTTCGCGTGAAACGTCTTGGATTCCTCGACCTCGTGAGAGATTCTCCCGCGCGATGCCAAGCGACACCGCACCTTCGACACGCTCACGGCGGCCCGCCGCCCTCCGGCTCTACCCGCTGATCGCGGTGATGTTCTTCATCGTGTCGGGAGGGCCGTTCGGCCTCGAAGGGATCGTCGGGACCGTGGGTCCCGGAATCGCGCTGCTGCTCCTCGTCGGGACACCGCTCGTTTACAGCGTGCCGGAGGCGCTCCTCGTCGGGGAGCTCGCGTCGATGCTCCCGGTCGAGGGTGGCTACTACGAGTGGGTGAAGCGCGCGTTCGGGCCGTTCTGGGGGTTCTGGAACGGCTGGTTGTCGTGGGCCTACTCCCTCCTCGACATGGCGATCTATCCGGTCCTCCTGATCCAGTACCTGAAGTTCTTCGTCCCCGGGCTGACGCCGATGGAATCGTGGCTGATCGCCCTCGCCATGATCTGGGGGGCGACCTGGCTGAACCTGCTCGGGGCTCCGGCGGTCGGCGCGGCGTCGGGATGGTTCGTCGCGCTCGTCCTGACGCCGTTCGCGGTGCTGGCCGTCACCGCCTCATGGCACTGGCTTCGGGATCCTGGCGCGCACCTCGCGATGTCTCCGCTCCATGTCGCGGGAGCGCCGTTCCTCGGGGCCCTCGGGATCGGCGTCTCGCAGGCGATCTGGAATTACAGCGGGTGGGACAACGCGTCGACGTTCGGCGGCGAGATCGAACGTTCGTCGGAGACGTATCCGAAGGCGCTCGCTCGGACCCTTCCGCTGGTTGCGGCGGTGTATCTGATCGCGATCGTCCCGGTCCTCGCGGTGACGTCCTGGACCCGCTGGTCCGACGGGGCGTGGCCCGACCTCGCGACCACGGTCGCCGGACGATGGCTCGGCGCGTGGCTCGCGCTGGCCGGCATGATGAGCGCGTTCGCGCTCTTCAACGCGCTCCTGCTCGCCTACTCGCGGATCCCGCTCGTGCTGGCGCGGGACGGGCTCCTGCCATCTTTTCTCGCTCGAACGGACGAGCGCGGCACGCCGCGCCCCGCCGTCGTCGTCTCGGCGGTCGCCTACTCGATCTTCGCGCTGTTCCCGTTCGGCGGGCTCTTGGCCGGGGACGTGCTGCTCTACACCGCGGCGCTGGCTCTCGAGTTCGGAGCGCTGCTGCAGCTCCGGGCCGCGGAGCCGGAGCTCCGGGGCGCCTTCCGGATCCCGCTCGGGATCCCGGCCTTGGCGGCCTTGGCGGCGTGCCCCATCGCGCTCATCGCCGTCGCCGTCGCGCTCGAGATCCGAAGCCACGAGATCGGCCTTCCCGGTGTCGCGGCCGCGGTCGTGCTCGCGCTGGCCGGACCGGTCTGGTATCTCGTCGTGCTCGCGCGCCGGCGTTAGGTTCCGCGGGAGTGCGGTATCCTCGAACGACGGGGTTCACGATGCTTCCACGTCGAGCTAGCGCCGCGCTTGTCCTGACGCTCGCGGCGACGCGTCCGTCGTTTGCCTCAACCTGGCTCGAATCCGCGCAGGCCGAGCTCACGTGCACGGTGCTGGCCACGGACGCGGAGCGCGCCGAGCTCCGCGCGGAGCTGCTGCCGAGACCCCAAACTCCCGCGACGGTGGCGGCCTATTTTCGCGATCCACCGCGAAGCCCGGGACAGGAGCGCCTCCGTTACCTGACGGCGCTGGCCGCCCTGGCCTGGTCCGCCGACAGGACGAACGATCAGGCGCTCCGCACGCAGCTCTATCTGACGATCGGCGTGTCCGCGCAATCCGCTCCCGACGCCGCTTCCGTCATCTTCGTGCAGATCAGCCGCTGCGCGCGGACGTGGCTCATCAGCTCCGCCGTCGAGCGGGGCGAGTCGGCGCTCGCCGTAAAGCTCGCCGACGACCTCGCCGCCCGCTACAACGGCGCCCCGCCCGGAGGCTCCGTCGAGGACTGGCCCTTGCTTCTCGGAATGCGCGAGCTGGCGCTCGGGGCCGAGACGACGGCCGGGGTCGAGCATCTCGCGGGGGTCGCGGCCGCGCGGGCCAAGGCCCTCGAGACCGTCGATCCCGACCGCGCGAGCCGACTGTACGCGGCCGTCGCCGCGGGGCTTCTGGTCCTGGGAAAGCCGGACCAGGCGACGGGGGCCGCGTCGTTGTCGGTGCGCCTCGCCACCGCCGGGGCCAAAGGCACGGCGATCTGGCGCGCGTTTCCGATCCAATACGACGGGTTGTCCCGGACCGGCGGACCCAAAGAGGCCGCGACAGTGACCCAGGCGTATCTCGAACGTTTTCCGCTCCCCCGGAAGTTCGAGGATCCCGAGAACGAGTTCGCGGTGCGGCTGAGACTCGCGCAGGAGGAGGACTCGAAAGGGAAGTACGACGAAGCGTCCCGCCAGGTCGTGGCCGCGCGGGCGGCGGTGCTCGACATGAACCGGGTCCGGCACTCGATCCCGTTCCTCCGTCGAGCTCTCGAGGAGTCGGACCGCGAGTCCGACGGCGTCCTAGATCCGGCGAGCGGGCTCACGGGGACGCAGAGCTGGAATGCCGTGGTGGCGAAGGACCCGGCCACGGCGAAGCGCTGGTACACGGAGAGCTATCGTGGCTCCTACGACACGATCCTCGCCCAATCGCAAAACATGTTCATCTCCGACGCCCGGGATCAGGTCTTGGCGGCCGAAAAGATCGACCGGTCGCTCTCCCGCTACGCGCGCTTCTACGACGTCCTGCCCGAGTATCGCGCCGAGATCCAGGACCGCAGCTTCCGCCTGGCTCAGCTTCGGTCGTACGGCCGGCTAACCCTCGCCACCGTCGCGGCGGCGCTGCAGGCGGCGCCGCTCGACGCCGCGAGCCGCCCCAACGTCGAGAGGTTCTTCACGGCGTCGACGCAGAACTCGACGTGGCTGCGCAAGCTCTGGGCCCGCTATCTCGTCGCCCCGTCCGGGTCCCTGCCGCCCCGCGAACAGATCTGGCAGGCCTTTCAGATCCTGGACGTGCTCTTCACCGAGACGACGCAGGCCTTCGGACGCTACGCGGACTTCGTGAGACAAAAGGCACCGCAGCTCGGCGCGCTGATCACCCCCCATCCGATGGCGCTGGCGGAGTTCCAGCAGCTCCTCCGCCCCGGCGAAGCGATGATCGCGACGCTTCTGACCCCGGATGGTCTCTACGTCTGGGGGATCACGCGGACGACGGCGACGTTGAAGCGCCAGCCGGTCGCTCCCGCCGAAGTGCGCCGGCTCGTCCACGATCTCCGGGCGAGCTTGACCGCCACGAGCTCAGGAGGCCAGCTGAAAGTCCCGCCCTTCGACGCCGCGGCGGCGTGGGAAATCTACCGGCTCACCTTCGGGTCGATGCCCGAACTCCTCAAGGGCGCGACCCACGTGTTCTGGTACGGGCACGACGCGCTCGCCTCCGTGCCCCCTTACGTCCTGGTGTCAGCCAAGCCGGCGCAGGGGCGCATCGCCACCGCGAAGGAATTCGCGCAGACGCGTTTCCTGGCCGATCTCTATCCGGTCTCGGTGCTCGCGGATCTGTCGCTATTGCGCTTTCACCGGCAGCCTCGTCCGCAGGCTCCGCGGCAGAAGATGTTCCTCGGGATCGGAGCCCCGATGCTCTCCGCCGCCGATCTCGACTCCGGTGCCGGCGAGCGGGTTTTCGACCTGGCCGGCGGGCTCGACGGGAAGTCGCTGGCCGAGCTTCCGAAGCTTCCCGAGGCCGCCGGAGAGCTGCGCTCGCTCGCCGCCACGTTGGGAGAAAGCCGCTCGACCGTGTGGCTCGGGTCGTCCGCGAGCGTCAAGCAGCTCGAGGCGGGCAAGCCTTCCGACTACCAGGTCATCGCCTTCGCGACCCACGGCTTCACCTCCGGAGAGATCCAGGGGATCGACGAGCCGGCGCTGCTCCTCGCCCCGCCCGAGGGCGCGAAGGACGAGCGCGAGGGGCTGCTTCTCTCGCGGGAGGTGGCGCTGCTGCACCTGGACGCCGATCTCGTGGTCCTCTCGGCGTGCAATTCGGCGACCAGCGACGGGCGCCCTCGCGCCGAGGCGTTCACGGGTCTCTCGCAGGCGTTCTTCACCGCCGGAGCGCGCGCGCTGATGGTGAGCCATTGGCCCGTGGCGACGGGCGCCGCGGCCGATCTGACCGTCGGTCTGGCCGAAGCCCTCAAGCAGGATCATCTTTCGCTGGCGGCGGGGCTGCAGCAGGCGGTGATCAAGCTCCGGCAGCGAGGGGGAGAGAACGATCTCCAGGCGCACCCCTTCTACTGGGGCCCGTTCGTCGTCGTCGGCGACGGCGCCGCGAAGCTTCCGATGTGACCGCGAGCCCGGAGGTCGGAGCCTAGTCGTCGCTCGACAGCAGGTAGTCGGCAAGCTGGACGGCGATCCTGTTCTTCTGGGCGAGCAGCGGGCGCAGGGTCTTCAAGCTCTCGAGCCGCCACGATCCGCCGTCCTGGCCGGCGAGCCAGAGCGCGCGTGCGATTCCATCCGCGGATGTCCTGTCGGCTGCCAGGTCCGCCGGGACGACGGGCCCCTCGGAGACCGCTTCGAGCGTGAAGCTCGCGCTCTTGCCGAATCGGTCCCGGATCTCGACCCGATAGACCCCCGCGGCGAGGTTCACGTCCCGGAACTGGTAGAGCCGCTTCGCCAGCCCGTCGGCGCGTCCGGTTTCGGTGGAGCCGGAGCGCAGCGAGACGGCGTAGGGCGGGCAGCCGCCGAACCATCCGACGGCGAGGGTCTGCGACCCGGCGGTCACGCGGGCGTGAGCGCGGAGGATCGGGACGCGGATCGGGAGGCTCGCCTCGGGGGTATCGCAGTCCTCCGAGCCCCGGGACGCCGCGCTCGCCGCCACGGTAGCCTGCTTCTCGAGGAGTCCTTCGAGGCTGTGCAGGATTCGCGCGAACGCCCCCGGCTGGGAGCTCTCGGGAACCCGCCACTCGCCCGGGCCGTCGATCTCTTTCTCGGTCCCGTCGGCGAGCTGGATCGTCACGTGCCCCTCGCTCCGCAGCTTCACGACGTCGTCGGCCTGGACGACGGTCCCGAGCCGGACGGGGCTTTCGACGGACGAGCCGTGACGCACGAGGGCGTGCGAGGCGCGCGGCGGAGCGTAATCGACGACCAGGCCGGCATCCCCGCCCTCCGCCCGGGCCGGGAGGAACGCCGCGGAGGCACAGCCGAGCCCGATCGCGACGACGGCGGGAAGCACGCTCCGGTGGAAGCTCATCGGTGTCGCTCCTCTTTCCCCGAGCCCCGCTCGCGCCACTCGTCCGAATAGAATATCGCGCGGGCCTGCTCCCTCCAACCGTCACGGCGAGCGCCCCGGAACACGGCGATGAGTCCGAGCGTGACCTCGTACATGACGAACAGCCACAGCGCCGATTCGACCGAGCCGTAGGCTTCGTACCGGCCGAGCGTCCCGACTTCCACATGGATCATGATGAAGATCGCGACGACCGCCAGAGGCGTGGCCCAGAGTGGGCGAAAGATGTAGAACAACACTACGAGAACCAGAAAGGCGGCGAGCGTCATGAGGCGCGGCACCGTCTCGCCCCGACCCGCTTCCGCGAGCTGGGACGGCGCGAATCGGATCGTGTGCGCCAGCAGCTCCATGCCGGGCAAGTACCCGAGCGCGGTCTTCCAGGTATCGCCCGATCCCGAATGCGTGGCGCCCACGATGACGACCCGGCCCTCGAGCGAGAAGTAACCCGTGACCTCCACGGCATACGCCGGATCGAGCAGCTGGCGCGCGGGGATGACCCGAGGCGCCCCGGAGCTCGCCGCCGCGCGGGCGCGGCCGAAGATCCTCGGCCCGAGCACGACGATGTGCTCCGAGGAGGGCTGCGACTCCAGCTCGCAGCCGCCCCGACGCCCCGGGGCCTGCGGCGCCGACCTCTCCCCGGCCGCTCCCGGAAGCACCGCGAGGATCCTCAGCGGCACGGCGGGGACCGTCGTCGTTCCGGAACCGGTGCATGCGTTCCATGAGTCCCGCCAGCGCCGGACCGTGCCGTCCTCGTCGGTCATGTAGAACGTGTGCCCCCAGGACACGCGCGGGTTGGCGGCCACCGCGTCGTCGTAAGGCGTCTTGTCCAAGAGAACCCGGGAGCGGCCTTCGTTCGACGGATCGCGCTCGACGTGCATCCCCCGCACCAGGATGAGCGGAGCGGGGCCGGGGTATCCCTCGAGGTACGTCCCGAGCGCCGTGCCGCCGTCCCCGCAGCTGAGGTTGACGTCCAAAACGATGGCGGCCGGGTGCCGCTCCGCCACCGCGCGAAGCAGCTCCTGCAGCCGGTCGCGCGGGGTAATGCAGGGACGCCCCCAGGATGTGTAGAGCGTCTCGTCGATGTCGACGAGCGTCAGCGGTGCCTCGCCGTGCGGCGGCGTGATGCCGAGCGCGCTGCTGCCGCTCGCGAGGATCGCGTTTAGCGAGACCGGCGCGTGCACCGGAAACAGCTCCAGGAGCCGCTTCACGGCCAGGATCGAATTCCCGAAGATCGCGAAGACGAGAGCGAACGCCGCGGCGAAAACCCAACGTGAGATCGAGCGGCGCTTCACGGAGCGCCCTCTTCGCGCGTGCGGTGCGCCGCCAGAGCCTCCACCAGCCGGCCTCTCACGTCGGTCCCCGCCAGGGCGTCGAACCCCAGGAACATGGGCGACGGGTTCAGCTCGAGGATCTTGGGTGCGCCCTCCGCGGTCTCCTTGAGATCCATGCCCGTGAAACGGAGGCTGGTGAGCGAGGCCGCCTCCAGGCAGATGCGTGCGACCGCCGGATCGAGCGCGATGCTTTCGACCTTGTCCTCGTTCTGGCGGTAGTCGAGGGCCTGGGTGTGGATGTGGAACGCCGCCACGATGCGGCCATCGAGCACGAACACCCGGAGGTCGCGCCCCGGCAAGAGCTCCTGGAACGTCACGGGGGCGTTCGCAAGACGAGCCAGCTTCGCGTCCACGAGATCCTCGGGCGAAAGCTCCCGCGTCGCCGCGCCTCCGGCGACCGGCTTGAACGCGATGCGGCGGCCGTCGGCGAACCGGCGGACGGCTTCGGGATCGTTGGTCCAAAGCGTTTCGGGGACCGGAAGCCCGCGCGCCGCGAGCTCGGCGAGCTGGAACGGCTTGCGCACGGCGTCCGAAGCGGTCAGCGGGTTGTAGATCGGGATCCCCATCGCTTCCCATCGCCGCATGACGGCGATCAGCACCTCGGCCTTCTCGCGCAGGATGACGAGCGAGGTGCGCCAGTCGTCGCTCATGTCCTTGTCCATGTCGACACCGAAGGCCAAAGGCGACAGGTAAAGGCTCCGCAGATACACGGACGACGGGCGACCGACGTCCACGCCGTCGACGCGGATCGCTTCGAGAGCGGCGCCCAGCGCGATTCGAGGGGAGGCCGGAAACGTCAGGCTGTTCACGACGACGGTGGGGACCCCGAGCGCCGCCAGCGATTGGTGGAGTGCTTCGACGTGGTCGTCCGACGCCGACCCCACGAGGACGACCGGGCCGCGGCTCACCGGGCTCGCTCCTGCGGGGTGGGTTCTTCCCTGACGGCGCCGCGGAACGCTTCGGCCGCGATCGCGGGATGGCTCGTCAGGATCCGGTCGAGATCGTCGAGCGTGGATTCCCAGACGCGGCCGTTGACCAGGAGCGTCGGCGTGCCGGTGCGAAGGCCGTCCGCAAGGCGCTCCGCGCGGGCGACCGCGTCGCGGGCGGCGGGGAGAACGCTGTCCACCGGCGCACCGGGCGCCAGGAACGTCTCCACGAGCCGCGAGGCGCTTCCGCGGGCGATCTCCAGGTAGCGGCGGGGATCGGCCTTGATCGCGCGGAAGACGTGCACCGTTTGCTCGCCCCCCGCGAGCAGGCCGATCGCGGACACCGCCGCGCAGAGGGCGCGGTCTCCCGGGTCCTTCGGGTCGCGCGGCGCGAGGTGGAACGCCACGTGAACGGCGCCGGACCGGCGGCTCGCGAGCGCCTCGAGCCCGTCCACGACCGGCCCGCAGCCGGTGCAGAACGGGTGCACGAGCGCGTCGATCCGGAACGGCGCCCCCGGCTCGCCCAGCGTGAACGCCGAAGCGGGCGGCGCGGTGAATGCGGGGGCCCGGCCGGCGGCCTCCGCCAAGGCGCCCCATGGGGTCGCGGCGATCCAGCCGAGTCGGGCGCGGCTGGCTCGCGCTTCGAGGGAAAGCTCGAGAAGCGGCACGGCGAGGCCCAGCACGGCGAGAAAGGCGAGGAGCTGGACCGACGGAAGGGCCGCGATCACCAGCGGCCGGAGCGGAACCGCCAAGGCGGCGGGCCCGAGGATCGCCGTCAGCGCAGCCCCGCCGAGGACGCAGGCGTGCACCGTCATGCAGAGAGGGCAGAACCTCTTCAGCGGCCAGACCTGCAGTCCCGTGAAGACGAGGGAGGCCGGAGCCGCGAGAACGTGGGCGGCTCCGATCCAGGCGAAGGCGTAGAGCGCGACCGGTGCCGGAGCCCACGCGCTCGCCGCGGCCACGAGGAGGCTCGATCCGGCGAACCCGAGACCGAGCACGGGGAGATCGAATCCGCCGATTCGGGCCCACTTCGAGCCGAGCACGCCCTCGCAGTCGCCGAGCTTGCCCCGGCCGCAAATGCGCTGCGCGAGCCGAGGCGTCGCGGAGGCGACCCGCGTCCTGCGACTGGCATGGAAGAGCGTCACGCACGCCGCCGCGGCGAGAAGGTCGAGCGCGACGAGCGCCGCCGCGGCGCCGGCGGTCCCGGGATGCCCCGGAGCGAGGCGCGCCGCCGCAAGAAACGCCAACACGGTGACACCCGCGCCCGCGATCGTCCGCGCGGCGACGAGCGCTCCCGCTTGGCGGTCGGAGCGGAGGAGCGCGAGCCAGCGCGCGAAGGCGCTGGGCTCTCGGGGCGGCGCCACGGGACGGTTTCCCTGCGCGAAGGTCACGACGACTCCCGTCCAGGCCGAGGCGAACTCGGCGGCTTGGAGCCTTTCGGTTCCGCCGCCCGCCTGGCTTTCGAGATCGAACCCGCCGTCGCCCGCTCCGACGAGCACCCCGAACGATCCCTCGCCGTCCAGCGGCGAGCGGAGATGGACGACCGCAGGCAGCACGAGGCCCCGCAGGTTGTCGAGCTCTCCCTGGAAAGCCCGCGCCGTCAATCCCCACTCGCTCGCGATCTGCACGAGCGCGAGAAGAGATGCGGGCTCGGCGTGAACCTCGAAGCGCGATCGGAGCAGGGCGGAGTCCGCGCTTCCGCCGAATCTCCGGATCACGGCGCCGAGCGCTTCGGCGGGTCCGGTACCGCGAAAGGCCTGGGGGCTCATAAAGAAACGGCCGGCCTGTCCGAGGGAGAGGCCGGCCGTCGCATCTCGGTGGCGCCTCGGATCAGTTGCAGCCGGAGCAGCCGTTGGCCTCCTCGCCGCACGCGAGTGTCGTGGGGAGGCAGCAGCGGCACGGCTTGATCACGCCCTCCTCATCCAGGTCAGATGGTGGGCGGGCAACAGGTGTCGCAGCCGTTGGTTTCTTCGCAACAGGCCATCGTGGTGGGCTGGCAGCACTTGCACGGCCCCCGGAACCCGGTGCCGCCCTGGATCTTCTTCAAATCTTCGATGAACAGCTCTTTCACGATTCGACCCTCCAAAAGAAAAAGAGCGCGGAATCTGGTCCCGCGCTCCTAGATACAGCAGTTTCCGGAGCAGCCGTTGGCTTCCTCGCAACACGCGAGGGTCGTGGGGAGACAACACTTGCACGGGAACTTGAAATCGGCACCACCCTGAACCTTCTTGAGATCCTCGATGAACAG
>JBGQLU010000024.1:0-32587 GCA_041500265.1 Acidobacteriota bacterium | reverse complement strand
CCGCCGCGACGAGCGCCTCTCGCACGGCCGTGAGCACCGCGACCGCCCCGGGGGTGTCGCCGTGCACGCACAGCGTGTCCAGCGTGCCCTCGCGAGCGAGGCGTACCGCTTGGGCCGCGGCGGAGGCGGGGTCCTCGATCAACGCGCCCGGCACGGAACGCGCGACGAGCATTCCGTCCGCGCGATAGGCGCGATCGGCGAACACCTCGCGCGCCACCCGGAAACCGATCTTCCGCCAGGCGTCGAGCCCGGGTGAGCCGGCGAGGCCGACGAGCACGAGCGCCGATCCGATCCGACCCACCCCCTCCGCGACCGCACGGGCGACCGCCTCGTCCCGCGCGGCGTCGTGGTAGAGAGCGCCGTGGGGCTTCACGTGGGAGAGTCGCATCCCCCGCGCCCGGGCCAGACCGGCGAGGAGCTCCACCTGTTCGGCGACCGTGCGGGCCAGGTCCGCGCCGGCGGTCGCCTGCGAGAGCCGGCCGAATCCCTCACGATCCGGATAGCTCGGATGCGCCCCCGCGGCGACGCCATGGGCCCGGCAGAGATCGAGCGCCGCGTTCATCGTGTCGATCGATCCCGCGTGCCCGCCGCAGGCGATGTTGGCCGAGGTGACGAGCGCGTAGAGAGGCTCCTCGCCGGGGCCCTCTCCGAGATCGGCGTTCAGATCCATGGCTCGCGGCTCAGGCGCCGATCGCGGCAAGGGCTTCCTCCTGCGCTTCCGCGGCGGCGGCCGCGGCCGAGAGCGTGGTGCGCTCGAAACGTATCCGGTCGCGGGGCCTCAGCTGACCGAGCCTCGCGAGGTCGGCGGCGATCACGCAAGCGATTTTGGGGTAGCCGCCCGTCGTCGGGGCCTCGACCAGCAGGACGATCGGCGTCCCTCCCCCCGGCACCTGGACCGCGCCCGGGGTGACTCCCTCCGTGACCAGCTCGCGGGGATCGCGGCGGAGCAAGGAGGGGCCCGTCATCCGGATCCCCATGCGGTCGCACGCCTCGCTCACAGTCCATGCGGCTGCGAAGAACTCGCGGCGTGCCTCGTCGTCGAACCAGGCGGCCTGCACCCCATCGACGACGCGGAAGGGGGCCCCCGCCCGGTAGCCCGGGATTCCCGCCGGGTCGATCCGCAACTCCGTCGGCGGCCGAAGGGGGGCGCTCGCCACCGCCAACCGGTCCCCGGCCCGCAGCGGCCGTCCTCCGAGGCCGCCGAGCCCCGCCGCCAGATGCGTGGACGCGCTCCCCAGGACCCGCGGGACGTCGAGCCCGCCGCGCACGCACAGATACGATCGCGCCCCGCCGATCAGAGCGCCGCAGCGGAACGTGGTTCCCGAGGGGATGCGATGGGCGGTCCAGGGAGCCAAAGGCGAGCCGCCCGACTCGGCCTTCGGATCGGCCCCCGCGAAGGCGAGGACCGCGTCCCCTTCGCATCGGAAGGCGCCGCCGGTGAGGGTCAGCTCGAGCGCCGCGGTACCGCGTTCGTTTCCGACCAGCCGGTTCCCGAGACGGAGGGCGACCGCGTCGGCCGCTCCCGCCGCGGGGACTCCTTGAAAGGCGAATCCCGGCCTCCCGAGGTCTTGGACGGTCGCGAGGAATCCCGCGTCGAGCACGACGAGCTCGCTCACGGCGATCCCCCTTCCGCCACGAAGCGCACGCGATCGCCCGGTGCCAGGAGACCCGGCGGATCGCGGCGCGGATCGAAGATCACGGCGGAGGTTCGCCCGAGGAGATTCCAGCCCCCGGGGGTGGCGAGCGCGTAGATCCCGGCCTGCGCCCCGGCGACCGCCACGCTCCCCGCCGGAACCTGTCGCCGGGGTGCCTCCCGTCGCGGGGTGGCGAGCGCCGCGGGCAGGCCGGCGAGGTAGGGGAATCCCGGCGCGAAGCCGATGAAGCGGACCTCGTAGTCGGCCCCGGTGTGAAGGGCGACGATCTCCCCTTGCGAGAGCCCCAGGAGGCGGGCGACCTCCGCGAGATCGGGTCCGTCCTCCCCCCCGTAGCGCACCTGAAAGGTGTGCGACCGGGCCCGCGGCCCCGGGCGCGCCTGAAGCCGCGCCAGCCTCTCGCGGAGCGCCTCGTCGAGGCGGGGGAGAGCGATCCGGGAGGGATCCGAGGCGACCAGGACCGAGCCGTAGGCCGGATGCAGATCGACGACGCCGTCGATCGGCTCCTCGGTCAGCCAGACGGTGAGGCTCCGGACCGCCCGTGCCCCCCCGGCCGTGATGGCGTCGTCGAAGACGACGAGGAGCGCGCGGTCGGACGACGGGACGATCCGCACCGCCGGTTGGGTACGAAAATCGTCGTCTGGAGACACCGCCCGCCCTCCCCGATCACCCGCTCCGCGTGGCATCATGCACATTTTCGCCGGCCGAGGTTGCATCCCCGTGCTCACGCTCATCAGGAACGCCGACCTTTACGCCCCCGGGCCCGCCGGCATCGTGGACCTTCTCGTCGCCGGAGAGCGGATCGTCGGGATCGGACGGCGGCTCGATCCGCCGGCCGCCTTCCCGGTCGAGGTGGCCGACATGGAGGGGCGCCGGGTGATACCCGGGCTCGTCGACCCTCACGTTCACGTGACCGGAGGCGGAGGGGAGGCCGGAGCGGCGACCAAGGTGCCCGCGGTCCCCGTATCGAGATTCACCACGGGAGGGATCACGACGGTGATCGGGCTCCTGGGAACCGACGATCTGACCCGCTCGACGGGGGAGCTGCTGGCGCGCGTGCGCGGTCTGGTCGAGGAGGGGATCACGGCGTTCGCGCTCACGGGTGGGTACCACGTCCCCCCGGCGACGCTCACGGGAAGCGTGCGCGGGGACATCGTGCACATCGAGCGGATCCTGGGGGTCGGCGAGATCGCGCTGTCGGACCACCGGTCGAGCCAGCCGACCCTCGAGGAGCTCCTCCGGCTCGCGGCGGACGCGCACGTCGCCGGGCTGATGACCGGGAAGGCCGGCATCGTCCACCTGCACCTGGGCGACGGCGCCCGGCGCCTCGACCTCGTGCGCCGCGCGCTCGGGGCTTCCGAGCTTCCGGCGCGGGTCTTCAACCCGACGCACGTCAACCGGAAGAAGGCCCTGTTCGAGGAGGCCCTCGACCTGGCGGAGCGGGGGTGCGGGATCGACGTCACCGCCTTCCCCGTCGACGAGGGGGACGACGCGTGGAGCGCCGACGAGGCGGTCGAGCGCTACCTCGGCGCGGGGTACCCCTCGGATCGCATCACGGTCAGCTCCGATGCCGGAGGGTGCCTCCCGACGTTCGATGCCGACGGGCGGGTCGCGCACATGGACGTCGCCGGTCCGCACGCACTCGCGGGGGCGCTCGCGGCGCTTCTCGCGAGGGGACACCCGATCGAGCGTGTGCTCCCGTCGTTCACGTCGAACGCGGCCGATCTCTGGAGGCTTCCTCGCAAGGGGCGGCTTCAGGCCGGCTCGGACGCCGACCTTTGCGCCCTCGACGAGCGGGGCCGCCCGTCCGAGGTCATGGCGCTCGGGCGGTGGCACGTGCGCAGCGGCGCGCCGGTTTTGACCGGCACGTTCGAAGGAGGCCCGCGGTGAGCCCCTCCCGGGTCGCGGAAGGACGCCGCCGCGGGCAGATCGTGCCGATCGGCGGCGCCGAAGACCACATTCGAGACCTCGAGATCCTGCGGCGCTTCGTCGATCTGTGCGGCGGCAAACGCGCCAAGATCGCGATCGTCCCGACCGCCTCGGAGCGGGAAGACACCGGCCGGCGGTACGAGGACGTCTTCCGTTCCCTGGGGGCGCGCGGGGCGAGGATCTTCGATTTCGAGGACCGGCAGGACGGCGAGCGCGAGCCCTGGATCGAGAGCCTCGGCGAATCCTCCGGGATCTTCCTGACCGGAGGAAACCAGCTTCGTCTGTCCGCCGTCCTCGGAGGAACGTCCGCCGCGCGGGCGATGAGGCGCTTGAACGCCGCCGGCGTGCACGTGGCGGGAACGTCGGCCGGCGCCGCGTTCCTCTGCGAGCACATGATCGCCTTCGGGGACGAGGGAGCGACGCCGCGCGCCGCGATGGTGACGCTGGCGCCGGGCTTGGGCCTCACCAACCGTGTCGTCGTCGATCAACACTTCCGGCAGCGGGACCGGCTCGGCCGCCTTCTGACCGCCCTCGCCTACAACCCGTTCGCGGTCGGCCTGGGGCTGGACGAGAACACCGCCGCGTTCATCGACGCCGACAACGCGCTCGAGATCGCCGGAACGGGAGGCGTCACGATCGTGGACCCGGGGGAGATCGAGTCCACCTCGGTCGACGCCGTCAAGCGCGGCGAGCCGGTGTCGATCGTCGGCGTCAGGCTTCACGTCCTCGTGGCGGGCGGGGTCTTCGACCTCGAGTCGCGCAAAGCGACCGCCGCGGGGGCAGCCGCGCGGCGCACGTGAGGCTCCGATGAAGGTCCTCTCGCGCTCGGTCTATCTCGGTCCGAACCTCTACGCGAAGTTCCCCGTCATCCGGCTCGTGGTGGATCTGGGCCCGCTGGAGGATTGGCCGACGGGAAGGCTGCCCGGGTCGTACCGCGAGACGCTGCTGCAATGGCTTCCCGGCCTTGCCGAGCACGGCTGCTCGTACGGCGAGCCGGGCGGGTTCGTGAGGCGCATGGCGGAAGGGGAAGGGACCTGGCTCGGCCACGTTCTGGAGCACGTCGCCATCGAGCTCCAAAACGCCGCCGGCACGCCGGTCACGTTCGGGAAGACCCGCTCCGCGGAGGCTTCCGGCCAGTACGAAGTGGTGTACGAATACGATCAGTCGGAGGTCGGCCTGGAGGCGGCGCGCCTGGCGCTCACGATCCTCCATGCGCTCCTCCCCGACGAGATACGGCCGGCGGGAGCGGTCGCTCCGGATTTCGACTTCGCGGCGGAGCGTGACGCCTACATCCGCTTCGCGCAGCGGCGCGCGCTCGGGCCGTCGACCGCCTCCCTGGTCAGGGCCGCCGAGAAGCGCGGGATCCCGTGGCTGCGGCTCAACGCGTACTCGCTCATCCAGCTCGGTCACGGCAAGCTCCAGAAGCGGCTGCAGGCCACGATCACGAGCGAGACCCGGCACATCGCGGTCGAGATCGCCTCGGACAAGGAGGAGACGAACCGGCTCTTGAGCGATCTCGGCCTGCCGGTTCCGAAGCAGAAGCTCGTCACCTCCGAGGCCGAGGCGGTGCGCGCGGCCGCGACGATCGGCTACCCCGTGGTCGTCAAACCCTACAACGCGAACCACGGGCGGGGGGTTTCGATCGGCCTCGGCGGCGACGAGGCGGTGCTCGTCGCATTCCAGCAGGCTCGGGTCCATTCGAGAAGTGTCGTCGTCGAAAGCTTCATCTCGGGGCGGGACCACCGGATGCTCGTGGTCGACGGCGAGCTGATCGCCGTGTCGAAGCGGGTGCCGGGGCACGTGGTCGGGGACGGCGTGCGCTCGATCGAGGAGCTGGTCGAGATCGCGAACCAGGACCCGCGCCGCGGCGTCGGCCACGAAAAGGTCCTGACCCGGCTCGAATTCGACGCTCAGGCCGACCGGCTCCTCCACGCGAAGGGTTACGATCGGCGGACGGTCCCGGCCGCGGGCGAGGTCGTCTACCTCCGGTCCACGGGCAACCTCTCCACCGGCGGCACGGCCGTGGACGTGACCGACGTCGTCCACCCCGACAATCGCGAGATGGCGGTGCGGGCCGCGAAGGCCGTCGGCCTGGACGTCTGCGGGGTGGACTTCCTCACCGAGGACGTCGCCATGTCGTATCGCGAGGCCGGCGGCGCGATCTGCGAGGTCAACGCCGCCCCCGGCTTCCGGATGCACGTCGCCCCCTCCGAAGGGACGCCGCGGGACGTCGCGGGGCCGGTCATCGACATGCTGTTCCCCCCGGGGACTCCGTCCCGCATCCCGATCGCGGCGATCACCGGGACGAACGGGAAGACGACGACGGCGCGGATGCTGGCGCACGTCTTCAAGCTCAACGGAAACCGGGTGGGGCTCGCGACGACCGACGGGGTCTACATCGACGGGCACAAGACGGTCGACGGCGACATGACCGGGCCGATCGCCTCCCGCATGGTCTTGCGCGACCCTTCCGTGGACGTCGCCGTGCTGGAGCAGGCGCGCGGCGGCCTCCTGCGGGCGGGGATGGGGTACCGCTGGTGCAACGTCGCCGCCTGCCTGAACATCGCGTCGGACCACCTCGGGCTCAAGGGGATCGGCACCCTGGACGACCTCGCGCGGGTCAAGCGGATCATCATCGAGGTCGCGCGCGACACGGCGGTCCTGAACGCCGACGATCCGCTCTGCTTGAAGATGGCCGGGCACACCGACGCCACCTACCTCTGCTACGTGACCATGAACCCGCAGCACCCGCTCGTGAAGGAGCACATCCGTGCCGGCGGGCGCGCCGCCGTGCTCGAGGAGGGGATCAACGGCCAGATGATCACGCTCTACGACAAGGGCGCCCACATGCCCCTGCTGTGGACCCACCTGATCCCGGCCACGATCGAGGGAAAGGCGCTCCATAACGTGCAGAACGCGATCTTCGCGGCGGCGATGGCCTTCGCGATGGGCGTCCGCCTCGAGAACATCCGCCACGGGCTGCAGACCTTCGACACCTCGTACTTCCAGGCGCCGGGCCGCATGAACATCTTCGACGAGCACGGGTTCAAGGTCATCCTCGACTACGCGCACAACCCCGCCGCCGTGTCGGCGATGTGCCGCATGGTGCAACGTCTGGACGTCAAGGGACGGAAGGTCTGCGTGCTGTCCGCTCCCGGGGACCGGCGCGACGAGGACATCAAGGAGATCGCGCGCGCGGCGGCGGGGCTGTTCGACCGGTACATCTGCCGGCGCGACGACGCCCTGCGCGGCCGCGGACCCGAGGAGATTCCCGGTCTCCTGCGGGACGCGTTGCTCGCCCACGGCGTCCCGGCGTCGAAGGTCGCCGTGATCCCGACCGAGGTGGAAGCGCTCGACGCGGCGCTTCGCTCGTGCTCCCGTGGCGATCTCCTGCTCGCCCTCGGAGACAACATCGACAGGTCGTGGAACCAGATCGTGCGGTTCCGCCCGGACGAGAAGGCGCCCGCCGCCGACCCCGGACACGCCGCTCCGAGCTACGTCGCGACCGAGCCGGTGATCGAGGAGCCGTCGCTCGACGTTTCGGCGCCGCTCATGCGCGACGAGCGCGGCGTCTGGCTTCCGGCCGAGGCGGACGACTAGGCGCGGGCGGTGGCGACCCAGGTCGACTCGCGCCGGCTTCCCGGCGTCTCGCTGTTCGGCCCGCGGCCGGGGGCGATTCTCGAGGTGCGCCTTCACGACGAGGATGCGGCCGCGGTCGCTCTCGCCTGGACCCGGGAGGCGCGCCGCGTGCTCCAGGCCGTCGGTTGGGGGGAGGAATCGACCGCCTGGCGGGTCTCCGGCGCCGACCTCTCCCTGTTCCTGTCCGCCCCCGCGGACGCGCTCTACGGGGCGACGGAGGTGAACGAGCTCGCCTGGGCCGGCGCCGAGAGCGTGCTCTCGGGAGGCCCGCCTCCGGAGCTCGAGCCCGCGGTCTCCGCCATTCGCGCGGCGATCGCGGCGGAGCGAAACCCCGCGCTCCTCGCCCTTGCCGCCGAGGCGTCCCGGCGGAACGTGGCGTTCCTCGCGGACGACGACGTCGTCTCGGTGGGGATGGGGGCGGGGAGTCTCGCGTTTCCATCGGGCGGCATTCCGCAACCGTCCACGGTCCCGTGGGAGCGCGTTCACGACGTTCCGGTCGCGATCGTCACCGGCACCAACGGGAAGAGCACGACGGTGCGCCTGCTGGGCGCGATTCTCGCGGCCTCGGGGCGGACCGAGGGGATCTCCACGACCGACGGGCTCGCGGTCGGCGGGAGCGCGACCGAGACCGGAGACTTCTCCGGCCCCGAGGGCGCGCGGCGGATCCTGCGCGACCCGCGGGTGGAGGCGGCGGTGCTCGAAACGGCCCGCGGCGGCATCCAGCGCCGGGGGCTGGCGCTCCGGCGCGCGGACGCGGCGGCGATCACCAACATCGCGGCCGATCACATCGGCGAGTTCGGGGTTCACACGCTTGCGGACATCGCCGACGTGAAGCTCGTCGTCGCACGGGCTCTTCCTCCGGGAGCGCCCCTGGTCCTGAACGCCGACGACCCGCTGTCGGTGGCGCGGGCGGCGGACTACCCGGGCCGCGTGCTCTGGTTTTCCTGGGCGGCCGCGGAGGCGGAGCTCGATCTCGCCTCGATCCCCGCCACCTTCGGCGGCGCGGCGCGTCACAACGTCGCGAACGTGCACTGCGCGGCGCGTCTCGCGCAGGCTCTCGGAGTTCCGGCGACGGCGATCGGGCGGGGCCTCCGCGGCTTCGACGGCGGAACGATCCACAACCCCGGCCGCGGGAACCGCTTCGAGCTCGGCGGGGCCACTCTCCTCGTCGATTTCGCGCACAACCCGCACGGCATGGACGCGCTCGTCGCGCTCGCCAAGGTCCTTCCGGCGTCGCGGCGGGCGATTCTCATCGGGCAGGCCGGAGATCGCGACGACCCCGCCCTTCGCGCGCTGGCTCGCTCGGCGTGGGCGCTCGCCCCGGACCTGGTGATCCTCAAGGAGATGGCCGCCTACCGTCGGGGGCGCGCGCCCGGCGAGGTGCCGCGCATTCTCGAAGACGAGCTGCTGGCGCAGGGGGTGCCGGCCGCGAGGATCGTTCACGCGCAGAGCGAGCTCGAGGGGGTGCGCGAGGCGCTCCGGTGGGCCCGCCCCGGGGACCTGCTCGTCCTTCCGACCCACTCCGGCCGGACCGAGGTCCTCAGCCTGATCGAGACGCTGGCGCGGTCGGACTGGCGGGCCGGGGATCCGCTCCCGTAGTCGGGGACAGCAACCCCATTTTGCGAAGCGAAATAGGGTTGCTGTCCCCGATTACCTGTGGGCGAGGATCGTCAACCGCTCCTCCCCTTCGGGGTCGGGTCCCTGGGCCCACGGGCGCTCCAGCTCCTCGAATCCGGCGCGCTTCGCACGATCCAGGATCGCACCGACGGGATGGCCCCATTCGGTGATCGTCTCCCGGGCGCGATCGTACAGGCGGCCGTCGGCGGCCGGAGCGAACGAGGTGATCTTCAGCGTCGACCGGCGCGCGTCGGGCTCCCAGACGACCGCAAGGATGAGCGTCGTCCCCCCGCGCTCCTGAACCGACTGCTGGTCCATCTGCTCGAGTCCGCGGCACGTCATCGTGTCGGCGAAGAAGATCCCGCCGGGGCGGAGATGCGCCCTGACGCAACGGAACGCGGCCTCCCAGTCGTCGAGGGTCGGCAGGTGGTTCAGGACGTCGGCGACGCTGACGATCGCATCGAAGCTCGTCCCCAGCTCGAGCGCGGTCAGATCGGCGACGCGCCAGTCCACGGCGCTTCCCCTCTCCTTCGATCGGGCTTGCTCGATCATCCGGGGGGACAGATCGACGCCCGTGACCGCGAATCCCTCGCGCGCGAAACGCAGGGCGAGGGTCCCGGTCCCGCACCCCGCATCGAGCACCCGCCCCCCCGCCGGCAGGCCGCGCTCGCGCAGGAGCGCCAGCAGCTGCGCCCCGTACGTCCCGTCGTACCAGTCCCACCCGTGCAGGTCGTAGTGGTGGGCGACTCCCCGGTAGGCATCGTGGCGCGCGCTCGTCATGCCACCAATCTACCCCGACATCTGGACCAAGATCTCGGCGGCGTGCGGACCCCCCTCCCCGCGAAGCCAGAGATCCTCGGGGGCGGGGAGCATCTCGGTCACGTGCAGCACCGCGTCGGCCTCGCCGTCGAGCGCCGCCAGGTCGCGGCGGAGGAGGTCGACGAAGAGGGGGGATTCGAGGTCGATGTAGCGCGGCTTCGGCTCCCGCGTCGTGTGGACGAAGACGTGGCGCGGGAGAGAGTGGGCCGCGCTCCATCGCGCGGCCTCCCGGGCGAACGGCTCCGGATCGTCGCCGCGCGCCGGAGCCGCCGGCCAGAGGTCGCGCCTGAAGGTCCAGCGTTCCCGGAAGAGGACCAGCTTTCCCGCGACCACCCGCCGCCAATGGACGACCGCGGGATCGTCGAGCCCCGGGAAGTAACCGAGCGGCTGAAGCCCCTGCTCGCCGATCGCCACCAGAAGCGAGATGAAGCCGACCGGGTTCACGCCGCTGTTGATCACCGGGATCACCTCGAACCCGCGAGCGACCTCCCGCAGCACGAAGCGGTCGGCGGCGCGGTCCCAGCGCAGCACGAGATCGTTGAGGCCGAGGACGACCGCCCCCGGAGAGGCGGTGTCGCCCGGAAGCTCGATCTCATGGCGGAAGATCGCGGGACGCAGGCCGGCGTTCGCCGTGCGGCCGAGGTGGTTGTAGGTCAGCTCGGCGATGACGGCGTCGGGACGCTCGATCACCGACCAGGCGCGTCTGAGCTCCCGCACCACCGGGTTGGCGTCGCCTTCTCCCGGTCCCCCCAAGAGGTGGGCGAAGCGGGAGAGCGACAGGCCGGCGCCGTGGAAGAGGCCGTTCAAGACGAGCCGGTAGTCCCCTCGCGAGATCGCGTCGGGGTCCCGCGCGGCGATCTGCGCCAAGACCCCGCAGGCCCAGCGGGGCCGGGGAGCGCCGGGAACGAGGCGCTCCAGAACGGCCGCGTCGAAGGTCAGCTCATCGATCGGGGCGGCGCTCGAGTTGGCCTCCACGAAAAACGCCCGCACCGCGTCCATAGCGCGCCGTGAGGCGTCCCCCTCGCGTCCCGACGACGGTTCGGGGAAGGCGGCCGGCCGGTAGGTATTCCCCTCCTCGCGGATCGCGCGGTAGACGTCGAGAAGGGGGACGTCGGTGTCGGGAGGGAATCGCGCGAGGAACCGGTCGGTCCAACCGGCGAGCGCGCGGCGGGCCGGGTAGAGGGCGGCGAAGAGGCGGAGGTAGCTTTCGAGGCCGGAGGCGAGCTCGTCGAGAATCGCCGAAGGAAGGGTGAGATCGACGCCGGCGGCGGCGTCCAGCCGGAAGAGCTCGTCCCCGGCGATCTCCCGCGCGCGAGGGAGCGCCTCGAGGTCCGCGGCGATGCGTCCCCGCTCGTCCGCCGCGCTCCCCGTCCCCGTCTCGGCGAGACGGTCCACCTCGGATTCGATCGCGAGCACGCGATCGACCCAGGGCTCCGCGCACCCGGCGTCCCGGGCCGTGGAGGCGACGTGCCGCAGGGGGCGCCGCGCGTTGTAAGGGATGCCGATCTCCGCGATGAG
This sequence comes from Acidobacteriota bacterium, assembly GCA_041500265.1. Classification (GTDB taxonomy): domain Bacteria; phylum Acidobacteriota; class Polarisedimenticolia; order Polarisedimenticolales; family DASRJG01; genus DASRJG01. Next base: position 21,413 of record JBGQLU010000024.1, on the reverse strand, counting down.
GATCCCGCGCTCGGCAAGCTGCCGGAGGAACGGGGCCAGGTCGGCCTCCAAGAGACCGCAACGCTCGGACAGGCGCCGCCTCAGGTCCGGAAACGTCAGCGTCCCGGCCGCGGCCTCCTCGAGGGCCGCATCGACGACGGGATGGTCTTTCACCCGGGCGAGCGTCTCGTCGTCGTTGGGGTTGCGCGCGGAGGCGAACCGCCAGAAGGTGAGCCCTCCCTCCTCGCGCCGCAAGGTCGGGTTGGGGCGCGGCACCACCGCGCGCTCGGCGGCCGGATCGAAGGCGAGCGTGCAGGCGACCTTGCGCGCCTCGGCGATCGAGAGGATCAGGTCGCGGCGCACGATCGCCGGGCTCCCTGAGACGGCGCACCGCGACCCTTCGGCCCGTGCCAGCGCGGTGGCGCAGAAGACGCCGTTCGGGCTGGTTTTGGTCGCGAACCGCGCGACGTACGACAGCGCCTTGGCGGCGACGTGTCGGTCGCCGTGCCCCCATGCGGCGGGGTCCTTTCCGCGGAGTGCGGCGACCTTGACGGCAAGCGACCGCGCGGCGAGCCCGATCCCTTCGGCCACGAGCGGATCGGAGACCGCTTCGGCGAGCGCGCGCCTCCCGGCGAGGATCTCCGCTCCCAGCGCCTCGCGCCATGCGGCCTCGGCCCTTGCGACGGCGGCCTGCGCGGCCAGGACCCGGTCGAGCGCGGCGCAGAGGGGTCCGGGGAGGGAGGCAGCGTCGAGGTCGCGAGGCCGCGGCACGCGCCTCTGGTGCACGTCCCGGCGAACCGCCAGCAACGCGACCCGCGCCCGCGCGGCTTCCGGATCGTCCTCCGCGGCCCGCGGGCCGGCGGCCTCGTACAGGGCCCGCTCGAGCGCTTCGGTCTCCGCGGACAGCCGGGCCGTAAGCCCGGCCAGCTCGCGCGCGGCCGCGGCCGCGCGGGGAGCATGGAAGGGAGCGAGGGAGGCGAACGGACGCGTCGCGACGCGGAGGAGGAGGAGCGCGGTCAAGGAACGCCGACCTCCGTATCCGTGTAGAGCCTCCACATGAAGTAGCGGACGATCGCCTCCGAGGTCGCCCAGATGCCGAGCCGGTTCGCATGCATGTGGGTGTACGACCAGACGAGGTAGAGAAGGTCTTGCGGGATCGCGCCCGACCGGTGGCCCTCGAGAATGCGCTGGGCGACGGGCCGCGAGGCGTCGAGGGCCCGCGCCGCGATCGCCGCGGGCTCGTCTCCGCCCCATTGCGCCGCGGGATCGCGGCTGGTTTCTCCCGAGAGCAGCTCGACGAGGCCGGGCTTCAACGCCTCGAACTTCGCGTCGAGGGCCTTCAAGTCATCGGCGTTCCAGTCGCCGTCCTTGATCGCCCACGAGTGGCTGAACCGGTAGAACTCGGTCCGCGTGTCGCGGTCCAGCCCGAACAGGTCGAGGAAGCGCTCGGTGAAGAGGAGGCTCCATTCCCGGCGCGTGCGCCGGAAGGTCCCGCGCGCCTCCGCGTCCAAGAGATCGAGGCAGGCGAGCGTGTCGTGCAGGAAAATCGCCTCCGCGAGCGGCATCCCGACCTCACCGCCGTACCGGTCCCCTTCGCGCTGATAGGAGGCGAACTCGACGTCCTTGACGAGCCCGGCCTCGCGCATCGGGACGAGCCCTTGCTCGATCCGCCGCCGCACCGGGCCGTCGATCCAGGCGGGGCGCCCGAGGACGCGGAAGCGGAGCTGGTAGTCGGGCTCGCTGTAGCGGGCGAAGAAGATGCAGTCCATCTCGGGCGCGCCCGCGATCTCGGTCACGACCGGACGGACGAAGTCCCGCAAGAGCGCATCGTGGCTCTCGCTCGGAGCGTGCATCAGCGTGTAGAGGCAGAGCTCGTCTGTGGGCACGGCGGGGGGTGGGAGCGCGGACCGGAGGAGCCACCCCTCCTCCGATCCGTGCCGATCGGAGCTAGCTTCGGGCCTGGGCCGAAACGGTCGTGGTGGTGGTTTCGCGGCACGGGCAGGTGCACAGCCGCGACGTCGACGACGACGTCGAGCAGCCACCGCCCCGTTCGCGGCTTTCGATTTCTTCGACCTCGAGATTCAAGGTGACCTTCATGTCGTGCATGGAGCCTCCGGTGCGCGATCCTTTGCTGGCTACTTCTCCGCCTGGACCGCGATCGTCGTCGTGTAACGACAAAGACAGGTGCAGTGGCGAGAGGTCGTCGAGGAGGTGCAGCTCCCGGCGGCGCGCTCGCGGCTTTCGATCTCTTCGACTTCCAGGTTCAGGATGGCGATCGTGTCCTTCATCCGTGTTTCCTTTCGCGCCCGCGTCCGGGCTTACGAGTTCGTGACGGCGGAACGATTCGTGGTGTTGAAGCAGGGGCAGGTGCACAGGCGCGACGTCGAGGACGACGTCGAGCATCCGCCCCCGCGCTCGCGGCTTTCGATCTCTTCGACTTCCAGGCTCAGCGTCGTCGGTATCTGTTCCTTCATCGATCCTCCTTTTTATTGCCGTACGGCGGACTGCTCTTACGCCGATGCGCGGCGGGAGTCAAGAGGCTAGCCTGCGGACGATCCGCCGAGCAGCCGGAACATGAAGTAGTGGAGGATCGCCTCCGGCTCCGCGAACACCGCGAGCCGGTTCCCGTGGTGCGCGAGGCGGCGCCGCGCTTCGCCCGCGGCCTCCGCGGGTGCCTCATCGCGGCGGCGTAGGCGATGCCAGCGTGCCATCGCGAGGGATGCGGCTTCGTCACCGCCCCACGCCGCGGGCTCTCCGGCGACGGCTCCGGACACGAGCGAGCCGAGCCCCTCGCGGAGCGCCTGGAACCGCGCCTCCATCCCTGTCCGCGCCACGGCATCCCATCGCCCGAGGTCGATCGCCCACCGGAAGCCGTCCTCGTGCAGGGACATCCTCCGAGCCGGGTCGATTCCGAGCGCCTCGGTGGCCGCGGCCATGCCGGCGAGCAGGAGCTCGCGCCGCGACCGCGAGAGCCGGCCGGCGCGCTCGAGACGGACCAGAGCGAGGACGAAGGCGCTGTCGCGGACGGCGTCCTCGGCGTCGAAGGCGCGTGGCGGATCGTGGCGGATCACCTCGAGGTGCCAGCCCGGCTTGATCGCGCGGAAAAACGAATGGGTCCCCGCCTCGACGAGCGGGGCGACCCGCTCGAGCAGGATGTCGTCCTGGCCTTCCAGGGGCGCGTCGATCACCGCCTCGACGGTCCCTCCGGCCGGATCGCGTGCGTGCCAGACGTCCACCGAGCACCTCCCGGGAACTCCCGGCCGGGCCTCCGGTCCAACACCGGCGGACGAGGAGGACGACGACGATGCGCGATCCGAGACTCTACCAAATCGCCGTTCTTTCGGGACTGCTCGCGTACGGGCTGGCCGTCCTCGGCTTCGACGTCCGGCCGGCGCAAGTCGCTCTCACGATCGGGGCGGCGCTCCTGACCCAGGCCGCCGCATCGCGCGCGGCGGGCCTCCCCCGGGTCGATCTCCGGAGCGCGCTGATCTCGGCGCTGTCGCTCTGCCTCCTCCTCCGGACGGGGGAGCCGCTCCTGGGAGGGCTCGCGGCCGTCATCGCGGTCGGGAGCAAATTCGCGATCCGCGCGAGCGGGAAGCACGTCTTCAACCCGACCAACGTCGCCTTGGTCGCCCTGCTCCTGACCACCGACCGCGTCTGGGTCTCCTCCGGACAGTGGGGGAGCGCGGCGTTCTTCGGGTTCCTCATGGCGGCGCTCGGCACGCTCGTCGTCAGCCGCGCGCGGCGGGCGGACGTCACGTTCGCCTTCCTTCTCGCGTGGGCCGCGATCCTGATCGGGCGCTCGATTCTTCTCGGCGAGCCTCTGACGATCCCGCTGCACCGGCTGCAGAGCGGGGCGCTGCTCCTCTTCGCCTTCTTCATGATCTCGGACCCGAAGACGACCCCCGACGCGCGGGCCGGGCGCCTCCTCTTTGCAGCGCTGGTCGCCGCCGGCGCGTGGTTCGTGCAGTTCCGGCTCTTCGTCCCGAACGCCTTGCTCTGGTCGCTCGCGGCGGTCTCGCCGTTGACCCCGCTGATCGACCGCCTGCTGCGCGCGGAGCGGTACGCCTGGCCCCGCGCCTTCGACCTTTCCCCCTGGAGGTGGACCATGAAACGCGCCCTCGTGCTGGTTGCGGCGGCACTCGCCGCGTCGATCCTGGCCGCGCCGCCGGCCTCGGCGTTCTGCGGGTTCTTCGTCTCGAAGGCGGACGCCAAGCTCTTCAACAAGGCCTCGCGGGTCGTCATGGTGCGCGACGGAAGCCGCACGGTGCTCACCATGGCGGCCGACTACAAGGGAGACCCGAAGGAGTTCGCGCTCGTGATTCCCGTCCCGACCCCGATCGTGCGCGGACAGATCCACGTCGGCACGACGGCTCTCGTCGATCACGTCGACGCCTTCACGGCGCCGCGGCTCGTCGAATACTTCGACGAGGACCCCTGCGCGGCGGCCCGATTCGACAAAGACGCCAGGCTCAAGAGCCTCGGATACGTGGCTCGGGCCGCCGAGCAAGCGGCCTCGCGGGCCAAGGCGCTCGGCGTGACGATCGAGGCGCGCTACACGGTGGGGGAATACGACATCCTCATCCTCTCCGCGACGCAAAGCGGCGGCCTCGCCACCTGGCTCGTCGAGAACGGTTACAAGATGCCCAAGGGCGCGGACGACGTTCTGGGGAGCTACATCCGGCAGGGGATGCGATTCTTCGTCGCCCGGGTCAACCTCGAGGAGAAGGCCCGCGGCGGCTGGCAGGATCTCCGGCCGATCCAAATCGCCTACGAATCGCCGAAGTTCATGCTTCCCCTCAGGCTCGGCATGTTGAACGCCGACGGGGCGCAGGAGATGTTCGTCTACGCGATCACCCGCACCGGTCGGGTCGAGGCGACCAACTACCGCACGGTCAAGATCGCCTCCGGCGACGAGATCCCGGCGTTCGTGAAGGACGACTTCGCGCACTTCTACAGGGACATGTTCGCGCGGCAGGCCGATCGCGCGGGTAGCGCGGTCTTCGTCGAGTACGCGTGGGACATGGGGTGGTGCGACCCGTGCGCGTCCGAACCGTTGGGAGCGTCCGAGCTTCGGGACCTGGGGGTCTTCTGGCTTCCCGATGGCGCGGGCGTCCAGGACGCCTACGTGACCCGCCTGCACGTGCGCTACGACCGCGCGGGGTTTCCCGAGGACCTCGTCTTCCAGGCGACGCCGAACAAGGAGAACTTCCAGGGTCGTTACGTCCTCCGTCATCCCTGGACCGGAGCGACAACCTGCGACGCCGCGATCGGCTACAGGAAGGACCTGTTGAAGCGCCTCCAGGACCAGGCTTCGACGCTCGCGGGCCTCACCGGCTGGGATCGGACCGGGATCCTCGCACGCATGGATCTCGCGGCCCTGCAGTCCCAGGTGCGCACCGATGCGCAGCCCTGGTGGTCCGGGATTTGGGGACAGCAACCGAATTAGCAATTCGGTTGCTGTCCCTCTCTAGAGGGAAGGAAGCTGGGCCTTGCGCATCAGCTCGCGGATCCGCTCGGCACGGTGCCGCGCCGTTCGGCTCTCGCGCGACGGGTTCCACGCGCGAGGGTTCGGCAGGCACGCGGCGAGCCGTGCCGCTTCGCCCGCGCTCAGATCCTCGGCCGACTCCCTGAAGTAGCGCCGCGAGGCGGCCTCGGCTCCGTACACGCCGTCGCCGAGCTCCGCGACGTTCAGGTAGATCTCCAGGATCCGCCGTTTGTCCAGAGCGCGCTCAAGCTGCCAGGTGAGGATCGCCTCCTCGATCTTGCGGAGCGGGTTCCTGGAGGGCGACAGCCAGAGGTTCTTGGCGACCTGCTGGGTGATCGTCGAGGCGCCGCGCGGAACCTCCCCTTCTTCCACCGCGACCTTGAGCGACGCTTCCATCTCGTGCAGCTCGAAGCCGTGGTGGGAGAAGAAGCCGATGTCCTCGGAGACCAGGACCGCGCGCTTCAGGTCGGGGGAGATCGCCGCATAGGGGACCCAGCGCCAGTCAGGAGATACGTTGCGGCCGGCGGATCGATGGGACGACTTCCAGCGCTCGATGAACGCGGTCGTCTCCGGGTTCCGGCGCTTGAGGCCGGAGACGTCGGGCCACGTCCACGCCTTGTAGGCGCCAAACGCCGCGAGGGCGGCGATCGTGACGACCGCCAAGCGGCGTAGGGGCTTCTTCATCGACGGTCGTTCGAGATCTCGAACGCCGCCTCGCCCTCTTCCAACTCCGCGTCGCCGGGACGGTTCCAACGGAAGTGGTAGGTGTAGGAGCCTGCCCCAAGCCGCCGGGTGTCGATCGCGTCGGTGAACCGCCCGCAGCGGCCGGCGGGCGTCGGGGTCTGGGGCTCGAACCGGAAGATCGGAACGCCGTCCTTCGAGACGAAGCGGACGGGGGGAGGCCCGCTCTCCGCACCGGGGCACAGCCACGTCTCGACCACGAGCGAGTCACCGGTCGCAAGCGGTGCCGCGCGCATCGGGACCGCTTCTTCGCGGACTTCGGAGACCGACGAACGGGTCATCGCCTTTCCGGCCAGCGCGGGGAGCGCCGCCATGTAGAACTTGCGGGGGGAGCGCAGGATCACCGGTCCCGCGATCCGGCCGGAGCCGGCCCGCGGCAGCTCGATCTCCGCCTCGGCGCCGCCGAACAGGCCGGTGTTCTCGTCCCGCACGAACGCGGCGAGCCGGAACCGTCCGGCGTGGAGGCCTTCGAGCTCCCGCTTGTGGACCACCGCCGCGGCGGGCTGCGCCTCCCCTTTACGGCGAATGCGCGACACGCCGAGCATCTCCCAGCTCTCGTCGCTCCCCTCGCCGTGGAGCAGGGCGCCGACCTGCCACTGGGCCTCGCGCCCCGCCGCGGCGGGAAGATAGGTCATCGCGTCGGCGTCGAGGGCGACCTGCACCGAGACCTTCCACCGCCCGTCCCCCGCGAGGACCGGCACCAGCGCGGCCGCGACCGGCAGATCCCGGGCGCCCGTGGGATTCCTGAGCACGCCGCGGGCTCGCTTCAGCCAGCGGTCGATCTCGTTCTCGAAGCGAATGCGATAGAGCCAGGGGACCTCCTTGCCGCGGACGGCGACGCGGAGCTGATAGGCTCGTCGCGAAGCCCCCTCGGGAGGGCGCACGGCGACCCGGTAGATGCAGCACCCGGCGCGCGCGACGAAATCCATCAGAGCTCGGAGGTCCATGAGGCCGTGGTTGTAGCGGCCGCCGGTTCCGTCGGCGAGGTTGGCTCCGAGGTTGGCCGCGGCCGTGGTGACGAGCCGGGCATCGGGATCGAGCGCGTCGCCGGTCGTGATCGGATAGACGCGCGCCCGCGAGGAGGTCGCGACGCTGGCGACGTCGTCGAGCAGAAAGGTGTCGTCCCCCCCCTTCTGCTCCGGCTGTCCATAGACGATTCCCGGCTTGAGAATGCCGTTCTGGTTGAAGTAGAGGACCGCTTTTCTCCCGGGAGTCTCTCCGAGCGATTCGAGAAAACCGCGGAGGGCCTCGAGCGACCGGCGGTTGCGGAAGTAGTCGTCCACCGCGTAGACGGGACAGATGGGCGGGTTATTGGGACAGAGGCGATCGAGCATGCTGCACTCGCACATGCGGTTCTTCAAGAACGACGGCCACGCCTCGAACGATTTCGGGTCGCTCTGAGCGGCATCGACCCCCGCCAGGAGCTTCCGCCGGTCGGAAGTGAACGGGCACCGCTCCTTGACCCCCTGGTCGGTTCCGTACGTGACGATCTCCGCCTCGTCACCGCGCCTCAAGCTTTCTCCGATCCAGCGTTTCGCCTCGCTCGCGGCGCGATCCCTCCCGTCGGCCTGCAGCTGGCTGAAATCGAAGTAGAGGACGAAGCGGGAGGGGTCGGCCGGTGGCGGTTGCGCCACGGGAGGCGCTGTCGTCAGACGCGGTGTGCCGGGTCCCTCCTGGACGTCCGCGACCACCGCGACGGGAGGGGCCTCCTCGCAGGAGCAGAGGTCGTCCACGGAGTAGACCGGCCACGACTTCCAGTTCAAGGTGACCGAGAAGTCGTCCTTCGTGAGGCCGCGGACGGGGCGTCCCTGCGCGTCCACGACCTCGACGTCGACGAGGGTGAGCTCGACGCTCGCCTCCTCCTCGAGGCCGATGCGAAGCGGCGGTTCGTCTCCAGCGGGCGCGGCGAGCGCCACGAGGAGCGCGACCGTGGCCACGACGATTCCCTCGGAAACTCGCCGCATGGGTCCGTCCTGAGATGTGGGCGCGAGTGTAACAGGATGAGGAGCGACGGGACATCGCGAAGGGTAACCCCAAGGCGCTACGGGGCCGGCGGGATCTCGAACGTCGCCTCGGCCTCCTGGGGAGCCGTGCCCGCGGGTCCGTTCCAACGGAAGTGGTAGGCGTAGGTCCCCGCCGCGAGCCGCGTCGCGTCGATCGCGTCCGCAAAGAGCAGGCAGCGTCCGGCCGGCCTCGATTCGGCGGCCTCGAACCGGAACTGGGGAACGTCGTTCCTCGTTACGAAACGGACCGGCCCGGACCCGTTCACGCTCTTGGCGCCAGGGCAAAGCCAGGTCTCCACCACCAGCGTGTCTCTGGTCGTCAGCGGGGCTGCACGAACCGGGAGCACGTCCTCGCGGACCTCGGAGACCGACGATCTCGTCGTCGCCTTTTTCCCGAGCGCCGGGAGCGCCGCCATGAAGAACTTTCGGGCGGACCGCATCACGACCGGTCCCGCGATCCGGTCCGAGCCCGGCGGCGGCAGATCGATGACGGCCTCGGCTCCGCCGAAGAGGGCCGTGTTCTCATCCCGCACGAAGGCAGCGAGCCGGTACCGGCCGGGACGGAGATCGCCGATCTCCCTCCGGTGAACGACCGCGGCGGCAGGCTGGGCGTCCCCCTTTCGATGGATGGTGGACACGCCCAACATCTCCCAAGCCTCGTCGCTCCCTTCGCGATGGAGGAGGGCCCCGACCTGCCACTGCGCCTCGCGCCCCTCGCTCGCGGGAAGGTAGGACATCACGTCGGCGTCGAGGGACACCTGCACCGAGAGCCTCCAGCGTCCTTCTGCGCTGAGGACCGGCACCAGGGCTGCCCCGACCGGAAGGTCTTGGGCGCCGGCCGGATTTCTGAGCACCTCACGCGCGCGCTTCAGCCAGCGGTCCGTCTCGTTCTCGAAGCGAACGCGATAGAGCCACGGGACGTTCTTGCCGCGGACCGCGACGTGCATCTGGAGGACCGCGCGCGACGTGCCGGAAGGGGGGCGCAAACCGATCCGATAGATGCAGCAGCCCCCTCGCGCGGTTGCGTCCATCAGCTGCCGGAGATCGTGCAGGCCCCGGTTGTACCTTCCGCCGGTCGCATCGGCCAGGTTCGCTCCGAAGTTCACCGCGGCGCCGGTGAGAGCCGCGGCATCGGCATCGAGCTCATTGCCGGTGAACACCGGAGAAACGCTCGCCCGCGACGCGGTGGCGGCGCTCGCGACGTCGTCGAGGAGCCCCGTGTTGTCGCCCCCCTTGTCGCTCGGCTGATCGTAGAGGCTCCCGGGTTGAAGCACGCCGTTCTCGTTGAAGTACAGGACCGCCTTGCGGCCCGTCGTCTCGCCGAGCCTGTCGAGGAACGCACGGAGCGCCTCGAGAGATCGCCGGGCATGGAAGTATTCGTCCACCGCGTAATGGGGACACATCTGGAGCAAGCTCGCGCGCTCCCTAGGATCGCTCGCCAAATAATTGGGATCCCGCACGCACGCGCCCCTGAACATTCCGCACTCGCACATCCTCTTCGGGAGGAACGACGGCCAGGCCTCGATCTGTTTCGGATCGTTCTGCATCGCGTCGATCGCTTGCGCGAGCTTCCGCCGGTCGGCGGTGAAGGGGCATCGCTCGGTAAGGCCCGCATCCGTGGCGTAGGTCTCGATCGAGGCCTCGTCGTTCGGCCTCAAGCTCTGGCGGAGCCAGCGCCTCGCCTCCTCGACGGCTCGGTCCCGCCCGTCGGCTTGGAGCTGGCTGAAGTCGAAGTACAGAACGAAGCGGGACGGGGCTTCCACCGGTCGTCGCGCCGCCGGGGGCTCGGGGCCGAACCGCCCGCCACCCGCATTCGGGACTTCCGCGACCACCTGGACGCCCGGGGTCTCGGAACACGCGCAGAGATCGTCCACGCTATAGACGGGCCACGGCTTGCCGTCCAGGGTGACGGCGAACTCGGCCTTGGTGAGACCGCGGACGGGCTGTCCGTTGTCGTCGGTGACCTCCACGTCCACGAGGGTCAACTCGACGCTGGCCTCCTCGACGAGGCCGATGCGTAACGGCTGCTCCTTCCCGGCCGGCGCGGCGAGCGCCATCACAAACGCAGCCGCGGCGAGCCGTCCGATCAGAAGTTGCCGCCCCCGGTCGGGACGCAGTTCGTGGCCCCGGCGCAGGCCGCGATGCAGGCGCTACCGTACGTGATCCCGTTCGAGCACTTCACGGGCGCGTCGATCGGCGCGCACTCGCAGCTGCCGGGCGGGCGCCGGGCAAAGGCTGCATTGACTCCGGCTGCGATCGCGACGACGGCCGCGGCCACGACGATTCCCTTGGCGATTCGCTTCATGGGGTCCTCCTGTGTGGGCGCGAGTCTAACAGCGGACGGCGGTCGGAATCCGACCATCTCCGAAGGACGAGGATTGCGGACTCCGCGACGACGCAATTCGGTTGCGGTTCCCATGGGAACTGCGCGTATATGTCTCCGCATAGGCACATCGCACGAGAGGGGAAGACATGAAACTCCGCCTCGCAGTTGTCGCACTCGTCGCACTCGTCACGACTCTGTTCTCCGTTGCCGCAAGCTCGGCGGCGTCGCCGGCCTACCGCGTCACCGCGATCCCGGGGATCCCGGAGCAAGGGTTCAACACCGTCTTTCCGGCCGATATCAACAACAACGGCGTGATCGTCGGGGCGCTCGTGCGGCTGTCGGGTTTCGTTCCGGTGCGGGCCTTCCTCTGGACGGGGAGCGGGCCGACGATCGACCTCGGCGACCTCGGTGTCTACGAGTTCTCGCAGGCGCTCGGCATCAACGACGCCGGGCAGGTGATCGGCGTCGCCGAGGTGGCCGACCCGCGCAGCCCGACCGGCCACGACTTCCACGGCTTCTTCTGGGAGAACGGGACGATGACCGACTTGCCGCCGCTCGGCGCCGATACCGACTGCCAGGCGGTGGCGATCAACGAGCTGGGGGAGGTCCTCGTCGATTCGTTCGATCGCAGCGGCGCGGGGCGCGACCGGTACTACGTCTGGAGCCGCGGGAAGATCGATCAGCTCGGGCGGCTGAACGCTGATCCGGGCGGCCCGTCGGGGTTCGCCGCGTCGATGAACGACCGCCGCCAGATCGTGGGGAGCGTCGTCCACGCCGACGGCCAGGAGCGCGCCTTCCTCTGGGAGAAGGGGAGGATGACCGACCTGGGGCTGGCGCCGGGGGACGACTTCTTCAGCGCGGCCAACAAGATCACGAACGACGGCCGTATCGTCGGCCAGTCGTGGGCTCTGGACGACCAGAACGGCCACGGCTCGCGAGCGCAGGGGATCGTCTGGCAGGGAGCGAGCTTCCTGCGCACGGTGCCGCCCCTTTCGGGGGACTGGGCGGCGTCGCTGATCGGCGTCAACGGCTCGGGGACGACGGTCGGGTACTCGGGGTTCCCGTCGAGCGCGATCGTCTCTTTCGGCGGGGCGGCGATGAACCTCAACGACCTCGTGCCCGGCCAGCCGCCGTCGCGGTTCCTGTACCAGGGGACCGACGTCAACGAGCGGGGTCAGATCGTCGTGGACGGGCAGTTCGGCTGCTGCGGTTACCTGCTCGATCCCAAATAGGCGAGCTCCCGCGCGGTACAATAATCGATACCACGCGACAGGAGCGCCCCGTGACCGACGACGAAGAGGATTTCGCCTCGCTGTTCGAGGCTTCGCTCCAGGCGAAGCGGTTCGAGGAAGGGCAGACGATCCAGGGCACGATCGTCGCGATCGGGCCGGAGGTCGCCTTCATCGACGTCGGCGGAAAGGGCGAAGCGACGATCGACGTCGAAGAGCTGAAGGACGATGCCGCCAACCTCGAGGTCGAGGTCGGCCAACGCATCGAGGCGATGGTCGTCTCCACCGTGGGTGGGCTCAAGCTCTCCCGCAAGCTCGCCCGCGGCGCCGCGAGCCGCCGCCAGCTCGAGGACGCCTTCCACGCGGGGCTTCCGGTCGAGGGAAAGGTCGAGAGGGCGGTCAAGGGGGGATTCGAGGTGCGCATCGCGGGCCAGCGCGCCTTCTGCCCGATCTCCCAGATCGACATCGTGCGGAACACGGAAGCCTCCGAGCATGAGGGGCGGGTCTACACCTTTCGAATCCTGGAGTTCAAGGAAGGGGGGAAGAACCTCGTCCTCTCGCGGCGCGCGCTCCTCGAAGAAGAGCAGCGCGCGGACGCCGAGGAGCTCCGCAAGGCGATCGTGCCGGGCGCCGTTCTCACGGGGCGCGTCGCCTCCGTGCGCGAGTACGGGGCGTTCGTCGATCTCGGAGCCGGCGTGCAGGGGCTCCTCCACGTCTCCGAGATGGGGTGGTCCCGGGTGGCCGACGTGGCGCAGGTCGTGCGGCCGGGGGAAGAGATCACGATCAAGGTCCTCCGCGTGGAGGACGGCGGGAAGAAGATCGCGCTCGGGCTGAAGCAGCTCCAGGCCGATCCTTGGTCGAAGGTCGCCGAGCGATATGCGCCGGGGCAGGTCCACACCGGCCGCGTCACCCGTCTCGCCGAGTTCGGCGCCTTCGTCGAGCTCGAGCCGGGGGTCGAAGGGCTGGCCCACGCCTCGACCTTCGCGCCGACGGGGCGGTCGGAGGGTTGGTCGGCCTCGGTCAAGCCCGGGATGACGGGGGCGTTCGAGATCCTGAGCGTGGACCTCGACAAGAAGAGGATCGGCGTCGCGCTCGTTCCCGAAGGATCGAGCCGCGCGATCTCCGGTCCGGAGATCGTCCCCGGCGTGCGCCTGACGGGAAAGGTCGACCGACACGAGAAGTTCGGCGTCTTCGTCTTCCTCGCCCCCGGGCGGACGGGTCTCATTCCGTCGAGCGAGACCGGTGTTGCCCGCGAAGCCGACATCGCACGGACCTTTCCGGTCGGCGGCGACGTGGACGTCGAGGTCCTGGAGGTCGATCCCGACGGGCATCGCATTCGCCTGAGCCGCAAGGCGGTCGTCGAGGCGAAGGAGAAAGAGGAAGTCCGCGAGTACACCGAGCGCAAGCCCGAGGCGAAGGCCGAGGGGTTCGGATCGCTGGCGGACAAGCTGCGGGGAGCGTTGAAGGGGCGGGAAAGCTGACTTTTTGAGCCTGGGCTTGACCGGAACGAGAACGCGCGCCATAATTCCACGCGAAACGCTCTAAAGGAGTGATTCGCTCGAAAAGATTGATTCAATCGGATTGATCGGAACATTGGTAGACACATCTTGACCGGGTGAACTTCCCCGGAACTGAGAGATCCATGACGCGGGTCAACGCGCAGGACGTCAAGAAAGCGTTTGGGGACGCTCTGAACCGGGTAGCTTATGCGAAGGAGACCATCATCCTTCAGCGTCGAGGCGAGGACATCGCAGCCCTCGTCCCGTTGGAGGACCTCAAACTCCTCGAGCGACTCCGCGAAGAAGAAGAGGACCGGCTCGACAATGCAGCGGCCGACGCTGCCCTCGCCGAGCCGGGCGAGAACATCCCTCACGAGGTCATCAAGGCGGAACTCGGTCTGTAGTCCGGTGATCTATCGGATCGAGTGGAGCCCCGCCGCGGGGCGTCAAGTTCGCAAGCTCCCCCGAGAAGTCTCCGCACGAGTCTTTCGCCTGGTCGACTCTCTCGCCACGAACCCCCGTCCGGATCGATGCCGCAAGCTTGCGGGTCACGACGACCGTTACCGCGTCCGATCTGGCGACTACCGAGTAATCTACGAGGTGCGGGACACGGTGCTCTTGATCCTCGTCGTCACGGTCGGCCACCGTCGCGACGTCTACCGCTGACGGAGCTCCTCAACCGGGACGGTTCGAAGCGGACGCCGGCCGGTCGAACCAGACGAACTGCCACGCGACGGAGATCGTGTCGAGCTTCGACCCGACACGCCGGGTCGCCCCCTTCGAATAAGAGAACTTGAGCCCGTGGGTCTTCGACACCGGAAGGGAGTAGGTGAGGCCCACGCGGGAATTCTCCTGCCGGTCGGCGTTCTTCACACCGTCCACGGTGGTCCTGCCGCCGGCGTACCAGGTCGCGTCCAGCGCCAGCCACATCCGCGGCCGGAGGGTGACGCTGACGTGTCCCTGGACGACGGCGAGCGGCTCCTGTTCCCGCGTCTGGCCTCCGTAGAAGTCGTGGTTCGTCGTGAAGAACCACGCGCCGGCGTAGACGTCGAACCACCAGCGGCCCACCGGTTGGGAGAACCCGAGCTCGGGCTTGAACGCCCAGCGATTGGTGCCGATGTTGATGAGCTTCGAGCCGTCGTACTGCCCGATCGGACCGACAACGATGAGGCTGGCACCCAGCATCGTGCCCTGCTTCCGGGTCGCGAAGTCGCGGGGCGACAGGGCCGGCCCGCCGATGATGTTGCACGTGAACCGAAGCCCCGCATCGGCGAGCCCGGAACGATTCGCCTTGCGAAACGTCTCGCCGATGTCTCCCTGGACGCTGCCCCAGGCGTAGGGGAGGGTGGCGCCGATGCTCGCCATCCGGCCGAAGAGCGGGAAGGTGTGGACGTAGAAAACGCCCACCGAGTTCACGTTGGCGCTCACGTTCGTGAACGGAAGCGAGGGGTCGAACACGACGTCGCCACTGGAGTTGGAGTAAACGACCCCGAAGAAGTTGGCGCCGATCGGAGAAGGGGAATACGCGCGCGGCTCGAGCTGCTGCGCCCGAGCGGAGGACGCGGCCACGAGCGCGACCACGATGAGCACGAGGGCCCTCAAGGGCGCTGCTCGCTTTCGGGCGGCGTGACATCTTCTTCCGCCCCGAGCGTCGTCATGACGAACAGGAACAGGCGCTCGGCCTGGGTCATCGTCGTGTAGCGGTCGAGGACCGCGCGGGCGACGTCGGGACGGTTCGTGATGAGGCCGTCGACACCGAGGCCGATCATGCGGATCATGCGAGAGGGGTCATCCACCGTCCAGACGTAGACGCGCTTGCCCGCGCGGTGCGCCACCCTGACGAAGCGCCGGGTCGCCATCGCCTTTTCGACGGCGAGAAAATCCGCGGGTACGCCGGAGAGGTCGCCGATCGCCTTCGCGGAGAGCAGTCCCGAGGTCCACCCGGGGCGCAGGCGTTTCATCGCTTTGACCAGCTCGAGGTTGAGCGACATCGTGACGATGTCGTTTTCCATCCCGGCGGCTTCGACGATCTCGATCAC
Source organism: Acidobacteriota bacterium (assembly GCA_041500265.1). Lineage (GTDB taxonomy): Bacteria > Acidobacteriota > Polarisedimenticolia > Polarisedimenticolales > DASRJG01 > DASRJG01. The sequence continues at coordinate 6,109 of JBGQLU010000024.1, read as the reverse complement.
GCGTTCCGGGAGCCGCTGGTTGTGGCCGTAGTACTTGAGCTCGATGTCCACCTTGGAGACGCCCTTGCAGGCGGCGAGCGCCTCGGCGAGCGTGGGAACGTGCTCCCCCTGGAACTGCGCTCCGACGCGGCTTCCGATGTCGACCGCGCGCAGTTGCTCGGCGGCCGCCTCCCAGACCTTGAGCGGCGAAGCGCCGATCTTCATGAGGTCCTGGTCGTGCACCACGAGCACCACGCCGTCCTGCGATTCCTGCACGTCGAGCTCGACGAAATCGGTGTGCATCTCGCCGGCCCTCCGGAAGGCCGGGAGCGAGTTCTCCGGCGCCTCGAGGGAGGCGCCTCGATGCGCGAAGACCGTCACGGGGTGCTCGGTCCAGGCGGCGCGCAGCAGGACGTAGGCGGCCCCGCTGGCGAGGAGAAAGGCGCCGGCGAGGATGCCGGCGGCGGCGCGGACGGATAGGCGCAGCCTCCATCCCTCGATCGTCAGCTCGTCCCGGTACGGCGCCGGGAGGCGCGCGGCGGACGATCCGCCGCCGGCGGCGTAGGCCCGCACGACGATCCAGGCGAACAGCGCCGCGGTCACGATTCCGACGAGAAGCGAGGCGGCCCCCCAGCCGAGCGCGAGCCCGGCCACGAAGAGGAGGAGCCCGGCCACAGAGCCCGAGAACGCCTGGGCGAGCGCGCGACCGATCCAGTGAGCTCCCCAGGTCGTGGCGAGCGGAAGCACGAGCGCGACGGCGACCCAGGCCGCCAGCGCCCCCAGCTGCGATGTCCGGCGGCCCTTCATCCGGCGTGCGCTCTCGGCGAAGGCGAGCACCGGCAGCACGTGCTCGAAGACGACGAGCGGCAGGACGAGCAGCCAGCTCAGCGTCACCCGGGCCAGCACGGCGAGGAGCGCCGCGACGACGATTCCGGCGATCGCCACGGCGCCCCAGAACGCCGGCGGCCGGGTGGTGAGGTAGAAGTTGATGTCATGCCCGCCCAGCAGGGCCCAGTACGTCACCCCGATCGCCGCGGCGAACGGCGCGACGATCACGAGCACGCGCACGACGATCATCGCGGTCAGGCGCACGATCGCGAAGGCGCGGGAGCCGGCGTGGGCCATCGCGTCGCGCACGCGCAGGCGCCCGCCCCGCAGTGCCGCGAGCACGATCGTCATCAAGCACGCCTGCTCGACGGCGGTGACCCCGAGGATCAGGGCGGAGACGAGGAGGAGCGCCGCGACGCCGGCCCGGGTCGTGAACAGGAAAACCGCGATGTCCACGTCCGCGACGGCGGTGGTCCCGGTGCGCCGAATCAGAAGGCGCAGGAGGACGGTGATCAACGGCGTGAGTACCGCGAACGCGATCGCCTTGTAGAGAATGTCGGTCGCCGCGAGCGCGCGCCACTCGCGGAGGACGGGCCGATCGTCGATCCAGGACATGCACCCCCCCTCGGTCCCGGGATTCTTGCACGGGAGCCCTGGGGACGGCCCGGAGGGACTTGCAAATCTGCGAGGCGCAATCCAGATTCCGCCTCGAGGGGTACTGCCATGAAGCGAGCCCTAGTCCTCGTCGCCGCCTTTGCGTACTTCGGGTGCACGAGCCCGAACGACATGACCAGTCAGGTCTGCACCACCGGTGCCTACCGCTGCGATTCCAGCAGCCCGCCGGAGCTGCAGATCTGCGCCCTCGATAGCTGGACGGCGAACCCGGAGTGCGACCTCGCCTGTGAAGGCCAACCGGCCGGGCATGCCGTTTCGACCTCGCACTACGATTGCACCTGCCTCGGCGGGACTTCAGGTTCGCGCTGCGACTCGGCTCACTAGCGTCCGGCCGTCACCGAGTCAGCAGCAGGCCGCCGATTCCCAGTCGTTCCGCCTCCGTCCGCCACGTGTCTTCCCCGATCGTGCCCTGGGCGAGCGTATTGACGACCTCGAACGGGCGAACTTCCTCCCCGTCCCGCCGCACCGAGCGTGGATAATGGAGACGACATGATCGAGGTCGATGCGCTGGTCAAGACCTACGGCCCCGTGCGGGCGGTCCAAGGGCTCAGCTTCGCGGTCCGGAAGGGCGAGACCTTGGGGCTCGTCGGGCCGAACGGAGCGGGGAAGACGACCACGCTGCGCTGCATGACCGGTATCATCCCCCCGACCTCCGGGCGCGTGCGCATCGGCGGCTTCGATCTGGGCACGCAGCCGCTCGAGGCCAAACGCCGCTTGGCCTTCGTGCCGGACGAGCCGCGCTTGTTCGATTACCTGACGTCGTGGGACCACCTGATCATGACGGCGCGGCTTTACGGAGTGACCGACGGCGCCGCGCGGGCGAATCTCCTTCTCGAGGAGTTCGAACTGGGCGATCGCCGCGCCGCGTTCCCGTCGGAGCTGTCCCGAGGGATGAAGCAGAAGCTGATGGTCGCGATGGCGCTCTTGCACCGGCCGGAGGCGATCCTGCTGGACGAGCCGCTCACCGGGCTCGATCCGGCCGCGATGCGCCGCATGAAGACCCGCATCCGGGACACGGCGCGGAGCGGTGTCGCGGTGATCCTCTCCTCGCACATGCTTCACCTCGTCGAGGAGCTGTGCGAACGGGTGGTCGTGCTCGTCAAAGGGAAGAAGGTGCTGGACGGCACCCTGGACGAGATCCGTCAAGCCTCCCCCGGGCTTAGCGGCGACGCCGATCTCGAGGCGATCTTCATGAAGGCGGTCGAGGGGAACGCCGAATGATCGGGGTGCTCGCCCGCCTGCAGTGGATGACGCTCAGGGGGCGGGTGGTCCGCTCGATCCGGCTGCTGCGGCAGCCGAAGTACCTCGTCGGCTCCATCGTCGGCCTCGCGTGGATCGGCGTCTCGATCCTCCGGCCGATGCTCCACTCCCACGTCAGCATCGGGGCGGCGCCGTGGACTGCGAACGTCTCGAGCTCTACGCCGGCGTTTCACCGGATCGCCGCGCTCGTGGTCACCGTCCTCCTCCCGCTCCCCTGGCTGCTGCCGTGGGGGCGGCTGGGGCTTCCTTTCCGCGAGGCCGAGCTGACGATGCTGCTTCAGGCCCCGCTGACCCGGCGGGAGGTCATCCAGTACGGTCTGTTGAAGTCCGAGCTGGGAGTCGTTTTCGGCGCGCTGATCATGTCGCGGTTCGCCGGTGGGGGCGGTTCCTTCGCATGGCTGCTCGGCTTCCTCGGAACGTGGATCGTGTTCGAATTCTGGCACCTCAACGGAAAGTGGCGGGGGCTGTTCAACCTCCGCCAGACCGAGCTCACCGCCGCCGTCGCCCGCGGGCGGCGTCTTTTCTTGACGATCGGGTTGCTCGGCTTCTACGCCTTGCTGCTCGCGGCGCTGGTGCCGTTCGCGTCCCGGGCCGCCGCCGCGTGGCACGGGGCCGACTACCGGCAGGTCATGGCGAGCCTCGCGGCGCTCGAGTGGCCGCCTCTGCTCGTGGCGGTCCTGACTCCGGCGTGGTGGTTGACCGCGCCGATGTTCGCGGCCGGCGGAATGGCGTTCGCCGCCGCCGCCGTGCCGACGGTCGTCATGGTTTTGGCCCAACGCGAGCTCGTGCTGCGCTCGCGGGCGCGTTTCGAAGAAAGCGCTCTCGAACACGCCAAGACGCAGGAGACCAAGAGGTCGCCCGCGCGGCGACTGAGGGCGCTCTCCTCGCGGGCCCGGTCCCGCCGCCCGTTCGACCTCAACCGTCCGGGACGGCCGGAGGCTGCGGTCGTGTGGAAGAACGCGATGCGCGTGTCGCGGGTCCCGTGGGGCCGGGTCGCCTTCGGCGCCGCCGCGTTGCTGGTTTCGGCGGCGGTGCTCCCGGCGATCCTGCGCCTCCCCGCTCTGACCTACGGGCTGCTGGCGGCCTTCGGCGGGGTCCTCACCGTCCTGCTTCCGCTGCTCGGCGGCATGGTGTGGAACAACGACCTGCGCGGGGAGCTGGGGCACATCGAGCTCGTGCGGACATGGCCCGTATCGGCGCAGGCCTTCATGCTGGCCGAAGTGGTCGCCCCGGCGCTGTTGAGCCTTTTCGGCTCGACGTTCGGCGCCGGGTTGGTCCTGACCAGTCTCTTCGGCAGCCGCCTGCGCCAGGCGCTCACGGGGGAGCCGGCGGCGCTCCTCTTGCTGCCGCGAGCCGGCGAGTTCCTGGGGGTGGGCACCGAGCTGGCCGCGGTCCTGATGTTCGTGAGCTTGGTGCCGGTGGCGGCCGCGGCGTCCTTCCTCTCCTCGGCGCTTCAGAACCTCGCCGTCGTGCTGATGCCGGCGTGGATGGCGCAGGGCGCGGATCGCAACAAGGGGGTGGCGGCCATCGGTCAGCGCCTCGTCTTCTCCTCCGCGCTCGGGCTGGCCTTCATGCTGGCGTTGATTCCCAGCGCCTTGCTCGTCGGAACCGCGCTGCTCGGACAGAGCATGCTCGGCATCCCGTGGAGCGCCTGGGAGTTTCCCCTCTGGGGGACGCTCGGCGCCCTTCCGCTCTTCGCCGGGGGGTGGCTGATCGTGATGGTCGCGGCGCCCGTCTGGATGCGTCTCGATCCCTCGCAGGAAATCCTCGAGATCGGCCGCTAAAGCTCGATCAGACCGGCTCGAAGACGACGCGCTCCGGCTCTTTCCCCGCCAGGCGCGCGAAGTAGGTCTCGATCGTCAGCTCCGGGAACGTCTCGTGCAGGCGCGCGGCGGCGCGCCTCAGGTCGCCGATCTGCCGGTCGCGCAGATCGACCTTGAACGGGAAGAGCTTGCTCTCCTTGTACCAGGCGCAATCCTGGTGGGCGATCGCAACGAGTCGCTTCGTGCCGTGCGAGGCGATCAACGACTCCAGCCGCCGCCGGAAGAAGTTGAAGTCCTTGGGGACGAGATCGAAGAGGGTGAGGGGCTCGATCCCGCCGGGGACGGCGAGGAAGTCGGCGTGCAGGTCGGCCCCGAGGTGGTGGATCGTGAAATCCTGGATCTGCGACCGCCAGCGGCCGTCCACGCACGAGATGATGACCGTGTCCGGCCGCTTCGGGTTCCAGGGAACCACGCTCTCGTAGATCGTCGGGGACGCCATGGGGCTAGCTGGATTTCTTCCCGCCGCCGGGAGCCGCCCGCGTTTCCGCCTCGGCGGCCGCGGCCTCGGTCTTGGCCTGCACGAGCCGCGCGATGTCGATGCCGAACTGGTCCTTGAGCATGGCGAGCATGGCGCTCATGCCGCCGCCGACCGTGCCCATGACCCTCCCGACCCCGCCCCCGTTGGCGCCGTTCCCCATGTCGATGATGTTGATCTTGTCGATCCCGGCGAGCTGGGTGGCGAACGCCTGGGCCAGCTCGGGCATCTTGTCCACGATCATGTTGAGGACGGCCGCCTCGTTGAAGTTCTTCCAGGCTTCGGATTTCTTCTGCAACCCTTCGGCTTCCGCGAGCAGCTTCTTCTTGATGACCTCGGCTTCGGCCTCGCCGACGGCCAGGACCTTCGCGGCCTCGGCGCGGCCGACCCGCTCGATCTTCGCCGCCTGGCCCGCGCCCTCGTATTCGAGCTCCTTCTGCGTCGCCTCGGCCTTGATGATCGTCGCCTGCTTTTCTCCCTCGGCGCGCAGGATCGCGGCCTGCCGTTCGGCCTCGGCGGGCTTGACGACGGTGGCCTGGAGCTCGTTTTCCTTGCGGAGCGCTTCCTGCGCCTGGACCAGGACCTCTTGGGCCTTCCGGACCTGGTCGATGCGCGTTTCCTGCTCGGTGACCTTTTGCTTCGCGATCGCGGTGGCGAGCGGTCCGGCCTGCGAGGCCTCGGCTTGCTTCCCCTGGACCGCGGCGGTGAACTCGGCCTGCTTGGTCTCCTTGTCGCGCAGCGACTGCGCGATCGTCACGTCGGCCTCGTACCGCTTGGTCCTCCCTTCCTGGTCGGCGTTCGCCGACTGGATCATCGCGTCCCGCTGGGCGAGCGCCTCGCCGATGACGGCATCGCGCTTGACCTCGGCCGTCCTCTTCTTCCCGAGGGCGTCTAAGTACCCCTCCTCGTCGCTGATCTGCTGGATCGTCAGGATGTCGATGTTGACGCCCATCTTCTTGAGATCGACCGCCGCCTCGTCGGTCATCTTCTGCGCGAAGGCCTGGCGGTCGGCGTTGATCTCCTCGACGGTGAGCGTTCCGAGGATCGCCCGAAGGTGTCCCTCGAGCGT
>JBGQLU010000023.1:0-34674 GCA_041500265.1 Acidobacteriota bacterium | reverse complement strand
GGCCGCGACCTCAAGGTCGACGACGTCTGGCTGACGGTCGTCGGCGTCCTGGCCGACGCCGGCGGCGGGTCGAGCTTCGAGGGCGTCTCGCTCGGGGCGAGCGCGCGCGAAATCTACCTTCCGGTCACGACGGCGGCGCGCAAGTTCGACCGCCCGCCGCTCAAGGCGCCCCTCGACGAGCTGGTGGTGCGCCTCGACCCGGGCGCCGACCCGCGCGCGGCGTCGAGCGTCGTGCGCGAGCTGGTGGACCGCATCCACGGAGGCGCGGCGGACGTCGACCTGGTGGTCCCGGAGGCGCTCCTGGAGCAGAGCCGCCGGACGCAACGCCTTTTCAACATCGTGATGGGGTGCATCGCGGGGATCTCGCTGCTCGTCGGCGGCATCGGGATCATGAACATCATGCTCGCGACCGTCCTCGAGCGGACGCGGGAGATCGGCGTCCGGCGGGCCGTCGGCGCGCGCCGGGTCGACATCCGCAACCAGTTCATCATCGAGTCCTTCTCGATCAGCGCCTTGGGCGGGGTGTTCGGAATCGTCGCGGGCCTGGTGATCGCGAAGGCCGTCGCCGCGTATGCGTCGTGGCCCACGGTCGTCACCGTCTTCTCGATCGTCCTGTCCACCGGCGTGTCGGTCGCCGTGGGGCTGGCCTCGGGAATCTACCCCGCGGTCCGCGCGGCGGGGCTCGATCCGATCGACGCCCTGCGATACGAGTAGCGGCGGGGAAATCCGCGAATTTCCCTAGCCCCGACCTGCCTCGTAGATCGCGCGCAGGACCCTGAACGGATACGTCTTTCCGTCGCGCGGCGGAACCCGGGTCCGCCAGGAGTTCGGCGGCTCGAAGCGGAACGAGAGCGTCTTGTGGCGGCTGCGGACCAACTTCATCCCGGTCGCCGCGTCCGGCGTGCCGTCGAGTCGCACCAGAAGCTCGCGTAGGCCGTCGGCCGGGATCTCGGGGCCGTCCAGATGGCGGCAGTGCTTCCACCAGAGCATCTCGTCGAGGTTGTCGAATTCGTAGAGCGGCGGCGGCTCGAAGGTCGCCTCGAAATGCTGCGCCCGGCCCGGAAGCCCGATGAGCTCGAGGGGCCTGAGGACCGCGCGTCCCGCCAATCGTTGCTGCAAGCTCGCCTGCGGGAACAGAGGGGGACGCTCGACCGATCGTCCCGGCTCGCGCAGCGCGACGCGTCGCAGGAGGTCGTCCGCCGGAAGGATGACGTATCCGGTCTCACGCTCACCCGCGAACGCGCACCGCTCAGGCTCCTCGAGATAACGCCTCGCGGTTCCCGCCACGAGGATCGCGTCCAGGAGGGTCGCCGCGCGCTCGACCGCCTCGACCGTGACCGCCCGCTGGAGCGCCTCGCGCACCGGGCGCAGGTCGAACCCGGGAGACGAGGCCAACGCCCGGACGGCCGCGTCGACCGCGGTCCAGCGGGGAGGCCAGTCCTCCCGGCTCAGCCGCGACGAGCGGTAGGACGGGGGCTCGACCGCACGGAGCAGCAGATCGCGATCCGGGAGTTGTGTGGCGGACGCCGCGGCGGAGCCTTCCCACAGGAGCGCCTTCGCGGTCACCTCGGGATGCGCCTCGGCCAGGCCGGCCTGCCTTCGGTCGCGGTCGGGGTAGGGGAGGCAAGGCTGGCCCGCAGTCGCGAGCGAGGCGAGGAGATCCGTCCCCGAGACGGGGGCCGGTGGGCCCGGGCTCGGTCCGGGCCATTTCACCCCCAGCCGGCGCTGGAGAAACCGGTCGACGCGCCGTTTGGCCAGGGGGCCGCCCGGGGAAACCACCGGAATGTCCACGGCGAGGAGGAACGGCTCGCCCGCCGAGAGCTTGACGACCTCGCGGGCGAAGGCGGTCAGGCCGTCCACGTGGGCCGACGCCGCCACATCCCCCCGCTCGTCGAGGGCCACGACGGTTCCGCCCCCACCGGTCGCGGTCAGGTCGCGGACGTCGGCTCCCAAGATGCGCATCGCGCGCGATTATGCCCTTAGAGGAGGCCTGCCGGTGATCGATCGGTCCTAGGCTCCCACGTGCTCGCGAATGACGGCGGCGAGACGTTCGGCGGCGCTCTGGACGACCCCCTCGTCGTCGGCCTCGACCATCACGCGCGCCAACGGCTCCGTCCCCGAGTACCGGAGCACGACCCGGCCTCGACCCGTCAGCTCGCGCTCGACGGCGGCCACCTGCGGCCCGATCGCGACGTGGGCGCGCAGATCGGGCTTCTCCCTGACGCGGACGTTGAGCAGGACCTGGGGGTAGGGGACGATCCCGTCGAGGATGGCCTCGAGCGGCTCCGCTTCATCCTTCAGGGTGTGGAGCAGCATGATCCCGGTGAGAATCCCGTCCCCCGTCGTGCTCAAGTCACGAAAGATGATGTGGCCGGATTGCTCGCCGCCCAAGGTCGCGTCCTCCTCGAGCATCCGCTCCAGGACGTACTTGTCGCCGACCGGCGCCCGGTGCAAGCGGATGCCTTCGTCGCCGAGCCGCTTCTCGAGCCAGAAGTTGCTCATGATGGTCGCAACGACCGAATTCCCGGGAAGGCTGGCGCGCCGCTTCAATGAGCGGCCGGCGAGGAAGAGGATGTGGTCGCCGTCCACGACGCGGCCGCGGCGATCGACGGCGAGACAGCGGTCGGCGTCGCCGTCGAAGGCGAGCCCGAGGTCAAAGCCGCCCTCTCTCACCTTCGCGGCGAGACCGTCCAGATGGAGCGACCCGCAGCCCAGATTGATGTTCCGGCCGTCGGGAGAGTCCCCGATCGTCGCGACCACGGCGCCGAGGTGGCGGAACACCCCGGGCGCCAGGGCGCACGCCGCGCCGTTGGCGCAGTCGAGGACCACGCGGAGACCCCGGAACCGGCCGGCCGGGACGACACTCTCCAGTTTGGCGATGTAGCCTCGGATCAACGACGGGTCCTCGGGAGCCGGGGCACCGGTCGCCGCAGGAACAGGGCGGCTCGCATCCAGGATCAGGCTCTCGATCCGATGCTCGGCCGCATCCGCGAGCTTCACGCCGTCCGGCCCGAACACCTTGAGGCCGTTGTCCTCGAAGGGATTGTGGCTCGCCGAGATCATGACTCCGGCGTCGAACCCGGCGGCACGGGTCGCGTGGGCGAGCCCCGGCGTCGGGATCACCCCCGCGTCGACGGCGCTCCCTCCGCGGGACGCGAGCCCTTCGGTCACCGCGTCCCGGATCCAGGGCCCCGACTCGCGCGTGTCCCGGCCCAGCGCCACGCGCGGACGATGTCCCCTCGCACCGGCGAGCACGTCGGCGAGAGCGGCACCGAAGGAGCGCACCGTCTCGCGGTCGAGGGGCGCGACCCCGGCCACGCCGCGGATGCCGTCGGTGCCGAACAGATGCTTCATCGCGGGCTCCTGGTGGGGCCAGGACGCACGTCCACCGTCCTGGGGGTGATTGTCTTCACGCTGATCATCGCTCGCTCGTCGTCCTCGAGTCCCGGGAAATCGATGCGAACCGGGATCCCCCGGGTGCCGCCCGGCGCGGGCGCGGCGAGATCGGCGACGGCGCGGATGTGCCCGGTGCGCAGGCGCCGCAGCACTTCCGGCGGCGCCGAGACGCGGACGGCCAGCAGCGGAGGGATCGCGCCGCCGCCGTCCCCGGCGACGAGGACAGGAACCCTTTCGATCGTCTCCTCGACGGGAGCGATATCGATGTCGACAGTGACGTCGAGGGGGCGTGCGTCCACGACCTTGAGATCCGAGCCCTCCGGGACCGCCCCGACCCGCACCGTGAACGGCTCGCGCCGGTCGTCCACCCGGATCGGATCGGTTCGCAGGCGGGTGGCGGAGGCGAGCTTGGTCTCCGGCCCTTCGACCGCGAGGCCGTCCGGCCGCGCGACGGCGCGGTAGACGGCGTAGCCGCGCGGGGGCTTCCCGACGAGGGACGGGACCACGGGGACCTCGCGCCGGGTCTTCCGGGCGATCGCCACGCGCAGGCGGTCGGGGTCGATCATGGCGACCTCGAGGTCCCGGGGAACGCCGGAGACATTGCGCGCCGTGAGCTGGATGGTGCGCTCGCCGGAGCCGGCGTCGCGGAGATCGACCCTGACGTCGAGGTCGTACGGGTCGATGCGCCGGAGCAGTGGTTCCGGGCCTCTCAGGCGCACGGTGACGGTCGTGGGCGGGGTCCCCTGGAGGGTGACGCCCTCCGAGAGGAGCACTTCGACGGGGACGCGCAAGTCGCTGAGCCCGCGCCCTTCACCGGTCACCGCCACCCAGACCGCAAAGGCGAGCCCGAGCGCGAGGAGCTTCAGGTGCCAGCGCCGCACGAAGAGATCAAGCATGCGGCGTCTCCGGGCTCGCAGCACCGCCGCGCCGTCGGACGAAGCCGAAGCGCGACTCCCGCTGCGCGAGCGCCGCCTCGAGCCTCTGCGTCAGCGTCTGGGCGTCGAGGTCTTCCTCGATCCGCCCCCCTTCGCAGAACGAGACCACCCCGCGCTCCTCCGAGACCACGACGGCCACGGCGTCCGATTCCTCGGTGATCCCGATGGCGGCCCGGTGGCGCGTTCCGTAGGTTCGCGAGAGGTTCGGGTTCGTGGTGAGGGGAAGATAGGCGCACGCCGCGCGGATCCGGGGCCCGACGATCACGACCGCCCCGTCGTGCAGCGGGGCGCCGCGCTGGAAGATCGTGACGATGAGATCGTAGGAGACGTACGCATCGAGCGTGATCCCGGTCTCGGAGAACGCGCGCAATCCGAGCTCGCGCTCGATGACGATCAAGGCGCCGAGCTTCTTCCCCGCGAGGGAGAGAACCGCGAGCGCCACCTCCTCGACGACGTTTTCGTGCGTGCCCCGCTTCAGGAGGGCGGACAGCGGATTCCGTCCGACGCGCGCCAGCACCTGCCGGAGCTGATTCTGGAAGAGGACGATGACGGCGAGGGGCACGTAGAGCAGCAGGTCGCCGAGCACCGAGTGGACCGCCGGAAGGTAGACGAGCCCGGGCCTCGTGAAGAAGTGGAGGAGCACGACGGCGACGACGCCCACGATCATGTGGACGGCGCGCGTGCCCCGGATCAGGAGAAGCAGCTGGTAGATGAGCGCGGCGAGAATGAGGATGTCCAGAACGGCCAGGCCGTTCAGGTCGCCGAGGTGCGCAGCCGCCGCCAGTCGCTCCAGCATCTCCCGTATCCCCGCCGCCGCTTACGCCGGAGGCCGCGGCGCGCCGCTAGGTCCGGCGGATCGCGTCGATCATTCGCGTCACCCGCTTGGTCGCGGCGGCGTCGTGCACCCGGACCACGCTCGCCCCGTTCCAGGCGGCGAGCGCCGCCACTGCGAGACTTCCTTCGAGGCGCTCGCCGGCCGGCAGGTCGAGTGCCGTCCCGATGAACGACTTGCGCGACGCTCCGATCAGGATCGGCCGGCCCACGCTCTTGAGGGTCGGCAGCTCGCGCAAGATCTGGAGATTTCCCGCCGCAGACTTGCCGAACCCGAGGCCCGGATCGACGAGGATCTTATCATCGGCCACGCCCGCCGCGGCCGCCTTCTCGACCCGCTTCCGCAGGAACCCGACCACCGACGACAGCAGGTCGACGTAGGTCGTGTCCTGCTGCATCGTCCGCGGGGTGCCGCGCATGTGCATGAGGACGACCGGCGCGCGGGAGTCCCTCAGGACCGAGAGCATCCCAGGATCGGAGAGCGCGGAGACGTCGTTGACCATGTCCGCCCCGGCGTCGATGGCGAGGCGTGCGACCTTGGCCTTGGTCGTGTCCACCGAGACGCGGACCGACAGCTCGCGCTTGATCGCGGTGATCGCCGGGACGACGCGCCGGATCTCCTCGTCCTCCGGGACCACGGCGGCCCCCGGCCGTGTGCTCTCCCCGCCGACGTCGACCAGGTCCGCTCCCTCCTCGACCAAGCGCGCGGCGGCCTCGACCGCGCGCGCGGGGGCCATGACGAGCCCGCCGTCCGAGAACGAGTCGGGGGTGACGTTCAAGATCGCGACGACTCTCGTCTCGGAGGAGAGCTCCATCCTCTCGCCGTCCGGGAACGTCAGGGCGAACCCGGCGCGATGGTAGGCGGCGAGCGCCGCACGCACCGCGGCTCCCATCGACCTCAGCCCCCGGGATTCGAGCACGGCGCCGAGCCGCTTCATCGTCTCGTCGTCGGCGACGAGGATGCGGGGCGCGCTCCCTCCCGAGCCGGCGGCCCCCTCGAGCACGACGACGCCGAGCGCCTGCGCCTCCTGCCGGAGCCGCTCCGCGTCCTCCGCGTCCACCGCATCGAGACGCACGGCGCGGCGCGCTCGCATGGCGAGCCGGTCGGCGGCCTGGGCCTGAGACTCGTCCACGTCCGCCATCGCGCGAATCGCGCTGGGAAGGCGGGCGAGCTCGATGACGCGCGGGTTGTGTTCCAAGGCCGGCCTCGTGATCGGCGGTCGGCGCTCCGTCAGGCGGGCTGGCTTCCCGGCGCGGGAAGCACCGTCGGACGCGCCGCCTCGGGTTTCGGTTCCGTCACCTCGGCCCCCGCCGTCGGCGGGGAGGGGGGCGGCGCGGGGAGGGACTCTCCGCGCACGAGGGCGGCGATCTGTTCCCCGTCCAAGACCTCGCGCTCCAGGAGCGTCTCCGCGATCCGCGTGAGCGCGTCCCCGTTCTGCTCGAGGATCCCCTTCGCCGTGCGGTACCCCGCGAGCACGATCTCCTTCACTTCCTTGTCGATGTCGACGGCGGTCGATTCGGAGTAGTCGCGGTGCTGGGCGATCTCGCGCCCGAGGAAGATCTGCTCTTCCTTCTTGCCGAAGGTGAGCGGGCCCATCTTGTCCGACATGCCCCACTCGCAGACCATCTTGCGCGCGAGCTCGGTGACGCGCTCGATGTCGTTGCCGGCCCCGGTCGTCATCCGGTTGAAGGTGATCTCCTCGCTGACCCGGCCCCCCATGAGGACGGCGATCACCGATTCGAGGTACTCCCGCGAATACGTGTGCTTGTCGTCGACCGGGAGTTGCATGGTCACGCCGAGGGCGCGGCCGCGCGGGATGATCGTGACCTTGTGCAGCGGGTCGGCGTAGGGAACCTTGAAGGCGACCAGCGCGTGACCGGCTTCGTGGTACGCGGTGATGCGCTTTTCCTCGTCCGAGATGATGAGGGAGCGGCGCTCCGCGCCCATGATGACCTTGTCCTTGGCGATCTCGAAGTCGTCCTGGATGACCGCCTTCCGGTTCCGGCGCGCGGCGAACAGGGCGGCCTCGTTGACGAGGTTCGCGAGGTCCGCTCCGGAGAACCCGGGGGTCGCCCGCGCCAGCAGCGAGAGGTCGACGTCGGGGGCCAGCGGGATCTTCCGCGCGTGCACGCGCAGGATCTCCTCGCGGCCGCGCACGTCGGGGCGTCCGACGACCACCTGGCGATCGAAGCGTCCGGGGCGGAGGAGCGCCGGGTCGAGCACGTCCGGACGGTTGGTTGCGGCGATCAGGATCACCCCTTCGTTCGTCTCGAAGCCGTCCATCTCGACGAGCAGCTGGTTGAGCGTCTGCTCGCGCTCGTCGTGGCCGCCGCCGAGGCCGGCGCCGCGATGGCGCCCGACCGCGTCGATTTCGTCGATGAAGATGATGCAGGGGGCGTTCTTCTTACCCTGCTCGAAGAGGTCGCGCACGCGCGAGGCCCCCACGCCGACGAACATCTCCACGAAGTCGGAGCCGGAGATCGAGAAGAACGGGACGTTCGCCTCGCCGGCGATCGCCCGCGCGAGCAGGGTCTTCCCGGTTCCCGGCGGCCCCATGAGCAGCACGCCCTTCGGGATCTTCCCGCCGAGTTTCTGGAACTTCTGGGGCTCCTTCAGGAACTCGATGATCTCTTGGAGCTCTTCCTTCGCCTCTTCGATGCCGGCCACGTCCTTGAAGGTGACCTTCTTCCCCTGCGCGGATGTGAGCTTCGCGCGCGACTTCCCGAACGAGAGGGCTTTGTTCCCTCCCGACTGCATCTGGCGCATGAAGACGATCCACACCACCACGAGCACCGCGAGAGGAGCCCAGGTGATCAGCAGCGCGAGCATGGAGTTGTCGGTCGGCTTCTTCGCCTTCACGACGACGCCCTTGTCCCGGAGCGCCTTCATCAGCACGTCGTCCTTGACGGTGTAGACGTGGAAGTTCGTGACGTTCTGGCCGCTCGCGGACAGCCGCGGGTTCTTGAATTTCCCTTGGATGTCGTAACCGACCGCGTCGCCGGAGACGGTGACTTCCTGGATCTCGCCGGAGTCGACGAGCTTGTAGAGCTCGGAGGCGTTCAAGTCCTCCCGCTGGGCGCTTGCCGTCGCGAACACCTGGTAGGCGATGACGACGACGCCCAGGAAGACCAGCCACACGAGGACGGTCTTGAGGTGATTGTTCACGCCATCAATATATAAGGGGGTCCGCCCCCGCGCCAAGAAAAGCCCGAAAGGCCCGGTTGGACGCCCGAACGGCTATTCGACGAACGAGATGTACGGGAGATTGCGGTAGAGGCCGTCCACGTCGAGGCCGTACCCGACGATCCAGCGGTCGGGAGCGTGGAAGCCGACGTAGTCGGGGACGAGAGCGGCGTCCCGCCGCGCCGGCTTGTCCAGGAGGACCGCGATGCGCAGGCGCTTCGGGCCGAGCGCCAGGAGGCGCGTCTTCAGGGCCATGAGCGTGCGCCCGGTGTCGAGGATGTCCTCGACCACCAGCACGTCGGCGCCCGCGATCGGCAGGTCCGGCGGGAACGTCACGCCCGCCGGGTCCCCGCCGCGATCGATCGAGGTCACCGGGACGAGGCCCAGCCGGACGGGCATCGGCAGCAGGCGCACGAGATCGGCGCAGAACATGAACGCCCCGTCGAGCAGGGCGATGACGGTCAGCTCGGAGCTCTCGGGGGTGTCCGCCGCGATCGCGGAGGCGATCGCCGCCACCCGCGCGCGCAGGGCCGATTCGGGGATCAGGACCTGGGATGAGAGGCGCATCGTGAAGATTTTACCAGAGACGCACGTGTCGCTCGATCGAGCGCGAGAGCCGGGGACTCGAACGAGAAACGGCGTTAGGATCGTGGAATGATCCGGGCGTTCCTCCTCGTCGCCGCCGCGGCGACAGCCGCACCCGTCAATTCGCCCGGCGACCGAGCGGCGGTGCTCATCCGGCAAGTCGCGCCGGAGGTACCGGTCGAAGCCGCGGGAACGGGTCTGGCTCCACTCGTGAAGCTCGCGGCGGTCGTCGACATCCATGGAAAGCTGACGGGGATCGAGGTCCTGGAGATCCGGCCGTCGAGCGATCTCGACCCGTACTTCGAGAAGGCGATTCGCCAGGCGCTCGCGTGGTGGCGCTACGCTCCGGCGATCAAGAACGGCAGCCCGGCCGAGACGAAGCTGAATTGGACCGTCCAGTTCGTTCCCAAGGCTTCCGATTCGGTCGGCGGGCCGGCCGTGCCGGCGGGGACGCCGACTGTCGTCGGGACCGCCGAGACCGCCTCCGGCGTCGAACGCTGGTCCCGTTATCTCTCGGGGCTGCAATCGGACGAGATCCGCAAGCTGCGTGACCGGCAACTCGCCACGGCAGAGGGACTTCTCGAGAAGAAGACCCGGCGGGAAGCGTCGACCGACCGATTCATCGTCGTGACCGATGCGTCGCGACCGGACGTCGCGGAGAAGATCGCGCACAATCTCGAAGCGACGTACGGAACCGTGTACAAGCTGCTCTCTCCGACGGTCACGCCTCAGCCGACTCACGACAAGGTGGTGACCTACGTGTTCGCCTCGCAGGCGTCGTATCGCAGCTTCGCCCGGAACCTCGAGGTCTGGGACTTCGCGGAGGGTTTCTACAGCCCTCTCGGTCTCATGGCGTTCACCCTCGAGGTCACCGCCAACGAGGAGCTCACCAGCTTGATGCTCCACGAAACGGTCCACGCGTTCCTTCACCAGCATGTGATCCGCCCGGGCGTCTCCATTCCCACGTGGCTGAACGAGGGGTTCGCCGACTACGTCGGGAACTCCGACGTCAAGGAGGGGAAGATCGTTCCCGGAAGCCACAAGCCGTTCACCCTGTACCACGCGCCCGCGGTCGCGTGGAGCAATCGGTCCATCTCGAAGCTCGGCGCGGACGAGGTCAAGGCCGCCCTCAAGAAAGGGAAGGCGATCACGGTCAAGGATTTGCTCTCCGCGCAGCCCGATGTGTTCTACGGCGACAAGCACGAGCTCTACTATTCGCAGGCATGGCTGCTGGTCCACTTCCTGAACAACGGCGGGCCGGACTGGAACAAGGAACGCTTCCCCCGATTCATGCTGTTCGCGGCGGAAGGATTCCCCGTCGATGCGGCGCTGAAAACGGTCTACGGATTGTCCGGGGATCCGCTCGAGGCCGCGTACCGCGCCTACGTGGCGAAATTCTGACCCGCCCGCCGGCGGGTCACTTCGAGCCCTTCAGGGCCTGGTACTTGGCCAACTGATCCTGGGCCGCGACGGTCTCACCGAGCTCCGTGAAGCACGCGTACAGCTCGAAGTGGACCGCGGCCTGTCCCGGCTTCAATGCGAGCGACTTTTGGAGCGGCTCGATGGCCTGCGCGCAGTGCTTCTGCTTGTGGAGCGCGCGTCCGAGCTGGAGGAGGGTTTCCGAACGCCCTGGGTTGATATCGCGAGCGCGGGTCAGTGCCTTCTCGGCTTCGGCCCATTTCTCCAGGCGCATCTGCGCGAGCCCCAAGTTGTACCAAGCGAGCTCGTTCGCAGGGTCCAGCTCGACCGCGCGCGCGAGCATCCCTTCCGAAGTGGCCGCGTCCCCCGCGACGAGCCGGGCGGAGCCTTCGCTCAGGAGCTTGAAAGGGTCGGTCTCCTTTCGCCACGCCGCCGTCATGATCGCGAGCGCGCGTTCGCGCTCCTCTCCGGTCGCGTAGAGGTAGAGGAGCGCCGCCGAGGCGTCGGCGTTCGACGGGTCGACGGCCAAGGCACGACGGAAGAGATCTTGCGCCGCAGCGTCGTCTCCGCCATCTCGCCGGTCCCACGCCGCTCGAACGTACACCCCCGCGGCCCAGGCTGCCTTCAAGAACCCGACGGCGGCCAGGGGTTTCATCTCCTTTTCCATCTCGTCGAAGCGGCCCGCCTGCGCGAGCGCTTGCACCAACGAGAGGCGGATTCCGTTGTTAGGCTGGTCGCCCCCGAGCTCGCGTAGCTCCGCGATCGCCGCGTCCCACCGCCCGAGCCGTGCATCGAGCGAGTAGGCCTGACCCAGCCACCAGGACGTTCGCTCGACGGCGAGAAGCCGGTCGACGGTCGATCGAGCCGCCGGAATGTGTTCGAGCTTGATCTGCACGCGAAGCAGCGCATCTAGCAGGGTGGTGTCGGACTGCGCCTTCGAGGCGCGCGCATCGAGCGCCGTTTCCAGGGCCGCGAGATCGTCGGCGGCGAGGTTCGGGTCGTCGATCAATTGAATCGCCACCGCCGATGGGATCGCGGCCTCGGGATCGAGAAGCCTGGCGCGCAGCAAATCGCGCACCGGTGCGATCGCGTCGGCGCCGGATTTGCGGCGCCGCTCGAACGCCAAGAGCGCCGAGAGCGGGAAAATCTCCTTCGGATAGGTCTCCGCGGCCTTTTTCAGCAGCGTTTCGGCATCGGACGGGTTTCCGAGCATCTCCTGGATGCGGGCATCGCGCACGCGCGAGACGCAATCGGCGGGCGGAAGGGGTTCGGCTCCGCCGCCGGACGCCGTCACCGCGACCGCGAAGAGTCCGCATGCGAGCCGCAGCATCGATTCCTCCCCGAGTGCCGCCGATTATACGCGGCGCCGCCGGGCCAGCTCCTTGACCCGTCCCGCGATCGCGGGCGGCAGCCTTAGGAGAGCATCCGGATCCGCGCCGGCCTCCTCGAACGCCTCCTCCGCGAGCGCGTCCAGGAACCGGGCGTCCTCGCGCAAGCGCTCCATCCCCTGGACGAGGTGGCGTGCCGCCTTGGGGTTCAGGGTCTTCGTGAGAAGCGGCATGACGAGCCGGCGCACGCGGTTGCGCTCGAACCGGAGGTCCTTGTTCGACGGATCCTCGCGGAAGGCGATCCGGCGCCGGGACAGCCATCCGCGGATCTCGGCGCGCTCCAATCCGAGCAACGGCCGGACGAGCGGACCCGGGCCGACGGCGGTCATGCCGAGGAGCGCGGTGGGGCCGGCGCCGCGAACGAGCCGCATCAGGATCGTCTCGGCCTGATCGTCCAGGGTGTGCCCCAGCGCGATCTTGCTGGCGCCGGCCTCCCGTGCCGCCTCGAGCAGGAAGGCACGGCGGACACGGCGGGCGGCTTCCTCCGGCGACTCGCGCTTGACCCGCAGGGCTCCCACGTCGCGGCGGTCGGCGATGCACGGCAGGTCGAGCGTTCGGGCGAGCCTCTCGACGAAGAGGCGGTCGGCCTTCGAACCGCGGCGCATCGCGTGGTCGAGGTGGGCGACGACGAGGCGAGGCCGGCGCTTCGGAGAGAGGCGGTGGAAGAGGTGGAGGAGGGCGATCGAGTCCCCTCCGCCGGAGCAGCCGCAGAGGACGACGTCGTCCCGGGCGATCGAGTCACGCACGGCGTGAAGGAAGACGACCTCGACGCGATCGGCGCGCATTCAGCGTCCCTGCGTCTCGATCGCGAATTCCATGCGTGGATTCTAGGGGAATGAAACCCTTTCGTGCGACGATCCGTTAACTCCACACCGCGGGAGGGCGATCGCATGCTCGAGCTTCGAGATCTCGTGAAGGTTTATCCCGGGCCCGTGGCCGCGCTGCAAGGGGTCACGCTCGACATCCCGCAGGGGATGTTCGGCCTGCTCGGACCCAACGGCGCGGGGAAGACGACGCTCATGCGCATCGTCGCCGGGCTCCTCGAGCCGACCTCGGGGCGCGTCGCGCTCGACGGCGAGGACGTGACCGAGACGCCGCAGAGGATCTGGGCGCGGCTCGGCTACCTGCCGCAGGAGTTCGGCTTCTATCCGCACCTGACCGGAGAGGCGATGCTCTCCCACCTCCTCGAGCTGAAGGGGGTCTCCTCCCCGCGTGGGACCAAGGCCTTGACCGGCGAGCTCCTGGATCGGGTCAACCTCGCCTTCGCAGCGAAGCGCAAGGTCAAGTCGTATTCCGGCGGCATGAGGCAGCGCCTCGGGCTCGCGCAGGCGATCGCGGGAAATCCCCGCCTGATCATCGTGGACGAGCCGACCGCGGGGCTCGATCCCGAGGAGAGGTTCCGGTTCTACCGCCTGCTCGCGGAGCTGGCCGCCGAGCGCATCGTCATTCTCTCGACCCACATCGTCGAGGACGTCTCGGTCCTGTGCTCCCGCTTCGCCGTCATCCGCGCGGGGCGCGTGGTCGCGCTGACCACCCCCACCGACGCGCGGGCGCTCATCCACGGCAGGATCTTCCAGGGGACGGCGGACACGCGCGATCAGCTCGACGATCTGGTCAAGACCCGCCGCGTTACCCAGTCGATCCTCGTCGAGGGGCGGAACCAGGTCCGGGTCTACGAGGCCGACGGCCGCCCGCCGGCGGGGTTCGTGCCCGTCGAGCCCAACCTCGAGGACGCCTACTTCGTCCTGATGCGCGGCGATGCCCTGGAGGCGGCGGCTCGATGAGCGGGCGACGCCTGTTCCTCGTCTTCAAGACCGATCTCGCCTTCCACGCCAGGCGGCCGATGACCTGGATCCTCGTCCTGATCATGGCGTTCACGGTCTGGGGGCTATCGTCGGGGAACGTGCGAATCCAGAGCGGCGACGCCTCCGTCGGCGGCGCGAAGGCCTGGATCACCTCCGAGTTCGCGATCGCGATGACGGTCTGCATCACCGTCTTCCTCTTCTACACGTTCTTCGTCGCGGTCGCCGCCGGGATGGCGGTGATCCAGGACGACGAGCGGAAGGTGGGGGAGATCCTCCATGCAACCCCCCTGACCCCGCACGAATACGTCTGGGGGAAGCTGCTCGCCGTCCTCGCGGTTCTCTCCGGGGTGCTCGTCTTCCAGCAGCTCTTTTCGATGGTCTGCTACCACCTGCTCCCCAACGCCAAGGCCGACGAGATCCGCGGGCCGTTCTCGATCGCGGCGTACGTCGTCCCCGCGCTGGCGTTCGGACTGCCGAGCATCGTCTTCACCGCGCTCACCTCGTTCGCCGTCGGCCTCCGCTGGCGCCGTCCGATCCTGGTGTTCGTGCTGCCGGTGGCGATGCTCCTCGTGTGCGCCTTCTTCCTCTGGAATTGGTCTCCCACCTGGCTCTCGTTGACCTGGAACAAGGTGCTGATGGCGTTCGACCCGTCGGGGTTCCGCTGGCTGAACGAGACGCACCTCAAGCTGGACCGGGGGGTGGACTTCTACAACAAGGCCGCGATTCCCTTCGACCTGGTCTTCTTCGCGAGCCGGGCGACGATCCTGGGTCTCGCGTTGGGCGCCTTCGTGCTCGCGGAGCGGCACTTCGCCCGCACGATGCGCGGCGAAGTCCCGACGGCGGTGAGGACGCGGCTCGTCGCCGCCGGCGCCTCGGCCGCCGCGGCGAGCGGGACGCCCGAGTCCGTCGCGGTGGGCGAGCCGCTCGGCGAGCTCCGCATGCGCGGCGGAGCGCCCGGATTTTGGCGCGGCGCCCGGGAGGTCGCGCGCGCCGAGCTGCGCGAGCTTCGGAGCACCCCCGGGCTCTACCTTTTCGTGCCGCTGATCCTCGTGCAAGCGATCGGCGCGAACGCGGTGGCCCTCGGGCCGTTCGGCACCTTCGTGCTGGCCACCCCCGGGACCGTCGCGGTCGGGATGATGAACACCCTCTCGATGCTGGTGTCGATGCTGCTCCTCTTCTACACGGTCGAGTCGCACCAGCGGGAAAAGAACACGGGACTCGCCGCGATCTTCGACGCGACCCCGGTGATGACGTCGTCGGTCCTCTTCGGGAAGTCGGTTGCCAACGCGGTCGTCGGCGTCGCCGTCCTCGTCGCCTGCTACCTCGGCGCCGCCGTCGTGATCCTGTACCAGGGGAAGCTCGCGCCGTCGCCGATGCCGTTCGTCCTCACGTGGGGTCTGCTGCTCATCCCGACCTTCCTCGTCTGGACCTGTTTCGTGACCGCCGTCGTGTCGATCACCCGGAATCGGTACGCGACCTACGGCATCGGCCTCCTGGCGCTGTCGATCGGCGGTTGGGCCCAGTTCCGCGGCCACATGAACTGGGTGTTCAACTGGAACCTGTGGAGCGCCGTCGGCTGGAGCGACATGGGGCCGTTCGAGAAGGACCGCGCGGCGCTCGTGCTGAACCGCCTCCTCGTCCTCTCCCTCTCGGCGTTCTTCGTCGTCCTCGCGGTCCGCTTCCACGGGCGTCGCGACGCCGACGCGGTGCGGATCCTCCACCGGCTTCGGCCGCGGGCGCTCTGGGGATCCGTGCTCGGACTGGCGCCGTTCGCGCTTCCGCCGCTGATTCTCGGATCGATCCTGGGCGTGATGGTCTCCCGTGGCGACGAGTCGGAGGCGGCGAAGAAGAAGGCCCACGACTACTGGAAGCAGAACCTCGCGACCTGGAAGGATGCGCCCGAGCCGGAGATCGTCGACGCCGACGTCAAGCTGAAGCTCGATCCGGCCCACAGCCACTTCGCCACCCAGGGGCGCTTCACGCTTTCGAACCCGCACGATGCCCCGCTCCAGCGGTTCGCGCTGACCGGTGGCTTCCACTGGACCGAGCCGAAGTGGACGCTCGACGGCAAGGAGTACAAGCCCGAGAACCGCACCTCGCTGTTCGCCTTCACCCCCGACAAGCCGATGGCGACAGGGGAGACGGTGACGGTCGGGTTCACCTTCGAGGGCGATCTCCCGAAGGGTGCGAGCAAGAACGGGGGCGGCGACATGGAGTTCATCCTCCCGTCGGGGGTCGTGCTCACCGCGTTCGGCCCGTCGTTCGTGCCGGAGGTGGGGTACGACGAGCAGATCGGGATCGAGGAGGACAAGAACAAGTACGAGACCAAGGTGTACCCGGACGACTTCTACGTCGGCCGGACGGAGCCGGCGTTCGGGAGCGGCTCGGCATTCACCGCTCGCATGGAGGTGTCGGGACCGGCCGAGTATCGCTACAACTCGGTCGGCGTGCTCGAATCGGACACCGTGGCGGGAGGGGTACGCACCGCCGTCTGGAAGACCGACCGGAAGGTGCGGTTGTTCAATGTCGTCGCCGGCAAGTGGGCGGTGCGCACCGGTGAGGGAACGGCGATCTACTACCACCCCGAGCACACCTACAACATCGACGAGCTCCTGCTCGCGCTGAACGGCGCGCGCAAGTACTACTCCCTCTGGTTCCGCGAGTTCCCGTGGAAGGAGCTGAAGCTGTCGGAGTTCCCGTCCCTATCGACCTACGCGCAGGGGTTCCCGACCGACATCACCTTCTCGGAGGGGATCGGATTCTTGACCCAGGAAGAGACGACCGGGAACGCTCCGTTCACCGTCGCCGCCCACGAGGCGGCCCACCAATGGTGGGGAAACATGCTCCTCCCCGGGAAGGGTCCGGGAGGCGACCTCCTCTCGGAAGGGATGTCGCATTTCTCCACCATCCTCCTCATCGAGCAGGTCAAGGGCTTGAGTCCGCGGATTGAGTTCTGCAGGCGGATCGAGGAGACCTACGGCGACAACCGCCAGGTGGACTCCGAAAAGCCGATGGTGAAGATCGACGGCTCGAAGCCGGGGGACACCACGGTCACTTACGACAAGATGGGGTGGGTGATGTGGATGCTCCTCCAGCAGATGGGGCGCGAGAACATCCTGCGCGGGTTGCACGACTTCCAAGCGGCGTACGACGAGAACCCCGATCACCCCGTCCTCCAGGACCTCACCGCGTTCCTGCGCTCCTACGCGCCGGATCCGGCCGCCTACGACGCTTTCATCAAGGAGTGGTTCCACGAGGTCGTTGTGCCGGAGTACACGCTCGAGGAGGCGAAGAAGACTGCCTCGGGCGGCGGGTGGGACGTCACCGTCAAGGTCACGAACAAGGGGGCGGCGACGATGCCGGTCGAGATCGCCGCCGTCACGGGAGATCGTTTCGACGACAAGGGTGTTGCGAAGCCGGACTACAAGGACGCGCGGGCGACGGTCACGCTCGGGAAGGGGGAGTTGAAGGCGGTCGCGATCCACTGCGGTTTCGAGCCGAAGACGGTCGTCGTCGATCCGGACGCGCTCGTCCTTCAGCTGCGCCGGAAAGCGGCGAAGACCTCGCTTTAGTTCGGTTGCCGTCCCGCCGTGTCGAGCCGCTGTCCCTTCGCCAGCTCCGCCGCCGCCTCGCGGCTCCGGCCCTCCCGGTTGTAGACGTCCGCGAGCACGTAGTGCCCGAGGGCCGCGTACTCCGAGCGGGGGTCCATGCCGAGAGCCCGCAGCGCTTCACTCTTCGCCCCGTCGAGGTCGCCTGAGCCCAGGAGAGCCTGCGCGAGGAAGAACCGGCCGACCGGCCAGTCGGGCTCGACCGCCACGGCGCGGTTCATGGCGTCGATCGCCCCCTTCAGGTCGCCGGTCTTGGCGAGCAGCCGGCCGAGGTTGAACAGCGCTTTGTAGGCGTCGGGGTACGCCTCGATCTCGCTCCGGTAGCCCGAGATCGCCTCGCCGGTCCGGCCCTCGGATTCGTCCACGAGCGCCAGGTTGTAGCGCGCCCACCGCGCCTTCGGGTCGATCACGAGCGCCCGTCCGAGGGCGGCGCGCGCGGCCGCATGGTCGCCGCCGTGGAAGGCGACGACCCCGAGCCCGACCTCCGCCCTCGCGGTCTTAGGCTCGGCGGCGAGCGTCTTCTCGAAGTTCACTTTGGCGGCGGCGTCGCGCCCGTCGTCGATCTGGACCTGCGCCAGGCGGTAGAGGATCTGCGCGTTTCCGGGGTCCTGAGCGAGGAAATGCTCGTATCCCGCGACCGCGTCGTCGATCTTTCCTTCCGCGACCAGCACGTCCGCCAGGCCGATCATCGCGTAATCGTGATCCGGGCGCAGAGCGAGCGTCTTCCTGTAGAGCTCCGCCGCCTTTCCGAGGTCCTTCTTCTTTTGCCAGCAGTTCCCCAGCGCGAAGTAGGCGTCGACGACCTCGGGGGCCTCCTTGATCACCCGGGTGAGCACCGGGATCGCCTCGTCCTCCTTCCCGAGCTTCACGAGGTCCCGCGCCCTCCCCATCGCGTCGTAGATCGGGAGACGGTCCTTCGGGTCCGGGAGGTCGCGCCAGGTCGCATGGGTATCCACGGCGCTCCCGCCGACGTAGCCGAGGGAGGCCAGCTTCCGGAGCGTCTGCTCGTCCTCCTCGACCGGGGCGGTCGCCGCGACCTTGGGAACCGACGCCTTGTCGAAGGCGGCGAGGGACTCGCGCAGCCGCTCGATCGTGGCCAGCTCGGAGGAGGCTAGGTTCGCGGTCTCGCCGGGGTCGCGCTCGAGGTCGTAGAGCTCCGCCCTCGGCGCCTCGATGAAATGCCAGCGCTTCGTGCGGACCGCGCGCAGCTCGCTCCACCCGTAGTGGAGCCGCGCGTAGAAGGCCTCGCTGTAGCCGTCCCCGGCTGAAGCCCCCTCGTTCCCGCCGAGCAGCGGCACCACGCTCGTCCCTTGAGCCGCCGGGAGCGCCCCCGCCGCGCCCAGAAGCTCGA
This sequence comes from Acidobacteriota bacterium, assembly GCA_041500265.1. GTDB lineage: Bacteria > Acidobacteriota > Polarisedimenticolia > Polarisedimenticolales > DASRJG01 > DASRJG01. The sequence goes on along the minus strand of JBGQLU010000023.1, from coordinate 16,172 downwards.
GGACCGTGGGTGCCAAATCGATCGATTTGACGACCGCATCGACGGTCCGCCCGCGAGTTCCGGAGTAGGGGGTCGCCACGATCATCGGGATGTGGGTGACCTGCTCGTAGATGAAGTAACCGTGACCCTGCTCTCCGTGCTCGCCAAGGCTTTCCCCGTGATCGGCGAGAACGGCGATCACCGTCCGCTTGGTCAGGTCGAGACGGTCGAGCTCGTCCAGGAGGCGGCCGACGAGTGCGTCGGTCCAGGCGATCTCTCCGTCGTACGGCCGGCCCGCGTAGCGCGACTTGTAGGGTTCCGGCGGGTCGTAGGGGGCGTGCGGGTCGTAGAAGTGGATCCACGCGAAGAAGCGCTTGTCCTTGACGTCCCTGATCCAGGCGAGCGCGTGATCGAGGGTCTCGTTCCCGGGGCGCTGGATCTCCCCCATCGATAGCTTTTCCTGCTGCTTGAGGTCGAAGTCGTCGAAGTAGCGGTCGAATCCCTGGGCGATCCCCCATCGGTGGTCGAGCACGAAGGCCGAGACGAACCCGCCGGTGGCGAAGCCGCGTTGCGAGAGCGCCTCGGCGAGCGTCAGGTGCTCGGCCGAAAGCTTGAACCCGCCGTTGTCCCTGACACCGTGCGCCCCCGGCAGGAGCGAGGTGAACAGCGTGCAGTGGGCCGGCAGGGTCAGCGGCATCGGCGACACCGCGTTGGCGAACCGGACCCCGCGTGCGGCGAGCGCGTCGAGACGGGGGGTGGCCACGTCCTTCGCCCCGTAGCAGCCGATCCGGTCGGCCCGCGTGGTGTCGAGGGTGACCACGATCAGGTTCAGGGACGCGGTATCGACACCGCGCGGGAGGGCGCCGAGCCCGGACTTCGCCCCACCGCAGGCGTAGCAAAGCAGCGTGACGACCGGCAGCGCAGGGCGGAGAGAACTTCGAAGCACCAGGTCATTCTAACGGGGGCAGGAGTGTGGCAAGATCCGCCCTCGGAGACGACGGTCCGGGAGGCGGCGACCAGGAGGCTGCGATGACGATGACGAAGGTCTTGGGGATAGCGCTCCTCGGGGCATTGCTGTTCGCCCTGACGCCGGGAGCGCGGGCGCAGAGCAAGACGACCTCGGCGATCACAGGCACGGTCAAGGGGCAGGACGGCGGCATCGTCGTCGGGGCCTCGGTCACCGTCGAAAGTCCGGCGCTGATCGGCGGCGCCCGAACGGTGGTGTCCGACGCTCAGGGTCGATTCCGGTTCCCGGAGATCGCTCCCGGGATCTACACGGTCACCGTCGTCATGCCGGGATACAAGACGTTGAAGCGGCAGGAGGTGCGGGTTCCGGTGGGAACCTCGCTCGATCTGCCGCTGTCGATCATTCCCTTCGCGGGCGAAGAAACCGTGACCGTCACCGGCGAGCCGCCGGTGATCGACGTCACCAGCCCCGAGACGAAGAACATCCTGTCGAACGAATACCTGCAGAACATCCCCGCCTCGCAGTTCCAGCCCGATACGTTGAACCTTGCGCCGGGGATCAACGACACCGCCGCCTACGGAGGCGCGTCCGACACGGGGGTCGCCTGGCAGATCGACGGGGTTGACACATCCGATCCGGAGGCGGGATCGGCCTGGTCGTTCGTCAACTTCAACATCATCGACCAGGTGGAGCTGGCGGGTCTGGGCGCACCGGCCGAGTACGGCGGGTTCACCGGCGTCGTCTTCAACAGCACGACGAAGTCGGGGGGGAACCAGGTCCACGGCGTCGCCGATGCGACCTTCACGAAGGACTCGTTCACGGCGGACAACGGGGCTCCCGCGGGAATCAACCCGACGGTGACGAAATACATCAACACGACGGTGAACGTCGGCGGCCCGTTCATCAAGGACAAGCTCTGGTGGTACGTCTCGGGGCAGTTCTACAACAACGTCACCAACAACGGCGGCCCCGACCGGAACGAGAAATCGCCGCGGGCGTTCGCCAAGCTCAGCTGGCAGATCAACGCGAACAACAACTTCGACGCCTGGCTCGAATGGGATCGCTTCGACGTCACCGGCCGCGGCGGCGATTCGATCACGCCGCTCGAAGCCACCGTCAAGGAAACGGCCCCCGAATACGTCTGGAACTTCGCCTGGAAGGACGTGATCTCGAAGGACACGATCTTCGACCTGACGTTCCAGGGGTACACGGGGTACTACTACCTGGATCCCCAGGAAGGGTACGGTCTCGCGGGACACTTCGACTCGGCGACCGGCACGTTCAACACCAACTCGACGTACTACTACCTCGCCGACCGCGACCGCAATCAGTTGAACGCCTCGCTCTCGAAGCACGTCTCCGATTGGGGCGGGAACCACGACTTCAAGTTCGGCATGGAGATCGAGCGTTCCACGCTGCGGAGCCGCTACGGCTACCCGACCGGGTCGAAGTTCTACGACAACTACTACGGAACCAACCCGAACTCGGGCCTCCCGGACACGTACTCGCTTCAGTACACCGGGAACAGCTACGATCTCCGCGCCACGAACCTCCGGGCGAGCGTCTACGCCCAGGACGATTGGCAGATCACGCCGCGCATCACCTTCAACCCCGGGATCCGGCTCGACTACATCGAGGGGAAGGTCCCGACCCTCGGCAAGGTCTATGACTACCTGGCCCCGGCCCCTCGGATCGGCCTCGCCTGGAACGTGACCGGGGACAACCAGAACCTGATCAAGCTCCACGCCGGCCGGTACTACGCCGGGGCGCACGCGACGTATTACTACTGGGTCGATCCCGGAGCGTTCCAGCCTGGACAGACGAACGTCGTCTGGTCCAGCGACGGGTTCGTCGAGCCCGGCGCCGTTCGAACCACGACCTACACGATCGACCCCAACCTCAAGCAGCCGTACATGGACCAATACGTCCTGGGGTACGACCGCGGCCTGCCTCACGGCATCGTGCTCTCGGCGACCCTCGTCTACCGGAAGTGGAAAGACTTCGTGGAATCGGTCGCGGCCAACCCGGTCTACACCCCGGTCACGGGACAGGTCGGGGTCGTCGATCCGGCGACCGGAAACACCGTGTCCACGGGCCAAACCGTAACCATGTACGACTGGGTCAATTTCGATCAGCACAACCTGCTGGTGACGAACCCGTCGGGCCTCGAGCGTACCTACAAGGCGATCATGCTCACCGGAACCAAGAACTTCCGGAACAACTGGCAGATGCTCGTCTCCTACGTCTATTCGAAGGCCACGGGAACGATCGACAACCTGGGGTTCTACGACAACCAGCAGATCGGCGGGGTGGACTCGGGGCCCAGCTCGTTCCTCGACACGCCGAACTCCAAGATCAACTGGAACGGCAAGCTCACCCACGACCCGACCCACCAGATCAAGATCCAGGGGTCCTACGTCTTCCAGAAGCCCAACATCTGGCTTTCCGCGAACTGGACGTACCACACCGGCGACACCTACACGAAGCAGAGCCAATGCCTGCTCAGCAACGACGACGGGGACCCGGCGACCAACGACTGCCACGTCTTCCCGCAGAGCGACATCGCCAAGGTCCGCTTCTTCGCGGAGCCGCGGGGAAGTGAGCGATATCCGTCATTCAACGAGGTGGACGCCCGCTTCGAGTGGCGCCCCCGGGTCGGGAAGGGGCAGTTCGGCGTGATCGCCGACGTCTTCAACGTCCTCAACCACGGCCAGGTGCAACAGGTTCAGGAGCGGGACAACGGCGATTTCGGCACCATCCGGAGCTACAACATCGGCCGCAACATCCGTGTCGGGGTCCGCTACAACTTCTGACGCGGCTACGATCCGCCGAGGTAACGCCCGAACCAGTCGACCAGGCGGTAGAGGCGGTCGACGTAGTGCGAGGGCACAGTCATCGTGTGGGGCTCGCCGGGGTAGATCACGAGCTCGCTCGGGATCCCGCGGAGCTTCAGGCGCTGGTAGAGCTGCATCGCCTGCGTGGGCGGACAGTTGCCGTCCTTCTCGTCCGCGATCAGGAAGAGCGGGGTCTTGATGTTCGGGACGTACGTCCCGGGTGACAGGCGCCGGTAGAGCTCGGCCTTCTCGTAGGGATCCCCGAGCTCCGTCGCATACTGCACGTGCCACTGGTCCTCTCCGAAGCTCGAGAGGTAGTCGATTTCGAACCGCTCGGGGACGCCGACCTTGAAGCGATCGGTGTGCGCGACCGTCCACACGGTCATGATTCCGCCGTAGGACCACCCGCCGATCCCGAGTCTTCCGCCGTCGAGCCACGGATGCCCGAAGAGCGCGGCGTCGACGGCGGCCATCAGGTCTTCGTACTCGCGCGCGTGCCAGTCCCCGCGCGGGGCGGCGCAGAAGGCTTCGCCGTACGACAGGCTGCCGCGGTAGTTGACGCGGAGTACCGCCCACCCCTTTCCGGGAAAGAGCTGGTTCTCGAGACCGGTGTCGAAGAACTCGCCGTCGTATTCCTGCGGGCCTCCGTGAACGTAGACGATCATCGGGTAGGTCCGCCCCGGCTCCCGGACGGGGGGAGGGTAGAGCCACGCCTCGACGTCGTCCCCCGCGCGGTTCTTCGCGACGATTTTCTCCGGCGTCACGAGCGTGAGATTCGAGACGATTCCCGAATTCGGATCGTGGATCATCCGCCTGGCGCTCCCGTCGAAGGCGGACGTCCACAGCTCCGAGACGACCGTCGGGGTGGAGCGCGTCCAATAGAGGCGGCCGGTCGCGGAGGCGATCCGGACGAGTCCGTACTGCTGCGCGCCGCCGAGGAGCTCCGCCGGAACCCCTCCGCCACTCGGGATCCTCGCGACGGTGCTCGCCCCCCGGCGCGCGAAGTCGGTGACGAGGGAAGCGTCGTCCTGGGACCAGAGCAGACGCGCGCTCTCCTCGCGGCCTCCGACGAGGTCGTCCGAGGCGACACAGGTATCGAGCGAGGCGGTCAGGTCGAGCGAAGCGCCGCCGGCGGCCGGGACGACCATGACGTGGGTCCCCTGGTAGAAGTCGTTCGCGCGCGGGCTGGAGACGAACGCCAGGCGGTCCCCCGCGTGCGACCACGACGGGTCGGTATCGGGGCCCGGCGTCGAGCCGATCTTGCGCGCGGTTCCCCCGGCCGGAGCCACGACGAGGATGTCGCTGTCGTCGCTTGCGTCCGGGTCGGCGCTCCGGTTCGACACGAACGCGATCGCGTTCCCCTTCGGCGACCACCGCGGCTGCTCGTCGTCGTACGGCCCGTCGGTGATCCGGCGCGCGGTACCGCCGTCGGCGCCCACGACCCAGAGGTGCGAGCGGCGATCGTCCATATACCCCTCGCCGTCCCTCTGGATCTGGGTCCGCGTGATCACATAGGGAGAGGACTCGTCCTCCTCGGGGCGCCGGTCCTTCGTTCCCCCGCGCGCCGCGCCGGCCGCCGGCTGGGGGGCCCCCGGAGCCGGCCGCTTCACGTAGCCGTCGAGGCGCGTGTAGACGATCCGGGTCGCATCGGGCGACCAGTCGAATTCCGCCGGGTCGGAGCCGGTCGTCACCGGCTTGCCGCGTCGCCCCGGGAGCTTGACGACCCAGATCTGCGTGGCTCCCTTCTCGTCCGAAAGCCACGCGAGCTTGGTCCCGTCCGGCGAAAACTTCGGGTCGGTGCACTCCACGTCCTCGCGGCAGAGCGGCCGGGGATTCCTGCCGTCGGCGTCCGTCAGCAGCACCTCGTGACGGAAGGCGTCCTCCTTCTCGTCGGCCCGCTCGATCGTGACCGCGAGCGTCTTCCCGTCCGGGGAGACCTCGACCCCGGAGATCGTGCGGATCCGATACGTGTCCTCCGGGATGACGGGCCGGCGGGCGAGCGGAGCGGCCAATGCCAGGACGAGGGCGGCGAGCATGCGGATCCTCCAGCGGGAAAGGGCTCCATGGTAACCTCGCCGCATGGCGGGCCCCGGGTCCTCGAACAAGGTCACCTACGTCACGCTCGCCTCCGATCCGTCGGCGAACGCCGCCTTCGATCTCGCGGTCCGAAACGTCCGGTCGGAGCTCGGCGGCACGCATGCGAACGTCATCGACGGCGCGCCTTCGGGAGAAGACCGGCCGAAATTCGACGACCTCTCGCCGATCGACACGTCGGTCCTCGTCGGGCGCTTTCCCCGAGCGACGGCAGCCGACGTCGGCCGGGCGATCGACGGCGCGAAGCGGGCGTTCACCGTCTGGAGCGCGACCCCGTGGCCCGAGCGTGCCGCCGTCCTGCGCCGCGCCGCCGACGCGATCTCCGGCCGCCGGAGCGAGCTGGCGGCGCTCATGTCGATCGAGGTCGGGAAGAACCGGCTGGAGGCGATGGGGGACGCGGAGGAAGGAGCGGACCTCCTCCGTTATTACTGCGATCAGATCGAGGAGGCGCGGGGGTTCGAGCGTCCGCTCGCCCGGCTCCTCCCGGGGGAGGACACGCGCTCGGTCCTGCGCCCCTATGGAGTGTGGGGGGTGGTGGCGCCCTTCAACTTCCCGTTCGCGCTCGCCGCCGGCATGGCGGGCGGGGCGCTGGTCGCCGGGAACACGGTCGTCTTCAAGCCGTCGTCGGACGCTCCGCTGACGGGCCTTCGCCTCGCGGAGATCCTGCACGCGGCGGGCCTTCCCGCCGGAGCGTTCCAGTTCGTCACGGGATCGGGACGCGATCTCGGGGACGCCTTCCTCGATCCGCGCCTGGACGGGATCGTCTTCACCGGATCGAAGGAGGTCGGGCTCGACCTGGTGCGCCGGTTCGCGCGCGAGTGGCCGAAACCGGTGATCGTCGAGATGGGCGGGAAGAACCCCGCGATCGTCACCCGGCACGCCGACCTCGACAAGGCCTCCCAAGGAATCGCGCGCTCGGCCTTCGGCTACGGCGGACAGAAGTGCTCCGCATGCTCGCGCGCCTTCGTCGCGCGGGAGGTCTACGATGAATTCCTGGCGCGGCTGACCGAGGTCGCATCCGGGCTGACGATCGGCGATCCGACCGAGCGGGAGACTTACTTGGGGCCGGTGATCTCCTCCAAGGCAAAAGCGACGCACGCGCAGGCGACCGCCGAGGCGCGCCGCGACGGCCGCATCGTCTTCGAGGGTCGCCTTCCCGACGACGCGCGCCTGGCGCGCGGCCACTTCGTCACTCCCGTCGTGGCCGACCGGCTTCCCGACCGGCACCGGCTGTTCCGCGACGAGCTGTTCGTCCCGTTCCTCGCCGTCGCCCCCATCGCCTCGCTCGACGAAGCCCTCGTCCGCGCGAACGACACCGAATACGGGTTGACCGCCGGAATCTTCAGCGAAGACGAAGGCGAGGTGCGGACCTTCTTCGACCGCATCGAGGCGGGTGTCGCCTACGCGAACCGCCGCACCGGGGCGACCACCGGAGCGTGGCCCGGGGTTCAATCCTTCTGCGGCTGGAAGGCCTCCGGCTCCACCGGCAAGGGCGGGTGCGGTCCCTGGTACGTGCAGCAGTTCCTTCGCGAGCAGAGCCGCACGATCGTTCGATGAGCGTCGAGAAGAGCCTCCGTCACACGCTGTTCACCTGGTCGGCCCAGGCGGGGCTCGACCCGCTGGAGATCGTCTCCGCCGAGCGCTGCCACTTCACCGACGGCCGGGGACGCCGGATCCTGGACCTCGCCTCCCTCGTCATGAACGCATCGGCCGGGCTGCGCCATCCGCGAATCGTCGAGGCGATCGCGAAGCAGGCCGCCGAGCTGCCGGCCGCGGGACCCGCGATGGCGACGGCGATCCGCGGGAGTTACGGCGAGGCCTTGGCCTCCGTCCTTCCCGAGGGGCTCGGCACGTTCCTGTTCACGCTCGGCGGGGCGGACGCCAACGAGCATGCGATCAAGATCGCGCGCCTCTGCACCGGCCGGCCGAAGATCGTCACCCGGTACCGCTCCTACCACGGCGCGACGCTGGGCGCGATCTCGGCGACCGGAGACCCGCGGCGCCTCCCGTTCGAGCCGGGGCTCCCCGGGGTCGTGAGGGTCCTCGATCCGTACTGCTACCGGTGTCCGTTCGGATGGACCCCCGACGTCTGCCGGCGCCCCTGCATCGACCATGTCGAGGAGGTCATCCTGCGCGAGGGTCCGGGCTCGATCGCCGCCGTCCTCGTCGAGCCGGTCGCCGGGACCAACGGCGCCTTCTGGGGGCCCGAGGAGTACCTGCCGCGCCTGCGGGAGATCTGCGACCGCCACGGCATCCTCTTGATCTTCGACGAGGTGCTCACCGGGTTCGGCCGCACGGGGCGATGGTTCGCCTTCGAGCACTTCGGCGCGCGTCCCGACATGGTCACGATGGGGAAGGCGATCACCTCCGGGCACGCGCCGCTCGGCGCGGTGGCGGTTAACGAGAGGGTGAAGCGCCACTTCGACGCCCGCCCCCTCGTCACCGGATTGACCCACTCCGCGCACCCGATCTCCCTCGCCGCCGGTCTCGCGACGCTTGCGGTGATGAAGGACGAAGATCTCGTCGGGCGCGCCGCGAGGATGGATGCGACGCTCGCGCGGGGCTTGGCCGCGATCGAGCGGACGGTCCCCATCGTCGGCGACATCCGCAGCCTCGGCCTGTACGGCGTCCTCGAGCTGGTCCGGGACCGCGCGACCAAGGAGCCGCTGGTCCCGTGGAACGGCCCGCCGGACTCCCAGGCGCCGATGAAGAAACTCGTGCGCGCCGCCCTCGATCGAGGTATTCATCTCGCAACGCGGTGGAACTACGTCTTCGTCGCCCCCCCGCTGTGCGTCGACGAGGCGGATCTCACGCAGGCGCTCGGAGTCGTCCAGGAGCTGCTTGCGGGCGTCGCGGGAGGATGACGGTGGCCACCACTTGGAAGCTCGCACTCGTGCTCGCTGCGGTGGCGGCGGCGACGGCCACCCGCGCCAGCAAGTCTACGGCCATCGAGATCAAGCCCGGACCCGCCGCGATGAGCGAGGCGGAAAAGGCGATCGTCTCCGACCCCGCGACCGGGGCGCAGCACGGGGTCGTCCTGCTCGAGGAAACCGCGCGAAACGACAACCTCGGGGCCGAATACCAGCTCGAGTATCACCTGCGGGCCAAGATCCTTTCGGCCGAAGGGCGCGGCCTCGCGGACGTCGCGATCCCGGTCAATCACGGGATGTCCGACCTCATGACCTGGTGGGGGCGGACGATCCTCCCGGACGGCCGGGTCGTCGAGCTTCCGAAGGATGGCCTGAAAGCGCAGGCGGTCGTGAAGACCTCGTCGCGCGAGTCGTACGAGCTCAAAGGGGCCCTCCCCGGAGTCGTGCCCGGCGCCGTCGTGGACTTCGGCTACGTGGTCCGCGGGGAGGGGTTGGCCCGGCTGAATCAGGTGTACCTCCAGTTCCGCTGGCCGGCGCGCATGATCCGGTATCGCTGGATTCCCAACACCTTTTTTCCCGCTGCCTACGTGGCTCTCCACACCGACGCGGCCAAGGTGACGATCAAGGCCGACCGGACCTCCGTCCTCGTCAGCGCGGTCGATCAGCTCCCCGTGCAGAACGAGCCGTACATGCCCCCGAAGCACGAGCTGCTCGCCTCCGTCAGCTTCTACTACACCGAGGCCAACGAGTCGCTCGAAGACTACTGGAACCTGACCGCGAAGCGCGTCGAAACCGACCTCAAGGAGTTCTCGAACGCGGGCGCGATCCGGGACGCCATTCACGAGATGGCCATTCCCTCCGGAGTCCCGATGCAGGAGGTCCTCCGCACCGCCTACGACTGGATCGGGACGAACATCAAGAACACGGGGCTGGAGTCGGCGGAGGAGGAAGAGGCGGCGGACAAGAAGGACAAGGACACCCACAACGCGAAGACGGTGCTGAAAGCCAAGGAGGGCTCGCCGCGTCAGCTCGACTTCCTGTTCGCGGGGATCGCGCGGGCCCTCGGCGCGGAGGCCCAGATCGTCTTCACCACCGACCGGAGCGAGCGCTACTGGTCGACCGGTCTCAAGACGCTCGACCAGTTCGGCTACTCCTTCGTGGCGGTGCGCGGACCCGGGGAAGGGGACGACAAATGGATCCTCGTCGATGCCGGCTCCGGCCTCCCGTACGGCGAGGTGCCGTGGCGGGCGACCGGGACGATGGGGTTCCTGAGCGGCGCCAAGGGGTGGGCGCAGGTCGGCGTTCCGCCGTCGCCGCCGGCGAAGAACCGCTCCGAGACCCGGGTGGCGATCTCGTTCTCCGACGACAACGAGACGATCCAGGCGAAATGGTCGCGGATCGCTCTCGGCGCTTCCGGCATGGACATGCGGCGGTGGCTGCGGGACCTCGATCCGCCCAAGCGAAAGAAGGAGCTCGACACGCTGTGCGGAGCGCGCGAGGGGGGCGAGGTGTCGGCCGCCGATCTTCCCGGGCTCGACGACGACTCCGCCCCGTTTCAGATCGGCTGCGACGTCGAGGTCGGGGAGAGCAACCTGACCGAGTCGATCGGCCGCTACTCGCTCACCCTGCTCGGGGTCTGGTCCGAGGAGGCGCCGGATCTTCCCGAGGCCACCCGCACGTTTCCGGTGATCTTCGAGTACCCCCGCGCCGAGACCGACTCGATCGACGTGGCCGCTCCGCACGGGTTCAAGCCGAAGGATCCGCCGGCCCCGGTGACGCTTCGGTCGCCGTACGGGTCGTACCAGCTCACGGTGTCGAAGACCGCGACGGGCTACCATGTCGAGCGGTCGTTCTCGTTGCTTCCGGTGATCGTGAAGCCGCCTGACTACACCGTGCTCAAGCAGTACGTGGACGCCGTCAGGAAGGCCGACCGCACCGCGGTCGCCTTCGATCGCGTAGGGGCGGCGCCATGATCCGCCGGCCCACGATCGCGCGGACGGCCGCCCTCGTCGCCGGCCTCGCGGCCGCGCTGTTCGCTCCCCCGGCGCGCGCCGGCCTTCCCGAGTGGGCGAAGGCCGTCGCACAATCGGCGCCCGAGCTCCCCGAAGGGATGCCCGAATGGCCGTCGCGCACGCTCCTCTGGGAGCGGCACGTGATCGTGTCGCCGGACGGTACGTGGAAGATCGACGACCGCAAGGCCGAGCAGTACCTGAGCAATCGTGTCGACGACATCGCGTTCCACTTCTTCGCCTACGACGACACGACGAAGATCAAACGGTCGAAGGGCTGGCACGTTCCGCCCGGCGAGCGGGCGCACCGGGACGTCGCCGGGGCGATCGACGTGGCGGTCAGCGACACGTTCCTGACCGATGCGAAGGCCCGTGCGATCGCGCTCGAGGGGGTCAAGAAGGGGAGTCTCGTTTTCTACGAGGTCGAAGCAGAGGCGAAGCCGTACGCGCTGGCCATGCGCGAATCGTTTTTCGACGAGGTCCCGGTGGCCGCAGCGCGGTACGTGGTGGACCTTCCGCCGGGATGGAGCCTTCATCACGCCTGGCTCCCCTCCGCGGGACCGGAGCCCGTCCGATCGGGTTCGACCTGGACGTTCGAGCTCAAGGAGCTGAGTCCGGTCAAGGCCGAGCGGCTCGGGCCGGACCCGTTCGCCGTCGCGCCGGAGCTCGTGCTCGGCCTCACGCCCCCCGCCGGCGCCGCTCCGCCGACCCCCGCGTTCCGCGACTGGAGCGACCTGGGCAGGTGGTGGTGGTCGATCGCGAAGGGACGCGATGCGGGGGGGCCTCCGATCCAGAAGGCGGCCGACGATGCGATCTCGAAGGCCGGCGCCGGCGCGATCGAGAGGATTCGCGCGGTCACGCTGTACGTGAGGGATCGCGTCCGCTATCTCGATCGAGAGGTGGGCATCGGCGGCTACCAGCCGCGGCCGGCGACGCAGGTCTTCAACGAGCTCTACGGCGACTGCAAGGACAAAGGGACGCTCCTCCGCGCCATGCTCGCGGCGGAAGGGTATCTCTCCTACCCGATCCTGGTGAAGGCTTCGCGCCCCGACACCGTCGCGGAGTCGGTTCCCGATCTCGAGGCCTTCGACCACTTCGTCGTGGGGGTGGTCTGGCCGAAGGACGCGCCGGAGCCCGAGGATCTCGCCTCCTCGCTCGTCGACGTGCCCGGGGCCGGACGGCTCGTCGTGATCGACGCCACCGACGAATATGCGTGGCCCGGCACGCTTCCGGCGCACCTCGCCGGGAAGCGGGCGCTCGTCGTGATGTCCGAAGCGTCGGTCCTCGTGACCCTGCCCGCGGGAGACCCGACGACCCACCGCATCGCGAAAACGGCCGTCACGACTCTCGGAGCCGCCGGATCCGCGGCCGTAAAGCTCGAGGTGAAGTTGTACGGCGCTCCCGCCGAGGTCGCACGCGTCGAATGCGCCCGCTCGGCGGTCGACCGGCGGAAGAGCGCCGAGGACGACGCCCGGCGCGCCTGGCCGGGGGCCAACGTGAAGGACTACGCGGTCACCGCGGAGTCGAGCGACGGGGCGTACACGGAAACGCTCGGCCTCGACCTGCCGGCCGGGTCGTCGGTCGTGCAGGACGGCGTCATCTCCCTGTTCGCTTCCGCGCTCCAGGACTCCGCCCGCGTCTCCTTGACCAAGCGCGCGGTCCCAGTCGTCTACCGCGGGCCGCTCGGCCTGCGCTACGACGCGACGCTGGCCGGGGTTCCCGCGACGGCGGAGACCCCGAAGCCCGAGCAGATCGCAGGCGACGGCTGGTCGGTGGTCTCGAGCTTCGACAGGAAGGGGGACGCGATCCACGGGACGTGGCGATTCGACCGGACCCGCGCGCGGTTCGAGCCGGCCGCTTTCCCCGAGCTCAAGCAAATGTGGGCCGCCGCCTCCAGGGCCGCGTCGCCCGCGATCCGCGTGGGCCCCTAGGTCCCTTTCAACGCGGCAGCAGGTGATACGCGACCCTCTGGGTCGGCGTGCGGGGGAGGGTGTCGAGCGTGCGCCACAGCGTCGGCACCTTGAACGCGGCGAGGCGGGACGCGCAGAACGCGGCCAGCTCGTCGTCCGAGGGACGCGCTCCCGGCCGGAAGACGACGAACGCCATGACGTCGTCTTCTCCCAGCGGAGACGGGACGCCGACCACCCCCGCCTCGAGGACCGCCGGATGGCTCTCGAGGACCGCTTCGACCTCTCCGGGGGTCAAGTTCTCGCCGCGCCGGCGTATGACGAGCTTCTTTCGCCCGGCGAACGTGTACGCGCCGTCCGGCCCGATCGTCGCGAGGTCGCCGGTCTTGAGCCACCCGTCCTCGGTGAGCGTCGCGCGCGTGGCCGCCTCGTCGCGGAAGTAGCCGGAAAACGTCGCCGGGTTGCGGAGCTCGATCTCCCCCTCCACGACACGGAACTCCGCGGGGACCGCGGGGTCCGGATGCCGCCGCGGGAGCCCCATGGCGTCGAGGTCTCGCGGCTCGTCGCGCGGCTGGATGAAGCCGAAGGTCGACTCGGTCAGGCCGTACCCGGCCACCAGCCGGACTCCGAACCGGGATTCGAACGCGAGGTGGGCCGCGCGCCCGAGCGCCGGCGCGGTGTAGACCAGGCGCACGGCGTGGGCGCGGTCCTCCTCCGAGGGCGGGCGGTCGAACAGGATCTTGAGCATCGCCCCGATCGCGTTCACCTGCGTGGCCCCGGAATCGCGCAGCCAGCCCCAGAAGCGCGATGCCGAAAATCGCTCGGCGAGGGTCAAGGACGCCCCCGCGGCGATCGCGCCGAGCGTCGAGTAGAACCGCGCATTGATGTGCGACAGCGGGAGGCAGGTGGCCAGGCGATCCTCGCGTCGCAGCCGGAGCCAGTGGGCGAACCCCTCGCCGGTCAGCACCGCCATGCGGTGGGAGAGCATCGCCGCCTTGGGGAGCCCGGTGGTTCCCGAGGTCGTCAGGATCGTGGCGATCGCATCGGGGCCGGGGGCGGGGAGACCGGCGGCCGGGCGCCGCGAGCGGATCAGCTCGTCGAGGTCCGCGATGCTTGCGCCGCCGACCCGGACGAGGCCGCTTCGATCGGCGACGGCGCGCGGCGAAAGGAAGGCGATCGCCGTTTCGACCTCCGGCGGTGCCGAGTCGGGGTGGATCGGGCACGACACGATCCCCGCCTTGGCGGTCGCGAGCCACAGGAAAAGGTGCGGCCGTCCGGTGGGAAGGAGGATGGCGAGGCGGTCGCCGGGGCGTAAGCCCGCGGCGACGAGCTCCGCCGCGAGCGCGTCGGTCGCCGCGGCGGCGTCGGCGTAGGTCCAGGCGCGATCCGCTTCGATCAGGAAGGGCGCCTCCCCGCGCGCCTCCGCGGCGCGATCGAGGAAGGAACGCAGCGATTCGCCGTTGCCGGGGCTCACCTCGCGCCTTTCGCCTCCGTGAGCTTCCCGTACTTCCGGAGCGCCTCGCGGAGCCGGTCGTGCGGCAAGCCGATCGCGGTGTGCCCGTCGACACCGGTCATCGTGTCGGCGGCGACCATCGCGTTGACGATCGCCTCCTCGGTCGCTTGGACGGCGGCGTCGAAGATCGGATCGAGCGCTCCGTTCTCGAGGAAGGTCGCCGTCCGAGTCGGCGGAACCGTGCCCTTCTCCGCCGGCACGACGGTGGAGAAGGCGACCGCGAAGTCCCCCGATCCGTTTCCGGAGGTCGCACCCACCCGCGCGAGGCCGTGGGTCGCGCGTTTGGCGACGCGGTCGAGCTGGTGGGGGAGGAGGGGTGCGTCGGTGGCGATCACGATCAGGATCGAGCCGGTCTCGCGCGAGTACACGGTTCGCTCGGGGATGAGACGCCCGACGGGGACGCCCGCGATCGTCAGCTGCGGCCGCAGCCCGCAGTTGCATTGCACCAGCACGCCGACCGTGTATCCGCCCTGTTCGGCTGTGAGTGTTCGCGACGCGGTGCCGATGCCTCCCTTGAACTCGAAGCAGACCATCCCGGTCCCGCCGCCGACCGATCCTTCGGCGACCGGACCGTTCGCCGCCGCGTCGAGCGCCTCGCCGACCCGTTCCGGACGGACGTGGAAGCCGTTGACGTCGTTGAGGAATCCGTCCCAGGTTTCGCCCACGACCGGCGTCGACCAGGCATACCCGTCGGCGTCGGGGCCCCCGTGCGCGAGGCGCCAGCGAATCATCCCTTCGTGCACGGCTCCGATCGCGTGGGTGTTGGTCAGCGCGATCGCGCTCTCGAGAAACCCGGAATCGCGCACCCAGGCGAGGCCTGTCACCTCGCCGTTCCCGTTGATCACCGACGATCCCGCGAACACCGGCGTGGCCACGTCCTTCCCCCGGGGGAGCACGACGGTGACGCCGGTGCGGACGGGTCCTTTCCCGACCTCGAGCCGCCCGTCCCCCCGGACGATCGTCGCGTGGCCGACCGCGACCCCCGGCACGTCGGTGATCTCGTTCCGCGGGCCGGGGGTCCCGTCGAACGGGACCCCCAGGTCGCGCGCGCGAGGGCGAGGGAGAGGGGCTGCGGCCGGCGCCGCCGTCGCGGCCAGCAGGAGCAGGGCGAGAAGGCGCAGCATCGTGGCTCCTTCGATCTCATTCCGCGGCGTCAGATTATCAGCATAAGATCGGGGCGCATGGCGTCCCGGGAGCATGGCCATCTCGTCCAGGGTCTCGGACGCTTCGCGGCGATCGCCCTCGTCGCCGGGAACATCATCGGGAGCGGGATCTACGTGATCCCGGCCTCGCTCGCCGACGCCGCCGGGCCTCTCTCGCTCCTCGCGTGGCCGATCGTCGCGCTCGGCTACCTGGCGCTGAACGCCGTCTACGCCGATCTCGCCGAAGCGTACCCGGTCGAGGGTGGGCTGCAGGTCTATTCCGAGAAGGCGTTCGGCCCCCTGGCGGGGCTCGTGGCCGCGACCCTCTACTGGATCTCGTGCGTCGTCGGGAACGCCGCGTTCATGACCGCCTTCGTCGGGTACGCCGAGGTCTTCTACCCGGTGTTCGCGCGGCCGCTCCCGGCGTTTCTCCTCGCGCAGACGCTCGTCTGGTCGCTGACGCTCGTCAATCTCCGCGGCGTCAAGGCGGGAGCGTACGTGCAATCGGCGACGACGATCCTCAAGATCGTGCCGCTGCTCGTTCTCGCGGCGGCACTGGCCCCGCACGCCGCGGCGTCGAACCTCGTGCCGTTCGCGCCGAAGGGATGGGGGGCGCTCTTCCCCGCGATCGCGCTCGTCGCATGGCCGTTCCTCGGGAGCGAGACCGCGACGGTCCCGGTCGAGGAGATGAAGGACGCGCGGCGCACCGTTCGCGTCGCGGCGTTCGCCGGATTCGGCGTCGCGGCCGTCGTCTATTTCGTCGTCGCGCTGTCGGTCGCGATGGGGATCCCCTCCGCGAGCCTCGCCGGGAGCGCCAGTCCGCTGGCGCTCGCCGCCGAGACCGTGATGGGACCGTG
>JBGQLU010000022.1:0-34912 GCA_041500265.1 Acidobacteriota bacterium | reverse complement strand
CGCCTTCCAGGACCGGGTGAAGGTGCGGATCCCCGCGGGGATCGAGGACAACGGGCGAGTGCGCCTTCCTGGAAAAGGAGTTCCCGGGCGTGGCGGTCCCGCGGGAGACGCCTACGTGAACGTGCGCGTCGAGCCGCACCCGCTCTTCCGCCGCGAGGGAAGCGATCTCATCTGCGAGGTGCCGGTGGGCGTGGTGAAGGCGACCCTCGGCGGCGAGGTCGAGGTTCCGACCCTGGAAGGGCGGGCGACGGTGATCATCCCGCCGGGAACCCGCAGCGGGCAGCGCCTCAGGATCAAGGGGCGCGGCGTCCCCGGCCACGGCGCCAGGGCCGCGGGACACCTCTACGCGGTCGTCCAGATCGTGACGCCGCGAGAGCTCGACGGTCCTTCGCGCGAATTGCTCGAGGAGTTCGCCCGACGGAACCCGGGCGCCTGACGGAGCGCGCGGTCGCGACGTGCTGCACCTGATCCATCCCGCGATCGTCCATCTGACGATCGTGTTCCTCGTCGTCGGGGGGAGCGTGGAGGCAGTCGGTTTGCTGGCCCGCCTCGAGCGCGCCGAGCGTTTCGGCAGCCTGCTCGGACTCCTCGGGATCGCGAGCCTCGTCCCGACGATCGCCGCGGGCTACCTCGCGCAGAACACGATCGCTGTCGGGGAGGCCGCCTCGCCCTGGATGCTGCGCCACGAGCGGTTCGCGCTCATCCTGCTCGGCGTGAACCTCGCCCTTCTCGTGGTGAGGGCCTGGGGGCGGGGACGGATTCCCGAAGGGGGACGCGTGGCCTATGCAACCGGGCTGCTTGCCGCCGTGATCCTGGCGGTCGCGACCGCGTACGTCGGCGGAACCATGGTCTACGGGTTCGGCGTCGGCGTGGCGCGCTAGAGGCCGAACATCGCCTTGAACGCGTACCCGGCGATCTGGGGGTTCTCCCGAAGGCGCCGCACCGAATACGCGTACCACTGCTCTCCGTAGGGGACGTAGACGCGCAGGCGATGCCCCGACTTGAGGAGGATGCGCCTCAGCTCCTCCTCGACGCCGAGCAACATCTGGAACTCGTACTGCTCCCGGGCGCGCCCGTGCTTCGCGACGAGGCGGAGCGCCTCGAAGACCAGGCGCTCGTCGTGGGTCGCGATCCCGACGTACGCGCCACGCTCCAACATGCGATCGAGGAGCAGCGTGAAGTTCGACCGGATGAGCTCGGGATCCGTGAACGCGATCGCGCGCGGCTCGAGGTAGATTCCCTTGCACAGGCGGAAGTTCGCCGGTTCCGCGGTCAACGCATCCACGTCGTCGATCGTCCTCCGGAGGCGGGACTGGAGGACGACGCCCACGCGTCCGGGAAACTCCGATCGGAGCATCCGGTAGATCTCGAGCGTGGGGGTCGTGCAGGAGGCGTCCTCCATGTCGACGCGGACGAACCCCGCGGTCTCGCTCGCGGCGCCCAAGAGGGCCCGCATGTTGTCGAGGCAGCGCCGCCGGTCGATCAACAACCCCAGGGCCGTGAGCTTGACCGACACGTTGGCTTGCGGGAGGTTTTCCGAGGCGAGGCGCCGGAGGAGCTCGATGTACGCCCGGGCGTTCGCGTCGGCCTCGTCGATGGTCGAGATGAACTCGCCGAGGATGTCGAGGGTCGCCATCGCCCCTTCGGCCGACAGCTCGCGCACGGCGCGCAGCGCATCTTCGACCGACGGGCCGGCGATGTAGCGCTTCGAGAAGTGGCCGACGATCGGCTTCGGAACGGCGGGCAGTGCGAGACTGATCGCCTTGTCGAGCAAGCTCATGCCGGGTGCCGCCCCGCCTCCGCCGTAACCTACTTCGGGCCGGAGATCGAGCGGACGATCTCGCCGGGCTCCGGGAAACGGCCCAACGCCTTCTTCGAGAACACCTTCTTGCCGTCGACCATCACCTCGAACACCCCGCCGCTCGATGGGATCAGCTCGCTGTCGATCGCGAGCGAGTTCTTCAGCTCGGCCGCCAGACCGGCGGCCCTGGGCTCATACGCTCAACTCGTGCAGTACTCGATCTGGATTTTCATCGAGGATTCCTCCGTTCCGTGCGAGGCCGAGGACGCGCGTCCCTCGCGTGGTCCGTCATCGTACCAAAGCAACCACGATGTTACGATCCGCCCGTGGCCACACTCCAATTCCTCGGGGCGACCGGCACGGTCACCGGTTCGAAGTACCTCCTCGAGCACGACGGGTGCCGCGTCCTCGTCGACTGCGGGCTCTTCCAGGGGCTGAAGGAGCTGAGGCTCCGGAACTGGAATCCGCCGCCGTTCGACCCCGCCTCGTTGTCGCTCGTCCTCCTGACGCACGCCCACCTCGACCACAGCGGGTACCTGCCGGTCGTCGTCCGGAACGGCTATCAGGGGAGGATCCTCGCGACCGCCGCCTCGCGCGATCTTTCCGAGATCATCCTCTTGGATTCGGGACACCTCCAGGAAGAGGACGCGCGCTACGCGAACAAGAAGGGGTTCTCGAAGCACCATCCGGCGCTGCCGCTCTACACGCAAGACGACGCGCGACGGGTGATCCCGCAGATCGAGTCCGTCGCGTTCGACGCTTCCACCGAGATCGGGCCGGGGCTCACGGCGACGTTGCGCGCCGCCGGGCACATTCCCGGGGCGGCGATGATCGAGATCCGGATTCGCTCCCGGGGCGAACGCGAGAAGGTTGTCATCTTCTCGGGGGACCTCGGACGGCCGGACCAGCCGATTCTCCCGGACCCGGAGTCCCTTCGCCCTTGCGATCATCTCCTCCTCGAGAGCACCTACGGGAATCGCGATCATCCCAAGGACAACGCCAAGGCCGACCTCGCGCGGATCGTGAACGAGACGATCGGGCGCGGCGGAACGCTGCTCATCCCGTCGTTCGCGGTCGGCCGGGCGCAGCACCTGCTCTACCTCCTGCATCAGCTTCGCGAGGAGGGATCGATCCGGAAGGACATTCCGATCCACCTCGACAGCCCGATGGCGATCGAGGCGAGCCGCATCCTCGTCCGGCACAAGGAGGCCCAGGACGAAGCGATGCGGGCCGAGGACGAAAACGGCGGCGACCCGCTCGGCCTGAAGGACGTCCACTTCTCGGTCACCGTCGAGGATTCGAAGGTGCTGAACAACACGCCCTATCCGTCGATCATCGTCTCGGCGTCGGGAATGGCGGAAGGGGGGCGCATCCTCCACCACCTCGCGGTCAAGGCCTCGGACCACCGCACCACCGTGCTCTTCGTCGGGTTCCAGGCGGTGGGAACGCGCGGCCGCGCGATGCAGGGCGGGGCGGAATTCATCCGGCTCTACGGCCGCGAGATCCCCGTCCGCGCGCGCGTCGAGACGCTCCAAGGGCTCTCCGCGCACGCCGACCGGGGCGAGATCCTGGCCTGGCTCCGCGCGTCCGGGGTCCGCCCCGGGCGCGTCCACCTCGTGCACGGAGAGCCCGACGCGCGCGACGCCCTGGCGGCCCTTCTCCGCGAGACGATGGCGCTCGACGTGCACTGCCCGGACTATCTGGAACGCATCGAGCTCTAAAGGACGGGATCCATGCCGCTCTTCGTTCGCACCATTCTCATCACCGGCCCCGAGGACGAGGTCGCGGGGGCGGCGCGCGGGCACCTCGCGCAGCTGAAGCGGCTCAAGGATGAAGGAAGGCTCCGGGCGGCGGGTGCGTTCAAGCGCGGGGACGGCTACCTCGAGATCTTCGAGGCGCGCGATCTGCACGACGCGGAAGCCATCGCTCGATCGAGCCCTTTGGTCGAGCTCGGCCTGGGAACGTGGATGCTCCGCGAATGGGACGAGCTCGGTCTATGAGGGAGCATCCACCCAGCGGCCTCGGCTCTTGATCAGCTCCACGAGGCGGTCGGCGGCTTCCCGCGCGGGAATGTCCTTCGCGACCATGTCCTTCCCGACGAACAGCGCGATCTTGTCGTCGCCCCAACCGACGTAGCCGAAATCCGCGTCCGCCATCTCCCCGGGGCCGTTCACGACGCAGCCCATGACCGCGATCTTCAGCCCTTTGAGATGGGCCGTCCGCGCCTTGATCGTGGCCGTGGTGGTCTCGAGATCGAACAGCGTCCGGCCGCACGACGGACACGAGATGAACTCGGTCTTCGTCATGCGGACGCGCGCGGCTTGGAGGATGTTGAACCCGAGGCGCCTCGCATCGGACGCGCTTCCGGCATCGACGTGGATCGCGTCCCCCAACCCCTGGCAGAGCAGCCCCCCGAGCGCGGCCGCGGGCCCGAGCGTCTCGTCCGCGCCCCGCACCGCCGGCCGGTCGATCAAGACGATCGGCGCCGCGATCGGTCCGGGGAGCGCCTCGGTGAGCCGCGCCGCGAGACGCCGGTACCCGAGGAGGGGGGTGAGGTCGAGTCCCGGATCGAGGGCGAGGCATACCTGCGCTCCCGTCGCGGCCGCGAGCCGGGCGGCCTCGACGGCGATCTCCACGGCGTCCGAGGCTCCACCGCGGCGCGAGGTTCCCTCGACGAGCAGCGCGGCGCGACCGGGGACGGCGAACGCGACGAGGCGGCCGAGAAACTCCCTGCCGGGGGCGTCGAGCGGGCCCGGGATCGCGACGTGCACCCGGTGGGCCGCGGCGAACAGGGCGTCCCAGGACGCCGCCTCGAGGCTCGCCCGGACCCGCGGCGAGAGACGCACCGACAACGCCACCTCGGGGGCCAGCAGCTCGAGCGACCGGCGCAGCGGCAGCACCGCGTCCACCTCGGCGGCGTCGAGCAGATCGACGGACACGAGCTCCGCCCGCGTTTCCTCCGGCACCCGAACCCCGGCTACCTCGTCGATCTCGAGCCTCAAGGCCTCGAGGTCCGCGAGCTGGGCGGCGAGCGGAACCTCGACCGCGATCGCTCCCGGGCCGCCGAGCTCGCGCGGGCCGACGCGAATCGGCCGGCTCGCGCGCTCGTAAGCGCGGACCGCCTCGTCGAGCCCGAGCTTGAGAGCGGTCCAGGAGCCCGAGGGCGCCCCCTCGAGGGCGCGGTTCGCGTTGTACGGGGCCACGAGCGCGTGGGCGACCGGGATCTCGGCGACCGGGTCCTCGGTGAGCGACACGCGCACCGTGTCCCCCAGGCCCTCTTCCAGGAGGACCCCGATGCCGAGGGCCGATTTGATCCGGCCGTCCTCGCCGTCGCCCGCTTCGGTGACGCCCAAATGGAGCGGGTAGTCCATCCCGAGCATCTTCATCCGGGCGACCAGCAACCGATAGGCGTCGAGCACCACCGACGGATTCGACGACTTCATCGAGAGGACGACGTCGCGGTATCCGTGGTCCTCGCAGATCCGCACGAACTCGATCGCCGAGGCGACCATCCCCTCCGGGGAGTCGCCGTACCGGTTCATGATCCGGTCGGAGAGCGATCCGTGGTTGGTGCCGATCCGCATCGCCACGCCGAGCTGCTTGGCCCGGCGGACGAGAGGCGTAAAGGCCGTCCGAAGGCGGTCGAGCTCGGCCTCGTATTCGGCGTCGCTGTACTCCCGAACGGCGAACCTCTTCTTGTCGGCGAAGTTCCCCGGATTGACGCGGATCTTTTCGACGTACTCGACCGCCTTCATCGCCGCCGCGGGGGTGAAGTGGATGTCGGCGACGAGCGGCACCTTGATGCCGCGGGAGCGCAGCGCGCGCTTGATCTCGGGGAGGTTGTCCGCATCGGCCGTGGTGGGGACGGTGACGCGCACGATCTCGCATCCCGCCGCGACGAGGCGCTCGATCTGCGCGACCGTGGCCGCCGTGTCGGTCGTTGGGGGGGTCGTCATCGACTGAACGCGGATCGGGTTGTCCCCCCCGATGGAGACATCCCCGATCTGGACGACCCGGCTTCGCCGGCGCTGGTAGGCGGGCAAGCCTGGATTGAGCCGCATCCGCGACACCCCTCGCTCATTCTAGGAGTGCGGAGCGAGGGCGTCCACGCGACGCCGATGACGAAATCGTCACGGGCGTGCGGGCGGGCGCATGGCGAAAAATGGCAGTAGCGGGCGGAGCGATTGCACGGAATACTCATGGCAACCCGGTCGAGGGGCCGGCGAGGGAGAGACGATGACCCGGCGGCAACGGTACGTGGCGATCCTCATCGGGATCCCCGGGGCCATCGCGAGCCTCATCGCGCTCTCGGGCTTTCTTCTCAAAGTCCTCCACAACGCCCTTCCGCGACCGCCGGGGTCCACGATGCAGTCGTTCTACCTGGCCGTGGGGCAGGCCTACAGCGGTGGATTCGTGCACGGTTTCTCGCTGTGCTTCTTCCTGACGCTCCTGGCCGTGGCGGTCGGGAGCTACTTCGACCGGCGCCGCGAAGAGCGCCTGCGCCCGGCTCCCGCCGTGATCGCGGCCGCCGACCGCTCCTGACGGCCTTCCGCGGCCCCGGGGGCTTACGCACCGATTCGGTCCATCGGCCGCTGGCCCCCGTCCGCGCCGCGGGGTAGTCTCCCCTACCGAAGTACCGGTCCCGAGGAGGCTCGAACATGCTTCCATTTCAACGCATTCTGGTCACCACCGATTTCAGCACCTCCTCCCTGACCGCGGTTCCGGTCGCGGCGGAGCTCGCATCCCACTTCAAGGCCGACCTGATCCTGGTCCATGTCCTTCCGGTCGACACGCCGACACCGTGGGACATCCCGCCGTACGCCGATTTCGGGCTCGCCTCGCTCCCGCTTCCCGAGTACGAGACCCAAGTCCGGCAGGAGGTCGAGCGCCGGCTGAAGCAGGTCGCCGCCAAGCACGTCGGGGAGGCCGCGCGTTCGAAGACGATCGTGGGCCGTGGGGACGCCGCTTCGGAGATCGCCCGGATCTCCGCGGAAGAGCGCGCCGACCTCGTCGTCATCGCCACGCACGGCTGGAGCGGGTGGCGCCATCTGGTCTTCGGCTCGGTCGCGGAGCGCGTGCTCCGGGAGTCCACCTGCGCCGTGCTCTCGATCCGGTGCTCGGAGCGCGACGACAAGGCAACCTGATCCCGGCCCGTCGCCGGGACCCACGATAGAATCCCTCGGTCGAGGGATTCGGGAGGAGACTGCGATGCGTCGAACCGCGTTGTTCCTGATCCTGGTCTTGGTCGCCTTCGTCGCCTTCCCCGCGTTCGCCGCGGAGGACGGCAAGGCGCTGTTCGAACAGAAGTGCGGCATGTGCCACGGCAAGGACGGCGTGGCCAAGCCGGCCGGAAAGGGCTCGAGGAACTTCAACGATCCGGAGTATCAGAAGGCCGCGACCGTCGAGCAGATCGTCAAGATCACCGAGGACGGCAAGAACAAGATGCCCGGGTACAAGAGCAAGCTGACCGCCGAGCAGATTCAGGCGATCGCCGCTCACGTGAAGACGCTCGGGAAGTAATGCAGGAACGGCCTCAGCCCCCAGGGCCCGTTCGATTGCGGCGGGCGGCCTTGGCCGTCGCGCTGATGGTGGCCGCGTCCCGCGCTTCCGGCGCGGGACGCGACCCCTCCGAGGCTCCAGGCGCGCCTCTCCCTCCCGGGCTCTCCGACGAGGAGAAGCGGGACATTTCGGTTTTCCGGAAGGCTTCCGCGTCGGTCGTCTACATCACGAACTACGCCACGCAGGTGGACCTGTTCTCGTTCAACCAGGTGGATCGGCCGCAGGGGACCGGCAGCGGCTTCGTCTGGGACAAGGACGGCCACATCGTCACGAACTACCACGTCATCGAGGAAGGCGATCGCTTCCTGGTCAGCTTCTCGGATCAGACGGAGTTCGAGGCGAAGGTCGTCGGCGCGGCTCCCGACAAGGATTTGGCGGTGCTCGAGATTCACGCTCCGGCCGAACGGCTCGTCCCGCTGACCCTCGGCCGCTCGAGCGATCTGGTGGTGGGCCAGCGGGTGCTGGCGGTGGGAAACCCGTTCGGGTTCGACCACACGCTGACGACGGGGGTCATCAGCGGCCTCGGCCGGGAGCTCAATTCCCCGTCCGGGCGGCGTATCCACGACGTCATCCAGACCGACGCCGCGATCAACCCCGGGAATTCGGGGGGGCCCCTGATGGACTCGTCCGGGCGCCTGATCGGCATCAACGCAGCGATCTACTCGCCCAGCGGAGGCTCCGCGGGGATCGGGTTCGCGGTGCCCGTCGATACGGTCGCGCGCCTCGTTCCTCTGTTGATCAAGCACGGACGCATCCGGCAGCCGGAGGTGACGGGGGCGACCCTCGTCCCCGACTACTACGCCAGCCGGCTCGACTACGACGGGGTCGCGGTCGCCGAGGTCGAGGCGGGCTCTCCGGCCGACGATGCCGGCCTCGCCGGTGTCTCCGTCACGCGCACGCGACGCTACAGGCTCGGCGACATCATCGTCGGAGTGGACGGGAAGCCGGTCCACGGCCAGTCGGATCTGCTGGACGCCTTCGAGGCGGCCGGCAT
Organism: Acidobacteriota bacterium; assembly: GCA_041500265.1. GTDB lineage: Bacteria > Acidobacteriota > Polarisedimenticolia > Polarisedimenticolales > DASRJG01 > DASRJG01. The sequence goes on along the minus strand of JBGQLU010000022.1, from coordinate 26,558 downwards.
CGGCGCGACGGTCAAGCTCAAGGTGATCCGCGGTCGCGGCGGGGAGGCGCGGGAGGTGCGCGTCACCCTCCGCGCCGGCAAGTAGCGCCGTCCGCCGCCGTCAGCTCCGATCGAGCCTCTTCTTCGAAGCCGCGAACCTCACCTCGACGGGCTCGCCGCCGGGCATCGCCACGCGGAGGGTGAGCACGCCGTCGAGACCCGCGGGGGGCATCGGGAAGTACAGAACGTCCTCGAAGTAGCCGTACGCCGGGACCTCGATGCGCTCGATCCGGGTTCGCCCGCCGGGCGCGGGGAAGAAGGCGCCCTCGATGCGCAGGAACGAGCCGTAGTACGACCCGAGAACGAGCGGTCGCTGCCGGATCAGCGTGCGATCGAAGCTCATCTTTCCATAGTGGTCGAGAAGCTCGCCGTATCCCGCCGCGGGCACCGTATTGCCGCGTGCATCGAGGAGGGTGAACGACTCCGGCGAGAGCGGGATCGCCTTTCCCCCTTTGAGGCTCGCGACCACGAACGGGATCGGGATGTACCCGTCCTTGACCCGCTGCGAGGCGGGGTAGCCGTCCACGAAAACGCTCACGCGCCCGGCCTCTTCCCTGAATGTCGAGTAGGCGTAGCGGTAGCTGGTCGCGGCACTGCCGGATGCTGCGGCCGGCAAGGTCAGGGCCAGGATGGCGACCGAGAAGAGGAATGGGCGGGGGCGGGTCATCGGGCACCTCCAGGGATTCGTAGCGATCGCACGGCTCGCAAGGAGCAACCTCCGTGCCCGGAATTACCTGGGCAGCCGTTCCCGATTCGCCCTCGTTCGCGGACGTTGTGTCGCCCGAGGAGGCCGGCTGCTAGAGTTGCGCCGCCATGCCCGCGCGTCCGTCGAAGACCCTGGAGAGCTTTCCGAACCCCGCGCCCGCGAGGGATTACACGGTCGCCTTCGACGCCCCGGAGTTCACCTGCCTGTGTCCCAAAACCGGCCAGCCGGATTTCGCGACGATCCGGATCCGCTACGTTCCGGACAAGGCGTGCGTAGAGCTGAAGTCGCTGAAGCTCTACCTCTGGTCGTTCCGGAACGAAGGGCACTTCCACGAGGCGGTCACGAATCGCATCCTCGACGATCTGGTGCGGGCCGTGAAGCCCCGGCGGATGGAGATCTGCGGGGATTTCCTGGTCCGAGGCGGGATCCACACCGTGGTGACCGCGACCTACGCCGCCACGCGTCGCCGGCCCCGTTGACCCTCCGCCCTCCCTCCCGATTTCCGGCGGAGTTTCGACCCCGCAACCCGTGCCGATTGGCCCGGGGCGGCGCCGATGCTATATTTGCGACCGTTTTCCGTACTATTTCCGAGCCACGGGTTTTTCACGATTTCCCTGGAGGTGTCGCATCGACGAAAAGGTTCGCGTCAATCACCAGATCCGCCTCAGTCCCGTCCGTCTCATCGGCGCCAGCGGCGAACAAGTCGGCGTCGTTCCCATCGAAGAAGCCCGGCGCATCGCGGAGGAAACCGGCCTCGACCTGGTCGAGGTCGCATCCGAAGCGCGTCCGATCGTCGTCCGCATCATGGACTACGGGAAGCACCGGTTCGAAACCGCCAAGAAGGCCCGCGACGCGCGGAAGAAGGAATCGCGCATCGCGGTCAAGCAGATCAAGCTGCGGCCCGCCATCGACGGCCACGATCTCGAGACCAAGCTCACCCACGCGAAGCGGTTCCTCGCGGAAGGGGACAAGGTCCGGGTCACGATCATGTTCCGCGGGCGCGACCTGCGGCGTCCCGAGAACGGCCGGCGGGTCTTGGACAAGGTCATCGAGATCCTCGCGGATGCCGCGGTGGTCGAGTCGGCCCCCGGCGAGATCGTCAACCGCGACATGAGCATGACTCTGGGCCCGCGCAAGCATTGATGCGGCCGGCGTCCACCCCCCCGACGTTTCCGTACCCGATCGTCGAGACCAGGCTCGACAACGGCCTCGCGGTCGTCGCGGTCCCCGTGGATTCTCCCGGGCTCGCCGCCCACTACCTCGCCGTGCGCACGGGATCGCGGAACGAGGTCGAGCCGGGGCTGTCCGGCTTCGCCCACTTCTTCGAGCACATGATGTTCCGGGGCACGCCGCGCTTCCCGCCGGATCGCTACAACGACGTCCTGAAGCGCCTGGGGGCCGACGGGAATGCCTTCACCACCGACGACTGGACCTGCTATCACGTGACGGCGGCGGCGGCCGCGCTCGACACGGTCATGGATCTGGAATCCGACCGCTTCATGAACCTCGAGTACGGCGTCGAGGCCTTCCAGAAGGAAGCGGGAGCGGTTCTCGGCGAATACAACAAGAACCACTCGATCCCGCTGAACGCGCTGCTCGAGAAGCTCCAGGACACCGCGTACACCACGCACACCTACAAGCACACGACGATGGGATTCCTCGCGGACATCGAGGCCATGCCCAATCACTACGACTACTCGCGGCTGTTCTTCCGGCGCTGGTATCGGCCGGACAACGCGGCGCTGGTCGTGGTCGGGGACGTCCGCCCCGACGACGTGTTCGCGCTCGCACGGCGCCGCTGGGGGGCGTGGATTCCGGGGGCGGCTTCGCTTGCGACCCCGGTCGAGCCCGAGCAGACGGGAGAGCGGGTGGCGCGCATGCCGTGGCCCACGCCGACCCTTCCGCACCTCGCCCTGGCGTTCCACGCTCCGGCGTTCGACCCCACGGACCTCTCCGGGCGCGCGCTGGACGTGATCGCGCAGGCCGAGTTTGCGCCGACCTCGCCGCTCTACACGGAGCTCGTCCTGAGGCGCCAGTGGGTGGACTGGCTCTGGGCGGGGGCCGAGGACCACCGCGATCCGACGCTCTTCCTCGTGATCGCGCGCCTCAAGGACCCGGCGACCCTGGACGACGTTCGCTCCGCGATCGAGGGCACGCTCGCCTCCGCCGGCGCGAACCTGCTCCCGGCCGACCGGCTCGCCGCGGTGAAGTCCCGCCTGCGGTACGGATTCCTCCAGGGGCTCCAAACCCCCGACCAGATCGCCGGAACGGTGTGCACCTACCTCCAACTGACGGGGGACACGCCGTCGATCGACGCCACCCAGGCGACCCTCGAGCGCGTCGGCGCCGAAGACGTTCGGTCGTCCGCCGCCGCGACATTTCGCGCCGCGAACCGGACCGTCGTGACGTTGGCCCACGCGCCCGGACCCCGCGCGTCGTGAAGACGCTCGTTCTCGAATCCCCCGGGTCTCCGTTCGTCGCGATACGCGTCCTGTTCGAGGCCGGCTCCGCCGACGATCCCCGCGGCAAGGAAGGGCTCGCCGCGCTCACCGGGAGCCTCCTCGTCGAAGGAGGCGCGGGCCCGAGGTCGTACGCCCAGATCCTCGATGCCTTGTACCCGATGGCAGCCGGGATCGGCGTGCACGTGGACCGCGAAGTGACGGTGGTCCACGGGACGGTCCACCGGGACCATCTCCTTCCGTTCTACGAGCTGATGCGCGACGTCCTGCTCGCGCCCAGGTTCGACGCGGCCGACCTGGAGCGCCTGCGCGCCGATCAGTCGAACGCGATCACGGCGGGGCTGCGCGCGACCGACGACGAGGGGCTCGGCAAGGAAGCGCTGGACGCGATGATCCACGCCGGCGGGCCGTACGGCCGGCCGGTCGAGGGGTCGGTGCGCGGGATCGCGGCGGTAACCCGCCAGGACGTGATCGCGTTCCGCAGGCAGTCGTACACGCGGGACCGGCTCACGATCGGTCTGGGAGGAGCGGTCCCCGACGGCTTCGCCCAACGCATCGCGGCCGATCTCGCGGCCCTCCCCGAGCGCGGTCCCGACCGGGTTCCCCTCCCGCCCCCGCGCGAGCCCCGGGGTCTCGAGACGCTCCTGGTCACGAAGCCCTGCCGCGCATGGGCGATCTCGATCGGATTCCCGCTCGACGTCACGCGCGCGGACGACGACTTCTATCCGCTCTATGTCGCGAACTCGTACCTCGGCGAGCACCGGACCTTCAACGGCCTGCTGATGAACGCGATGCGCGCCGACCGGGGGCTCAACTACGGGGACTACTCGTACGTCGAGGCCTTCGTCCAGGACGGCCTCTCGACGTTCCCGCTCCCGAATCTGCCGAGGCGGCGGCAGGCGTTCACGATGTGGATCCGGCCCGTCGCCCCGGAGAACGCCCACTTCGCCATGCGCCAGGCGATGCGACTGCTCGCCCGTGTCGTGCGCGACGGCTTGACGGCGGCCGCGTTCGCCGAGACCCGCGACTTCCTGCTCGCGTACTCCCGTCTCTGGGTGCAAACGCCGGCCCGGCGCCTCGGCTACGCGATGGATGGTGCGTTCTACGGCCGGAAGAACCTGGTGGACGAGCTTCAGGAGCGCCTACGCGACCTCCGGGTGGAGGACGTGAACGCCGCGATCCGCCGCCATCTCCGCGCCGACCGTGCCTTCGCGGCGGTCGTCGCCGATCCGGAGGGGGTCGAACGGTTCGTCCGGGCGCTCGGCTCGAACGCTCCGTCACCGATCTCCTACGCGACCGACACCAAGCCCGAGGTGCTCGACGAGGACAAGGAGATCGCGGTCTTCCCCCTTCCGGTGGACGCGGAGCGGATCCGGATCGTTCCCGCGGAGGCGCTCTTCGAGACCGCGGAGCTGCCGGCCGGCGCCGCCTAGGGGACGCAGAACCCGCTCTCCGCGAACCGTCCCGCCGAACCCGCCCACCGTCCCCTCATCGATCCGATCCGAGGTAACAAGGATCCTTTTCGAGGAGAGGACGTGATGACCGTGGACCGGCTCGGATGGTCCGTCGCAACCGCGCTCCTCGCGACCGCTTCCCTCCTGGCGGCCGAGGGGACGGTGACCGTCACCGGCGAGGTCGTGGACTCCGCGTGCTGGATCAAGTCGGGGGCCCACGGAGAATCGCACCGCACGTGCGCTCAGAAATGCGCCGATGCGGGGATCCCGCTGGCGATCGTCGAGGAGCCTTCCGGACACCTGGTCTGGCTAGCCTCCGTGGACGACGCGGAGACGCCCAACGCGGCGCTCAGGCCGTACGCCGGCCGCCGGGTCACGGTCAGCGGCGCCTGGGCGGAACGGGGCGGGGCTAAGATCCTCCTCGTGGCGAAGGTCGCGCCCGCATCGAACTGATGCGACGGTCCGACTCCGCCTCGAGGGGCACGATCGATGACGCGCGCCGCGACCGCAGCAATCCTCATGCTCTCGACCGTGGCCGTCGTCGAGGCGGGCGCGCTCGGATTCCTCTTCTGGCGGGCGCGGGAGGGTCGCCGGGCCTCGACCTTCCCGATCGAGCACGGGCGGCAGCTGGCCGACTCGATGGGGTGCTTCGGGTGCCACGGCCCCGGCGGAGGCCAGCCGATTCCAAACCCGGGGTCGAAGTCGGGGGAGGTGCCGGGGTGGACCGGCGGCACGTGGATGATGTGGAACAAGTCGGAAGGGGACCTGCGCGCGTGGATCGTCGACGGCCATCCTTCGAACCGTCCCGCCGACCCGAAGGCGCTGATCCACATGCCGGCATTCGGCCGCTTCCTCGACCCTCGCGCCCAGGACGACCTGGTCGCCTACGTGCTCGCGGTCTCGCAGTTCGGGAATTCCCGCGACGACGCGGTCTCCGCGGGGAAGGACGCCGCGTTCCGCCTCGGCTGCTTCGGCTGCCACGGCCCCGAGGGGCGCGGGCTGGTTCGGAATCCGGGATCGTTCAAGGGGTTCGTTCCACCGTGGGACGGGCCGGACTACCCGGACCTCGTCCGCGACGACGCGGAGTTCCGCCAGTGGGTGAGGAACGGCGTCAGCGACCGGTTCCGGGCCAACCCCGCGGCCAAGGTGTTCCTCGACAACCAGGCGATCGCGATGCCCGCTTACCGCGACCGGGCCTCGGACGAGGACTTGCGATCGCTGGCCGCGTTCGTCGCGTGGGTGCGCGCGAATCCGCGGGTCTCGCCGCGGCGCTGAGGGTCGCGTTCGCCGTCGCGGCGATCCTCCTCGCCGCGGCCTGCGGCGGAGACGGCGTCCTCCTCGACACCGGCACGGGGACCCCCGAAGGGCCGACGCTCTCCTCGCTCCAGACCTCGATCTTCACGCCGCGCTGCGCGATCGACGGTTGCCACGCCGGGTCCGAGCCCCAGCAGGGGATGGATCTCTCCGCCGGGAAGGCGTACGCGCACCTCGTGCGGGTGGCCTCCACCGAGCTCCCGGCGTTCCAGCGCGTCACGCCGAAGGCCTCCGCCGACTCCTACGTCGTCATGAAGCTCTCGGGGGACCCGCGCATCGCCGGCGAGCGGATGCCGTTCGGCGGTCCCTACCTGACGCTCGCCGAGATCGACGCCATCCGGCAATGGATCGATGCCGGGGCGCCGAACGACTGATGCGCGTCGCCCCGCTCGTGCTCGCCGGTGCCGCGGTGGCCGGGCCGTGGCTTCCCGCCACCGCGGAACCCTACCTCGCCGTTCGCACGGGTCTCGCATGCGGCTCGTGCCACGTCAACCGCACGGGCGGGGGGGAGCGCACCGCCTACGGCGCGCAGTACGGCGCCGCGACCCTCCCGTCGATGAAGTTCCCCGCGGGGGGAAAGCTCTTCGACGGCGCGATCGGCGAGCGCGTCCGTCTCGGGGCCGACCTGCGCGGGGGGTATCTCGGGCACCTGCGCGAGGACGGACCGTACCTGGGGGAGATCCGGATGTCCGAGGCCAACCTCTACCTCGGCGTCGATCTCCTTCCGGAGCGGTTGACGGCCTACATCGACGAGCGGGTCGCTCCCGGCGGAGCCACCTGCCGCGAGGCGTTCGCGCTCTACAGCGCGAGGCGCGGGGGGTTCTACGCCAAGGCGGGGAAGTTCTTCCTCCCCTACGGCCTGCGGTTGCAGGACGACGACGCCGCGACGCGGCGCGGCACGGGGTTCACCTTCGAGAGCTCCGATCTCGGGCTCGAGCTCGGCGGGTCAGGGGAGCACTGGACGGCGGCGCTTTCGGTGTCGAACGGGACCGCGGGAGCGGCGGAGCAGGACAACGACAAGCAATACGTCGGCACCGGCGCGTGGATTCACCGCGACGGCCGCGTGGGGGTCAGCGTATCGGCGAACGATCTTCCGGGTGCGGCGCACCGGACTCTCGCCGGCGCGTTCGGCGGGTATCAGGTCGCTCCGCTCGTGGTGCTGGCCGAAATCGATCGGATCGTCGATACGGACGTCCACGGTCGCGACACGCGCGGCGCCGCAGGGCACGTCGAGGTGGACGTCGCCGCGGCTCGCGGCGTGACGGCCCGCGCCTGGGGAGGCGCCTACGATCTCGATCGCGCGGACGGCGTCTCCCGGTTCGCCCAGTGGGGCGCGGGGGTCGATTGGACGGCACTACCGGGGTTGCAGCTGCGCCTTCTCTATCGGAACCGGAGCGGGCCTGCCGAAACTCAGGGGAGCAGCGACGCCGAGGCAATAGCGGAGGTTCACATCTTCTTCTGATCTGTTCTGCGGGGAACGCCCCGCGGGATCGCCAGCGCACCGCGGGGACTCGGCGTAGATTATAAAGACCCCGGAGGTTCGCCATGGCCCCCACCGTCCTCGGCAAACGCCCCGTCCACGGGCTCGAAAAAGTGAGGGAACATCTGCTCACATCGCTTCACCTCGGCAAGCTGCGGCCGGGGGACCGAGTCCTGTCGGTCCGCAGGCTCGCCGACATGACGGGGATGAACCGCAAGACGGTGCATCGTGCCTATCGCGTCCTGGTGCGCGAAGGATTCCTCGACGCGCGCCCGGGGGCGGGAACGTTCGTCGCGCCCGGAGCCGGCCCGGGATCGCCCGAGCATCGCGAGGACGATCTCCTGCTCGCGGTCAACCGGTGCCGCGCGGAAGCGCATGGGCTGGGGCTGAGCCCGTCCGCCTTCGCCGACTTCGCGCACAACGCCTTGAACGGGGGTCTCGAGGGGCTTCCGCTGTGCGTCGTGGAATGCAATCGGGAACAGATCGACATGATCAGCCGGGACGTGAAGGCGGGGCTCAAGGCCAACCCCCGTCCCTTCCTGCTGAGCGAGTTCGTCAATGACCCGCAGGGAGCGCTCGCCGGCGCCTGGGGGGTCGTGACCACCGACTGCCACCGCGCCGAAGTCGAGCGGGCGGCGCGGACGGTCGGAGCGCCGGTCTACCGCGTCGCGCTCGACCCCGAGTTCCCGCAGAAGATCCTGCGCTGGGCGCGCACCCGCCCGGTCGTGCTGTGCGTCCACGACGAGCGGTTCGGATCGGTCTTCCTCAGGTTCTTGGGCCAGCTCGGAGCCTCAGGCGAAGTTCTCGCTCGCGTGCGGCCGGTCACGCCGGCGCGTCTTCGCGCCGAGCTTCGCGCGGCCGGCGACGACGCGGTGCTGCTCGTCTCGCCGCTCGCCGAGCGGGAAGCCGGCGGGAGGATCCCGGTGGGAATCCGCCCGACCGGCGCCCACTGGCGGCTGGCCGAAGGGACGATCGAGCGGCTGCGCGCCTCGATCTCGTTCGACGTCGCCTCGCGCCGCGAGGGACACGCGTAGCTCGGTTGCCGTCCCCTTACTTCGTCTTGACCGGATCCGCGGGCCGCGGCGGAATCTCGCGCGGATCCTTGGCCAGTTGCTTCAGCACCTCTTCGACCGCCCGGTCGAGCTGCGGGTCGCGGCCGGCGATCTCGGCGGCAGGGTCGTTGTCCACCTCGATGTCGGGGGAGACCCCCTCGCCTTCGACGACGTGCTGACCTTCCCGTGAGACGTTCGCGTACTGCGGAACGAACGTCTGGCCGCCGTCGATCAGCATGCCGTGGCCGGAGATCCCGACGACCCCGCCCCACGTCCGCTTCCCGATGAGCGGCCCGAGGCCGGAGAGGCGGAACATGTACGGGAAGATATCGCCGTCCGAGGCACTGGTCTCGCTGATGAGGCAGGCCATCGGCCCCCGCATGACGCGGTCGGGGTAGGTGCCGGGGTCCTCGGCGTTCCGGGGGTAGTCGAGACCGAGAAGCTTCTTGCTCAACCGGTCGATGATCCACTGCGAGATGTTGCCGCCTCCGTTGGCGCGGTCGTCGACGACGAGGCCGCTCTTCCGAGCCTGCGGGTAGTACCACTTGATGAACTCGCGCGCGCCCTCCCCGCCCATGTTGGGAACGTGCATGTAGCCGACCCGGCCTCCGGTCTTGGCTGCGACATACGCGCGATTGCGCTCCGTCCAATCGAGGTAGATGAGCGACCCCTCGTCCCGAGTGGGAACCACCTTGACCTCGCGGGTGGCCTTCGCGTCGTCCTTCGATGCGACCGTCAACGTGATCGGGTTCGCCGCCCGGTTGACCAGGAGCGCGAAGGGGTCCTCGTTCGATTTCAGCTGGTTTCCGTCGATCGCGAGGAGGAAATCTCCCTCCTTCACGTCCACGCCGATCTCGGTCAGCGGCGACCGGTAGCGCGGCTCCTCGTTCTGGCCCGGGAAGATCTTCGATAGGCGGTAATGCCCGGCCTTCGCGTCCCATTCGATCTTGGCGCCGAGCAGTCCCACGGGCGCCCGGTCGGGCTTCGCCCAGTCGCCCCCCTCGATGTACGTGTGGCCCGAATTGAGCTCGGCGATCATCTCTCCGATGACGTAGTTGAGGTCGGAGCGGTGGGCGACGTCGTCGACCAGCGGCTCGTACCGCTTCTTGAGCGCCGCCCAGTCGTACCCGTGCATGTTCTTCGCGTAGAAGTAGTCGCGGTACCGGCGCCAGACCTCGTTGAAGATCTCCTTCCATTCGGCCTTGGGGTCGCGATCGACGGTGAGGCCCGCGGTCGAGACCGCCTTCTTCGAGTCCTTCCCCGTGGGGGTGGCGTCGTAGAGGGCGTACCCTCCTTCGGTCTGGACGAGGAGCTTCTTGCCGTCCGCTGAGAGGGCGTAGCTCCCGGTGGTCTCGACGAGCGTCGATTCCTTGCGCTTGTCGAGATCGTAGATCCGGATCTCCGGCTTCGCCTCGGATGACCGGCCGTAGTACGGCGCTCCCACGCGGACGTAGACGAGGAGCCCCTTGGCCGCCGTCAGGCCGCCGTAGTTGTCGGCCTCGACCGGGACACGGGCGACGCGGGTGCCAAGCCCGTCGAAGTCGATTTTCGTCGGCGGCACCGGCTTCTTCTCTTCCTTCTTCTCTTCCTTCTTTTCGTCCTTCTTCTTGTCCTCGTCCTTCTTCCCACCGTCCTTCGTCTCGGCGTCCTTCTTGTCCTTGTCCTTGTCCTTGTCGTCGTCGAGCTTCACCTCGTCGGACTTCGGCGCGAAGGGGCTCGGGAGGTCCTTCCGGAGCGTGAGCCCGAAGATCGAGGTTTGGCGGTTCGCGGCGAAGCTCCACTCGATCTGCGAGATCTGCGGAGCGTAGTCGCGCTCGGAGAGATACCAGAGGACCTTGCCCTCGGGGTCCCACGAGGCGTCGTGCTCGCCGAAGAACCCGTCGGTGACCTGCCTCGACTTCCCGTCGGCGGCGCCCCAGATGAAGATCGCCCTGTTGGTGCTGGGCTGGGAGAGCGAATAGGCGAGCCACTGCCCGCACGGCGACCAGGCGTAGTCGAAGACCTCGCCGTTCCGCTCGTTCGCGACCTCGATCGACTTGCCGTCGCCCACGGTGACGACGAAGATCCGGCCCTCCTTGTCGGAGTAAGCGATCCGCTTCCCGTCGGGCGCCCAGACGGGCCGGTACAGGCGCGCGGCGTGGCCGGCCGTGAGCGGCACCGGCTTTCCGGAGCCGTCCTGGGGGGCGAGGTAGATCTCTTCCTCGCCGGACAGGTCCGAGATGAAGGCGATCCGCTTCCCGTCCGGGGACCAGGCGGCGGCGCGATCGTGGGTGCCGGAGGTCTTGGTGATGTTTCGCGTGGGACCGTCCTCGATCGGCGCCGTGAACACGTCGCCGCGCGCGGAGAAGAGCGCACGCTCTCCCTTGGGGGAGAGATCGAAGTCCTCGATCAGAGTTCCCGCGGCGACGCGTCCCGGCCGGTCCCACAGGCCGTCCGTCGGGACCGTGATGTCGATCTTGGTCTCGCGCCCGCTCGCGACGTCGTAGACGTGCAGCTCGCCGCCGGCTTCGAAGACGATCGTCCCCTTGTCGTCGGAGGACGCCCAGCGCACGTCCCATGTGTCGCTCTTGGTCAGCTGGGTCACGGCTTCGGTCTTCAGGTCGTACTTGAAGAGGTTGAGGGTGCCGGTCCGATCGGACACGAAGTAGATCGCATCGCCGATCCACATGGGATCGCGTTCGGTTCGCTTGCTTCCGGCGATCAGCTTCGTCTGGTTGGTGGCGAGGTCGTAGATGTAGAGATCCTGCGCCCAACCCCCCTGGTAGCGCTTCCAGGTCCGGAAGTCGCGCCAGAGCGGGGCGTAGACCATGCTCTTGCCGTCGGGGGAGAAATCCGCCGCCCCGCCGCGCGGCATCGGAAGCGGAACGGCGGGCCCGCCGTCCTTGTCCACGGTGTAGAGCTGGCCGGGATGCTCGGCGTAGCCGTAGCGGAGCGACCGGAAGAGGATCGACTTCCCGTCCGGCGTCCAGCCGTACACGATGTTGTCGTACCCCCAGCGCGGGGTGAGCGGGCCGTCGGCCGGATAAAAGGTGAGCTTCTTGGGCTCGCCCCCCTGAGAGGGTATGACGTAGACCTGCTCGTCCCCGTCGTATTGGCCGGTGAAGGCGATCCACTTCCCGTCCGGCGAGAAACGGGGGAAGACCTCGACGCCCGGATGCGCGGTCAGGCGGACCGCCGTTCCACCCTTGAGGGGCGCCTTCCAAATGTCGCCGGCGTAGCAGAAGACGACCTCGTCGCCGAAGACGTCGGGGAATCGGAGCAGCTTCGTGGGGCCGGCGGCCGCGGCGGAGACCGCGGCGAGCGTCGCGGCGACCAGGGCGAGAGCACGGAACGACCGATTGGGCATGGGCGGTCTCCTGGAAGGGGTTGACCCGGACGGTTGCAGCGCGGAACATACCCGATCTCATGTCGAAAACGTCCCTGGATCCGTCGGAGTCGGCGCGGCTGGTCGCCGGGGATCACGGCGAGCCGCACCGGCTGCTGGGGCCGCACGCGGAAACCCGCGACGGTGTCGCGGGGACAGTGGTGCGCGCCTTCCATCCGGACGCCGTGACCGCCGAGCTGCTGATCCAGAACGTTCCGGCACCGATGACGCCGGTGGGAGGCGGGATCTTCGAGGCCTTCGTCCCGGACAAGACCCCGCCGTTCGGCTACAGGCTGCGCTTCCAGTTCGCGGACTCCGAGACGTGGGAGCGGGACGACCCTTATCGCTTCCTGCCGACGCTGGGGGAGATCGACCTGTTCCTGTTCCACGAGGGGACGCACCGGAGGCTTTGGGAGGTCCTGGGGGCGCACGTGCGCACGATCGACGGCGTTCCGGGAACCGCCTTTTCGGTCTGGGCGCCGAACGCGACCCGGGTGTCGCTGGTAGGGGATTTCTGCCGCTGGGACGGAAGGCTCTACCCGATGCGCCGGGTGGGGGCCTCGGGGGTCTTCGAGCTGTTCGTGCCGGGGGTTCCGGCCGGGGCGTTCTACAAGTTCGAGATCAAGACGCGGGAGGGGATGCTCCGCCTCAAGAGCGACCCGATGGCGCGCGCGATGGAGGTTCCCCCGAAGAACTCGTCGCAGGTGACGGCTTCGAGCTACGTCTGGACGGACGACGCGTGGATGGCCGAGCGCGCCATGAAGGACCCGGCGAAGAGCCCGCTCGCCGCCTATGAGGTCCACCTGGGGTCGTGGGCCCGCGTCCTGGAGCAAGGGAACCGCTGGATGACCTACCGCGAGATCGCGGCGCCGCTGGTCGAGCACGTGAAGAAGCTGGGGTTCACGCACGTCGAGCTGATGCCGATCGCGGAGCACCCGTACACGGGATCGTGGGGGTATCAGGTCTCCGGTTACTACGCGCCGACCTCGCGCTACGGGACGCCCGACGATTTCCGCTACTTCGTGGACTATTGCCACCGCAACGAGGTCGGAGTGATCTTCGACTGGGTTCCGGCGCATTTCCCGAAGGACGACTTCGCCCTGCGCCGGTTCGACGGGACCGCCCTCTACGAACACGCCGATCCGCGCCAGGGGGAGCATCCCGACTGGGGGACGCTGATCTTCAACCTGGGCCGCCCCGAGGTTGCCTGCTTCCTGATCGCGAACGCCGTCTACTGGATGCGGGAATTCCACCTGGACGGGCTTCGCATCGACGCGGTCGCGTCGATGCTCTACCTCGACTACAGCCGGAAGGAAGGGGAGTGGATCCCGAACAAGTACGGAGGGCGCGAGAACCTCGACGCGGTCGAATTCCTCCGCCACCTGCACGCCGTCCTGCGGGACGAAGCCCCCGGCACCTTCACGGTCGCCGAGGAATCCACGTCGTGGCCGCGCGTGACGCGCCCGGCGGAAGAGGACGGCCTGGGGTTCACGTTCAAGTGGAACATGGGGTGGATGCACGACACGCTGTCGTACTTCCAGACCGACCCGATCGGCCGGTTCCACGTCCACGACAAGATCACCTTCTCGATGATCTACGAGTACAGCGAGCGCTTCATCAACCCTCTGTCGCACGACGAGGTCGTGCACGGGAAGGGCTCGCTGCTGAACAAAATGCCGGGCCCACCGCCGATGCAGTTCGCGAACCTGCGCACGCTGTACGCCTACATGTGGACCCGCCCCGGCAAGAAGCTCCTCTTCATGGGCTCGGAGCTCGCCCCCTGGCGGGAATGGACGGAAGAGCAGAGCCTCGACTGGCACCTCCGCGCCGAGCCCGAGCGCGCCGCCGTGGAAAAGCTCGTCCAAGACCTCGGCCGGTTGTACGGCGAGCGCCCCTGCCTGTGGCGCCGAGACCACGAGCCCGAGGGATTCCAGTGGATCGACTGCCAGGACCGGAAGAACTCGGTCCTCGCCTACGTCCGCCGCGACGGTGACGACCATCTCGTCGTCGTGCTCAACCTGACCCCCGTCGCGCACGAGCACTACCGCATCGGCGCCCCCCTCGCCGGCCGCTACCGCCTGATCGTGAACACCGACGACGCCGTCTACGGCGGCACCGGTTTCGTGACAGAAACCGAGCTGACCACCGACTCCGAGCCGATGCACGGCTTCCCGCAGTCGCTCACCCTGCGCCTGCCGGGTCTGTCGGCGCTCGTGTTCGAGCCGATCGTGAAGCGGAAACGCGCCAAGCGCGCGCCCGTGGTCCGAGAGTCGCGCGTTGCGGCGACGCCGAAGAAGAAGGCGGCGAAAAGGGCCGACCTTCGATGATCACAGCGCTGGAGGCACTCCAACGCCTTCGGGACGGGAACCGCCGGTTCGTGTCCGAAGTCAGCAGCCGCGAGACGCTGACGAGCCAATCCCGGCGAATGGAACTGGCCGCGGGCCAGGAGCCGTTCGCCATCATCCTCGGCTGCTCCGACTCGAGGGTTCCGGCGGAGATCGTCTTCGATCACGGCCTCGGCGACCTGTTCGTCATCCGGGTCGCCGGGAACATCGTCGCCCCGTCCCAGGTCGGGAGCGTCGAGTTCGCAGCGGCGCGGTTCGGCACACGGCTCGTGGTCGTGCTGGGCCATTCCAACTGCGGGGCGATCCTGGCCACTCTCGAGGAACTGGGGCGTCCGTCGGATGCCCAGTCGCAGAACCTCCGCTCGATCGTGGAACGGATTCGGCCGTCGGTGGAGGCGTTGCTGGCTACGGAGCGGGGGTACCACCTCGACGCCCTGGTGCCGAAAGCCGTGCGGGCCAACATCCGCGTCTCGGCCGATCACCTGCGCCACGGATCGGAAGTCCTCGAGCGGTTGATCCAGAACGACGGGCTCCTTGTCGTCGGCGCCGAATACTCGCTCGAGACCGGAGTCGTGGACTTCTTCGACGGCGTGCCGTGAGCGGACGAACGAGGCAAACTGTTCAAGTGCTCGCGATCATGACGAAGGTGACCGCCGACGCGTGGCTGTCGAAGGTAGGTGAGACATCATGAAGAAAGTAGCCCTCTCCGAGGTCAAGGATGATTTGTCCCGGTTCCTGCGGCTCGCCGAGAAGGAGCAGGTCGTGATTACCCGGCACGGCAAACCCGCAGGCGTGCTGATCGGGTTTCGATCCGAAGACGACTGGTTCGACTATCGTCTCGAGAACGATCCGCGCTTTCTCGCGCGTGTGGCTGCGGCGAGGAAGAACCTCCGCGAGGGGGGCGGCGTCAAGCTCGAAGACCTGGACGAGTAGGAACGGTGGAACCCATCACCTGGCCGGCCGTTGCTGTGATGGGCGCCGGCGCCGTGGGGTGTTACTTCGGCGGCATGCTGGCCCGCGCCGGCGCTCCCGTGACGCTGATCGGCCGCGCGGGCCACATCGACGCGATCGCTCGAGACGGACTCTGGATCGACAGCAAGGCGTACCGGGGGTTCGTTCCAATCGGCGCCTCGACCGACCCGGGCGCCGCGCGCGGCGCGGAGATCGTGATTCTGGCGGTCAAGACGCTCGACACTGCGTCCGCGGTCGCGGCCCTGGCGCCTCACCTGGCGCCCGGCGCGATCGTCATCAGCCTCCAGAACGGCGTCGATAACGCCGCGCGGATCCGGGCCGTCGTCCCGAATCCGGTGATCCCGGCGGTCGTCTACGTCGCCGCCGAGATGAGCGGCCCGGGCCGGGTGAAGCACAACGGGCGCGGCGACCTGATCATCGGATCGCCGCGGGGCGAGATCGACACGGCGACCCTCGCGCGGTTCGCGGCGATGTTCGAGCGCGCGGGCATACCGTGCCGCGTGTCGGCGACGATCGAGGCCGACCTGTGGGTCAAGCTGGGCTTGAATTGCGCCTTCAACGCGATCTCGGCGCTGGGGCGCGCCCGCTACGGGCGCATTCTCGCGCACCCCCAGGCGGTCTGGGTGGTCGATCAGGCGGTCGCCGAGGTCGCGGCCGTGGCGCGGGCGGAGGGGATCGCCTTGAGGGCAGGCGATCTGATCGCCGGGTCCCATCGCCTCGCGGCGGCGGTTCCCGAAGCGCTCTCTTCGACCGCGCAGGACATCGGGCTCGGGAAACGGACCGAGATCGACGATTTCAACGGCTACGTCGCCGCACGGGGCGCCGCCTTGGGCGTCCCGACGCCGGTCAACGCGACCCTCCACGCCCTCGTGAAGCTCCTCGAGGAGAGCCTCGCGTCATGACGCCGGCCACCGGTTGCGGATTCTCGGGCCGTGTGTCCAGACTGTGGCATCGTCGATGAGGCTCCATCGTAAAGGAGACGAGCCATGAAAGTCGGAGTTCTCGGATCGGGAGAGGTCGCGCAGGTGCTGGGCGCCGGCTTCCTCAGGCATGGGCACGAAGTCATGTTGGGCACGCGCGATACGGCCAAGCTGGCCGGCTGGGCCGCGAAGAACCCGAAGGCCCACGTCGGAAGCCCCGCGGACGCGGCGAAGTTCTGCGAGATCGCCGTGCTGGCGGTCAAAGGGACCGCGGCCGCCGACGTGCTGCGCGGCGCCGGCGCCGCCAACCTCGCCGGAAAAATCGTGATCGACGCCTGCAACCCGATTGCCGACGCGCCGCCGGTGAACGGGGTGCTCAAGTTCTTCACGTCGCTCGACGAATCGCTGATGGACCTGCTCCAAAAGGCGTTCCCGGAGGTGCGGCTCGTCAAGGCGTTCAACTCGGTCGGCAGCGCGCACATGGTCAACCCGGAATACCGCGGAGGGAAGCCCACGATGTTCATCTGCGGGAACGACGCCGCGGCGAAGGCGACGGTGACGGGGATCCTGGATCAGTTCGGCTGGGAGATCTCGGACATGGGCGGTGTCGAAGGCGCACGCGCGATCGAGCCGCTCTGCATCCTCTGGTGCATTCCGGGATTTCTCCGCAACGAGTGGAGCCACGCATTCAAGCTGTTGAGGTAGGTTGGCGACAGGCCGTGGCGGTCGTGGTCATCGCCCTGGTGTCCGTCCCGGTGAGCGCGGTCCTGACCATCCTTCTTCTGCCGTTCTGGAGGTGGGTGGAGGAAAAGCACGGCATCGAATCCGTGGGCCACTCCGGTCCGGCGGACTGGTGCTTCGGCGCGACGTTCCTGGTTTGCGTGGCGGCCCTCGGGTCGCTCTACGGTCTTTCGGTCCGACATGGAAAGGCAGGCGCCCGATGAGCGACGTCACCGTCAAGAAGGTTGGAGAGATCGGTTACTACCAGGGCCCCGGGGAAATCCCCGGCATCAAGTTCCGCCACGCCGCGAAGGACCTCGGCGTGACGGCGTGGGGGATGAACGTGCTCGAGCTCGGGCCGAACGTCCTCGGCTACCCCGAGCACGACCACGCCAAGGACGGCCAGGAAGAGGTCTACGCCGTCCTCGAGGGGAGTGCGACGTTGCATTCGGGCGACCGGACGTGGCCGCTCGAAAAAGGAGCGATGGTCCGCGTGGATCCCAGCGTGAAACGAAAGATCGTTCCCGGTGCGACCGGCGCGACGATCCTCGCGATCGGCGGGACGCCGGGGAGCGCGTTCAAGCCGCGGAGCTAGAAGGGGGGCCCGCCATGAAGATCCTGATCGCTTGCCTGTTGATGCTCGGCTTCTCCGCGCCGCTCGCCGGCGGTCCCCAGACTCCTGAGGAACGCGACCGCGCGGACCTTCGCTTTCTGGAAGCGAAGATCGACCGCTTGATCGGAACCGCGTCGTGCGAACAGGAAGGCGAATGCCGCAGCGTTGCTTTCGGCGCGAAGCCGTGCGGCGGTCCGTGGAAGTACAAGATCTACTCCACACGTGGGACCGACGCCTCGACGCTGAAGCGCGAGATCGATGCCTACAAGACGCAGAACGACGCGCTGAACAAGAAATACGGATTGAGGTCCGATTGCAGTTTCGTCTCCCCGCCCGTCGTCGCCTGTCGCGACGGTGTCTGCGTGGCCGGGGCCACGGGCGCCAAATCCCTGGCCGAGTAAGACCCGGATGAAGGTCCGGTACTTTCGAACTCCCGCCGACCTGGAACGATGGTTCGCAGAGGACCACGCCAGCGCCGAAGAGCTCTGGGTCGGCTACCACAAGAAGGATTCCGGCAAGCCGAGCGTGACCTGGCCGGAATCCGTGGACGCGGCGCTGTGCGTCGGCTGGATCGACGGCATCCGGAAAAAGGTGGACGAAATCAGTTACACCATCCGCTTCACCGCCCGGAGGTCGCGGAGCATCTGGAGTGCGGTCAACATCAAGCGAGCAAGCGCCCTGATCGAGGAGGGACGAATGCGGCCCGCCGGCGCCGCGGCTTTCGAGCTCCGACAAGAGAATAGGTCGGGAATCTACGCCTACGAGCAGAGGCGCGACCAGCTCGATCCTCCCTACGCGAAGGCATTCAAGAAGAACCGGGCGGCCTGGGCGTTCTTCCAGGCGCAGCCTCCCTCGTATCGCAAGGTCGCGATCTGGTGGGTGGTGAGCGCGAAGAAGGAAGAGACGAGGCGCAAGCATCTCGCGACGTTGATCGAAGATTCGGCGAAAGGGAAGCGGCTGGGGCAGCTGACCCGGAAAAAAGCGATATGAGCGGCCTCGAGGAGTGTGGGAGGATATCGCGCGAAACCGCAACCAGGAGGCCTAGAACATGAAGAGCGTCCGTTTTGTCGTCCCCGTCTTGATCGCCGTTGCCGCGTCGATCGGCGGCGCGACCGTCGCCTCGGCCCAAACCCACGTCATGTCCACGCTCAAGGAAGCGAAATGGGGACCCGCGCCCCCGATGCTTCCTCCCGGCGCGCAGATGGAAGTGCTGGGCGGTAATCCCATGGGCGATTCCCTCTTCACGCTCCGGTTCAAGTTTCCGGCCAACTACAGCATTCCGGCGCACTCGCATCCCAAGGACGAGCACGTCACCGTCCTCTCCGGGGATCTCTACATGGGGATGGGCGACAAGCTGGACAAGAAGGCGGGGAAGGGGCTCGGGGTCGGCGGCTTCGGGTTGATGCCCGCGGAGCAGAATCACTTCGCCTACACCAAATCCGAGACGGTCATCCTGCTTCACGGGATCGGTCCCGTGGAATTCAAGTACGTGAACCCGGCGGACGACCCTCGCAACGCCAAGCACTAGGAGCGACCCGCAGCACTCCAGGACGAGGTGGGCTGCGGGTTATCGCCGCGTTCAAGTTCGCGAAGGCGATCGGCCTCCTCGCCGCCGGCTTCGGCGCGCTGAGGCTCCTCGATCCCGCTCGGGCGGCGTGGGTCCGGGACTGGCTGGTGGAGCTCTCCCTGGGCCATCACCTGGGGGCCGCTCTCGCGGGTGATGCCCTGACGTTGCTGAATTTCAGAGCGTCCCCGCACTTCGGCCGCCTCGCCTTCGTGGCCTTCCTCTTCGCCGCCCTCTACGTCGTGGAGGGGGTCGGCCTGGCTCTTGCCCGCCGGTGGGCGGAGTACCTGACTGTCGTCGTCGGGATCTCCTTCCTGCCGGTCGAGGTCGTCGCCCTTTCGCACAGCGTGACCCTGCCCCGCGCCGCCGCCCTGGCCCTGAACATCGCCGTCGTCTGGTATCTCATCGTGCAGCTCAGGGCGGGACGCAACGTCCGGCTCTCACCTTGAATCACCTGCGCGCTCGTGCCGCGTCTGGTGGCGGCGCGCGCCAAGGCAATGCCGTCGTGGGGCGGGGACGCTCCCCTAGAACATTCCTGCGCAGGCCGGGCCCGGGTCGGGGAGGGGAGCCGCCGGCAAGCGCACCGCCCCCGAGATGCCGAACGTCTTGAGAATCTCGGCCGTCGCCGCGTCCAACGACGCGGCGTCGAGGACGATCTCGCTTCGCAGCGCGTTCGGCTCGAAGGTTACGGTATCGAGGCCGTCGACGGGGACGCCGAGGGCGCCGACGAGGTCGTCCATCGATGCGACCGGCCGGCCGTTGACGGCGGCGACGGCGATCTCCTCGAGGTCCTGGTAGCCGATGTTGTACGACGACGGAAGAACGCCCGACAGTATGACGATCCGGCGGCGCTCCGGGGTCTGAGCCTCCGCGAAAAGCGAATACATCGTCGTCAGCCGGAGCGGCGCGTCCTTGAACCAATCCCCACCCCAGGAGCGAAGGTATTCGCCGTCGAGCTCGCGAAAGACGAGGCCTCCCACGATCGCGTAAGAAGGCGGCTGGTTCCAGCGCCGGGCGGGGATCAAGTCATCCGCGACGGGATAGTCGCGAAGCGTCATCGAAAGCGAGATCTCGTGGCCCTTGCGAAGCACGCGCAGGGGGACCGAATCGCCCGCGACGTGCCGCTCGACCAGGAGCTGCGCGAAACCGACGCGCCCGAAGCTCGGGTGGGTGACGAACCCATTGGCGTCGATCGGCAATCCGTCGACGGCGAGCAAGATGTCGAGCGGCTGGAGCGATCCGCAGCCGGAGCTCCCCCACGGCACCTGGCGGATCACGATGCCGGCGGGGGGGCCGGATTGCCCGAGCCACGCCGCGAGCGCGCGATCCTCGTTGACCTGCCACTTGACTCCGAAGACCGGGAAGGCCCGATACCCTCCGGGAGCGCGCGCGCGGCTGACGAACCGGGAGACCACTTCGACCGGGATCACGCGGGCGCGCTGATCGTTTCCTTGAGAGACGGTCAGACCGACGAGGTGGTCGTCCGTGAAGACCGGCTCCCCCCACCCGCCCGAGACGAGGTCGGTCTGGACCTGGAGGAAGGCGTGCTCGAGCACGCCGTACCAGGACTCCTCGACCTGAATCCGCTTGACGCGGGACGCCGAGGCCTCGAGCTGCTGGGACTGCCAGCGGACGGTACGAAGGGTCCCCTCGGTGGGGGTCGCGGCGGCGAGCTGGACGGGCTTGAGGTCGTCGAAGAAGCCGGAGGCCGACACGGACAGCAGCGCCAGATTGCACTCGGGATCGACCGCCGCGACCTCGGCCTCGACGTGGGTGGCGCGGCCGAAGGTCTCGAGCTGGACCAGGGTGGCGCCGGCGACCATCTCGGCGGTCGTCAGGATCGCCTTGCCTTCGACGACGACCCCCGAGCCTCTCCGCACACCCGGGTTTTTCTTGACCCACGGGCGCTGCTCGTCCCAGCCCTGGTACGAGACCACCACCCCGACGACGCTCGCGCCGTAGGGATCGCGGGACGGCGCGGTCGGAGGAGGGGCCGCGACGGCGGCCACGGCGAGGAGGGCCGCGATCACAGGCGCCGGTCCTTGGCGATCCCGTAGCGCTCCAGGATCTCGCTATTGGCCCCGGCCACCTCGGCGCGGTCGAGGACCGCGGTGCGCCGGTAGTCGGAGAACTCGATGACGTCGTGATGGCCGGTGTTCTCGTCGATCGCCTTGATGAGATCCTCGAGGGAGGTCACGCGGCGCCCATTCACCCGCTCCACCACCATGTTCTTGAACCAGGCGATGCTCGCGTTGACGGGATGATCCAGGCGGCGCAGCAACACGACCCGCTCCTCGCGCAGCCGCTCGGGCTCGGCCTCCGGGCGGAAGAGAAACTCGTAGAGGAACGCCTTGTCCCCCTCTCTCGCCCATCGATCCCCGAACGTCTTGACCGTTTCGAGCTCCAGGGGGACGAAGACCAGCCCGCCGTACACGAAGTACCGCGGCTGCCGGTCGTGCGCGTTGGCGTGCCAGTGGGCCGGCTGGTAGTCGGTGAGCCGCACCCGGACGTCGACGCGCGAGCCGTCCCTGAGCAGCCTGAGCTTGACCGCCTCCCCGACGAGCTTCCGGTCGATCAGCATGCCGAACGGAAGGCGGAAGCCGTCGTCGGCGACGCTGCCGTCGTTGGCCACGATCCGGCCGTCCACGGCGAGCAGCACGTCCCCAGGCCGGACGAGCCCCTGCGCGCTGCTTCCCGGAAGGACCCCCTCGACACGAACTCCGGTCTCCGCGTCGCCCATCGCGGCCTTGCGCCGCGCCGCGGGGTTTTCCAGGTTCACCGCCCTCAAGCCGAGCTCCGGGTAGCCGTCGTAGCGGCCATCCTTGATGTCGTCGAGAAACCGGTACACGACTTCCGTCGGGATGAAGTAGCCGACGTTTTCGAGGCCCGCGGCCGCTTGGAACGCGACGCCGACCACGACGCCGTCCTGCACGACCGGGCCGCCGCTGTTCCCGGGATTGATCGCGGCGTCGGTCTGTCCAATCAGATGCCGGTCGGCGCCGGAGTGCGCGTACCCCTGGACCTCGACGCGCGAAACGACACCGCGCGTCGAGGAGACCTCGGTCCCGCCCGCCGGGTAGCCGATCGTCTCGACCGAGCTCCCGAGTTTCGGGAGCCCGCCCAGCTCGAGGGCCGGGACGTGCGTCAGCAAGCGGGGGTCCTTGGGGCGCACGAGCGCGAGGTCGCAATCGTGGGCGACGAAGACGACCTCGGCGGGGTGAGGCTCCGGGTCGCCGTTCAGGACCAGCATCAGCAGCTTCGAGTCGCTGACCACGTGGGCATTGGTCAGGATGAGGCCACCCGCGATGACGAAGCTCGAACCGGAGATCTGGCGGACGGGGCCGGCGTCCCAGGGCGAGAACCAGTCGGGGATCTGCTGGAAGTTGACGATCCGGACGACCGATCGCACCACCTGGGCCGTCCGATCGGGATCGACCCATCTCACCCCGGAAGCGGAGAGAATCAGCGCCACCGCGAGGACCGCTCGGGACAGGGGCGCGCGGAGGCTATCGGCCATGCGTCTGCGCCTTGATGACATTCAAGGCGGAGCCGGCCTTGAACCACCCGATCTGCTCGGCGTTCAACGTCTGGCGTAGCGTCACGGTGTCTTCGCCTCCGCCGGCATGATGAAGAATCGCCGTGACGGGGCGGCCCGGGGCGAGGTCGCGAAGGCCGACGATGCTCACGCGGTCGGTTTCCTGGACCTTGTCGTAGTCCGCGGGGTCCGCGAAGGTCAGGGGAAGGAGCCCCTGCTTCTTGAGGTTCGACTCGTGGATGCGCGCGAACGACCGGACGATGATGGCGGCGGCCCCCAGGTGGCGCGGCGACATCGCCGCGTGCTCCCGCGAGGAGCCCTCGCCGTAGTTCTCGTCCCCGACGACGACCCACCGAAGCCCCTGCGCCTTGTACGACCGCGCGACCTGCGGGATCGGAAGCCCCCTCGTTCCGGCGGTCTGGTCGAGGGTCGTTCCGGCCTCTCCCGTGAAGGCGTTGACCGCCCCCGTGAACATGTTGTCGGAGATCGCGTCCAGGTGGCCGCGGAAGCGGAGCCAGGGCCCGGCCGGGGAGATGTGATCGGTGGTGCACTTCCCCTTCGCCTTCAGGAGCAGCGGGAGCTTCTCGAAGTCCTTGCCGTCCCACGCCGGGAAGGGGGTCAGGAGCCGGAGGCGCTTCGAATTCGGGGCCACGCTGACGACGACGCTCGAGCCGTCCGGGGATGGCGCGAGGTATCCGGAGGCGTCGCGCACGAACCCCTGGGCCGGCAGGTCCGGGGCCTGGCCCGGCGCCACGAGCCGGAAGGAGGTCCCGTCCGCTCCCTTCAGCTCGTCCTTCAACGGATTGAACGAAAGCCGGCCGGCCAGCGCGTAGGCGGCCACGATCTCAGGCGATCCGATGAACGCCATCGTCTCGCGGTTCCCATCGTTGCGCGCCGGAAAGTTGCGGTTGAACGACGTCACGATCGTGTTCTTCGTGCCGGGCGAAAGCTCCTCGCGCTTCCACTGGCCGATGCACGGGCCGCACGCGTTCGCCAGCACCTGCCCGCCCAGCGACTGGATCTCGCCCATCTGCCCGTCGCGGACGATCGTCGCCCGGATCTGCTCCGAGCCCGGGGAGACCAGGAACGGAATCGCTGCTTTCATGCCGTGCGCCTTCGCCTGCCTCACGACGTCGGTCACCCGCGAGATGTCCTCGTACGAGGAGTTGGTGCACGACCCGATCAGCGCCACGGAAATGGCGTCCGGGTACCCCTCCTTCGCCACCGCGGCCGCGACCTTGGACACCGGCCGCGCGAGGTCGGGGGTGTGAGGCCCGACCAGGTGCGGCTCGAGCGCCGTGAGGTCGATCTCGACGATGCGGCTGTAGTACTTCGAAGGATCCTGCTCGACCTCGGGATCCGCCGTCAGGAGATGCCGGTGGCGCGACGCGAGGTCGGCCAGCGCCGCGCGGCCGGTCCCGCGAAGGTAGCGATCCATCGCGGCGTCGAACGGAAAGATCGAGGTCGTCGCCCCGAGCTCCGCCCCCATGTTGGTGATCGTCCCCTTCCCCGTGCACGAAATCGATGACGCCCCGGGGCCGAAATATTCGATGACCGCGTTCGTTCCCCCGGAAACGGTCAGAATTCCGCAGAGGACGAGGATGACGTCCTTCGGGGAGGCCCATCCCTGGAGCGAGCCGGTCAAGCGGACCCCGATGAGCTTCGGGTACTTGACCTCCCAGGGGAAGCCCGCCATCACGTCCACCGCGTCGGCGCCACCGACCCCCGAGGCGAACATCCCGAGGCCTCCGGCGTTAGGCGTGTGGGAGTCGGTGCCGATCATCATGCCGCCCGGGAAGGCGTAGTTCTCGAGGACGACCTGGTGGATGATCCCGGCCCCCGGCTTCCAGAATCCGATGCCGTAACGGTCGGACGCCGTGCGCAGGAACTCGAACACCTCCTTGTTGTCGTCGAGGGCGCGGAGCGTGTCCGGCTGCGCCCCATCCCGCGCGAGGATCAGGTGGTCGCAGTGCACCGTCGTCGGCACCGCGACCTGAGGGATGTCCGCCTGGGCGAACTGCAGCAGCGCCATCTGAGCCGTCGCGTCCTGCATCGCGACCCGGTCCGGCCGCAGCTGGAGGTAGCTCTCCCCCGGGCGCAGGTCCGCCCCCGCCGGATCGTCGAGATGCCCGTACAGGATCTTCTCGGTCAGCGTCAGCGGGCGGTTCAGCCGCTTCCGGACCGCGCCCAGGCGCGCCTCCATCTTCGAATAGACGGACTGAACGAATTCGGGCGTGCTTTCGATGACCGGCATGCGGCCTCCTCGGGGGCGGAGGGATGGGACCGCGCAATGTAGCCGAGGCGGCGGAAAGGTCGCAAGGCGGGGCTTTCCCGGCGCGTTGCTACCGGGGGTTGCGCATCGGAAACCGTTCCGATCGCGGCGTGCGACCGACGCCGCTCCTGCGGCGCGTAACGTCTCGATGCTGGTCCCACCAGACACGCGCAAAGCGTGAAGTGGAGTCCGTCATGGTCAGTGGATTTCGGCAGACAGGGGCGACCCTCGTCGCCATCGGTGTGTTTCTCGTTCCCACGATCGCGGCCGCTGGGATCGGCCGGGAATCGCTCTCGGGCGCCGCGCTGATCCGAACCGACGAGCAGCAGCGGATCGTCATCGCGGTCGATACGGATCGTGACGGCGCCGCGGACCAGCTCTTTCTCTTCGATCCGTTCGAACCGCTGGTTCGGCCGATCGCCCCCATCCTGACGAACGCCGACCTCGCCCTCGATGACGACCGGCTCGTCGTCACCGCGCGAGACGGGAGCATGAAGGTCGATGTGAAGACCTCGCTGCCGCGCCTGGGCGAGCCTGCAACGTCGGTGAAGGGGACAACGATCGTCGCGAGCGGCCACGCCCTCGCTCGTTTCTACCTGAATCGCGATCCGTCGCTCGCGAGCGTCAAGCTGACCGAGATCGACACTTCGGAGTACCCGACGCTCGAGACCTCGCCGATCTGCGGCGGATCCGATGCCGACTGCGGCGCGGGCGGCCGGGGCTCCACCAGCTGTTCCGGCGGATGCGACAGCGGCGGGGGCGCCCAGGCCGGACTGACAATCCTGGGAAATGGGGCCAGTGGGGGAGGAAACAAGCCGAACATCGCCCCGTGCAGCGCGTCGTGCGGTGACGGCAGCTACGCCTGCTGCCGCTGCGAAGAGGGCGCCACCGTGAACAAGCCCACGGCTAGGTGCACGTGCCGAACGACGTCGTCCCTCCAAGCGTGCCCGAAATAACGGGGGCGAGAGCCATGAGCATCGCGCGCGCGGCCATCGCCTCAATGTTGATTCTGGCCTTCGCGGCCGGCGGAAGGACATTCGCCGGCGACTACAGCTCGCTGCGGATCCACGATGACGGCGCCTTTCAAGTCTGGAACGGCATCGACGCCGAGGCCCGAGGGGAACATACCCTCGTACTCGCCGTCATCGGCACGCACAAGTCGGTGCGCATCCATTACGCACCCGACGAGCCCGCGCCGGCTGTCCGGTTCGGACCGGGCTGGGCGGATATCGTGCCGGGGAATGGCACGGCCGTATCGATGGCCGATTCCGACTGTCACCCCGGACTGATCCTGTTGTGCACGAATGAGCCGATTCGCGGAGTTCCACCGGGGACGATCGTGTGCATGTGCACGCGGGGTAACCCCGACAACGAATGTTGCGACGGCGACACGGGGTTCTACACGAAGAATCCGATGTGGACGGGAACCATCCCATGAGACGGTGCCGGGGGCGTGCCGACACGCCTCCGGCACTTTAATCGGCCGGTTCAATTCGGTGAAGGAGGAGCAGGAGGTGGGAATGAACACGAAGCGGCGGAACGCGCGGTGCACGGCACTCAGCTTGGCACTCATCCTCCTGTTCACAGCGGCCGGCTCCGCCGAGGACACGTATCAGCCCTCCGGAGAGGCCGTCGAAGGGAACGAGCTCGCGTTCGTCTACATCGGAGCCACCGCGTGCGGACCCTGCAAGCTCCCGGCGGTGAAGGACGCCGTGCGGCGCGCGAAGGTTCATTTCGCCCGGCTGGCGG
>JBGQLU010000021.1:0-35065 GCA_041500265.1 Acidobacteriota bacterium | reverse complement strand
TTCACCCTGCTGGCGATGGAGGAGCTGACCAGGACGAAGGAGCGGGTCGCGCCCAACTACACGGCGCAGGTCAAGATCGGGGACCGAACGGTCGCCGCGGCGGAGTTCCGGAAGCGGTCCCTGGACGTGAAGACCACGGACGTGCCGATCGCCGAGGTGGCGACGGGCGGACGACGACCCTTCCTCTTCGAGAAAACCGGCGAGGGGATCCTTTACTACACGGCGCGCCTGCAAAGCGCCCCCCGCGAGCTGCCTCGCACGGCGCTCGACCGCGGACTGATCGTCCAGCGCTGGCTCGAGCCCTGGTCGGGAGGCATTGCGACGCACGCCGTGGCCGCCGGCGAGCTGATCCGCATCAAATTGCGGGTCGCCACGAGCCAAGAGCGCCGCTACGTCGTGCTCGAGGTCCCGCTGCCGGCGGGCATCGAAGCGATCGACACGTCGCTCGCCACCTCGGCGCGGCCGCCCGGAGAACGCGGCGCCGCAACCCCAGCCTCCGAAGACGAGGGGGACGACGGCGGCGACACCGGCGATCTCGGTTGGTATGAGCTCGGCTTCTGGAATCCGTTCGGCCACGTCGAGCTGCGCGACGATCGCGTCCTGATGTTCGCCGACTGGCTCCCGGCCGGCGTGCATTCGCTCAGCCTCGTCGCCCGCGCGACCACGCCGGGCACGTTCGTCCTCCAGCCCGCGCGCGCGGAGGAGATGTACACGCCGGAGGTGTTCGGCCGGTCGGACGGCGGCACGTTCGTGGTCCTCGCACCGGAGACCGACAAGAAATGACCCGCCGCAGGCGCATCTTGCTCCTCGGCCTCGCGGCCGCGCCGCTGGCCGCGGCGCTGGGCTTCGTCGCGGCGCCGGTCCCCGAGTCCCTGTTCCTGGACGCTCCGCGAGCCGCGGTGCGCTTCACCGACCGC
Organism: Acidobacteriota bacterium; assembly: GCA_041500265.1. Classification (GTDB taxonomy): domain Bacteria; phylum Acidobacteriota; class Polarisedimenticolia; order Polarisedimenticolales; family DASRJG01; genus DASRJG01. The sequence continues at coordinate 34,148 of JBGQLU010000021.1, read as the reverse complement.
CGCGGCGGACTCTTGACGGAGCGCCGAGCCGGGACGGCGCAGCGGCGTGCCGTGCTCCCCGACGGCCCGATCCCACCGCACGTTCGCGCGGCCTTCATCGCGGCGGAGGACACGCGCTTCGAGGTCCATCCCGGCATCGATCCGCTGGCGATCGCGCGCGCCGTGTGGACCGACGTGCGGTCCCGGCGCGTCGTCAGCGGGGCGTCGACAATCACCCAGCAGCTCGCTCGCCTGCTGGTGCCGCGCGAGCGCACGCTCGTCGGGAAGCTCCGCGAGGCGCTCTGGGCGATACGCCTCACCGTCCAGGAGCCGCGCGAGCGCATCTTGCGCGAGTATCTCGACAGGGTTCCGCTCGGCGCCGATCTGGCGGGCGTCGAAGCCGCCTCCGAGGCCTACTTCGCGCGTCCGGCCGAACGGCTGTCGCTGGGCCAGGCGGCGCTGCTCGCGGGCATGGTGCGCGCCCCGGCGCGCTTCGACCCGTGGCGCCACCCCGACGCCGCGCGGCGGCGCAGAGACGAAGTGCTCGCCCGGATCGCCGCCGGCGGAGCGATCGATCGGGAGGCCTGCGAGTCCGCCCGTTCCGTCCCGCTCGATCTGGTGGAGGCGTCGGCCGCGTTCGAGGCGCCGCACCTCGTCGCCGCCGTGGCCGCCCGTCTGCCCGAGGCGGCCCTCGTCGAAACCACGCTCGATCCCGAGCTTCAGACCGATGTCGAGGTCATCGCCCGGTCGGAGCTGCGCGCGCTGGCGGACCGCGGCGTGACTCAAGCGGCGGTGCTCGTGGTCGACAACGCGTCCGGCGAAGTCCTCGCGTACACCGGCTCCGCGGGCTTCTTCGACGAGCGGAATGCCGGACAGAACGACGGCGTGCGCGCCCACCGCCAACCCGGAAGCGCGCTGAAGCCGTTCGTCTACGGCCTGGCGCTCGAGACCGGGTGGACGTCCGCGACCATCCTGCCCGACCTGCCGCAGCACTTCGCGACCCCCGCCGGCGACTACAGCCCTCAGAACTACGACCGCCGGGTCCACGGACCGGTGCGGCTGCGTGCGGCGCTAGCGAACAGCTACAACGTTCCGGCCGTCGGCCTCGTGGAGCGACTCGGAGTGGAGCCTGCACTCGCCGTCCTGCGGGACGCGGGGTTCGAGTCGCTCGCGGCGTCGGCCGACGACTACGGCGTGGGGGTCGTCCTCGGCAACGGTGACGTCACGTTGCGCTAGCTCACGCGCGCCTACCGCGGCCTGGCCGACGGCGGCGTCGTCGGTCCTCTCGTCGAGGTCCGCCGCGCGTGGGACGTGCGTCGCCGCGCGCTCCCGATCCCCGTCGAGATGAAGCCGAGGCGCTTCCTGACGTCCGACGCGGTCGCGCTGCTCACCGACCTCTTGTCCGACGAAGCGGCGCGGGCGCCGGCGTTCGGAATCGACAACGCGCTGCGCCTCCCCTTCCCGACGGCCGTGAAGACGGGCACCAGCCGGGCCTGGGTCGACAACTGGGCGGTCGGCTTCACCCGCGAACGCACGGTGGGGGTCTGGGTCGGAAACTTCGACGGCGCGCCGATGCAACGCGTGTCGGGAATCACGGGCGCTGGGCCGATCTTCCAGCGGGTCATGCGTCGCGCGATGCGAGGGATCGCGCCCGCCCCGCTCGTCGATCGCGCCCGCTTCGCGCAAGCGCGGATCTGCCCCTTTTCGGGCCGGCTCGCCACGGAGAGCTGCCCTGGCGCTCTCGCCGAGGTGTTCCTGCAGGGCACGGCCCCTCGGGACACCTGCACGATGCACCGCCACGTCGGCGGCCGTTTCGAGCTGGCCGTGGACGCCGAGTACGAGCCATGGGCCGATCGAGAAGGGCTGCACGTGGTGCCCGCGCCGGCGGAGCCGGGCGCGCCGAAGCTGGTAGCACCCGCAGACGGCGACGAATACGCGCTCGATCCCGGAGTCCCGGAGCGCGATCAGACGATCCCCTTGCGCGTGATCGCGTCCTCCGCGATCGGCGCGCTCGACGTTCGCATCGACGGTGTATCGCGGCTCGCGCTCGACCCGCCGTACCGCACCCGCATCGGCGCGCCGCCCGGAGCGCACCGCCTGGAGGTCTGGCGGCCCGGCGCGCGAGAGCCGCTCGCGGTCGCCCACTACACGGTGCGATGATCGCGCTCACCCCGGCGGTCGCGGCGGTCCTCGCTGCCGCGACGATCGACGTCCGCGTCCTGACCCAGGAGCATCCGACCTTCCTGACCGTCGATGGTCCCCGCCACGTCGCGGCGGCCGTCATCGGAAACGAGCTGCGCGTCGACGGTGACACCGTGAGCGTGCCGTTCGCCCTGCCGCCGGCACGCTGGACGATTCGCGGTCCGAATCGGCCGCCGCGCACCTACGAGGGGGCGATCACGCTCGCGGCCGAGGACGGCGAGGTGGCCGTCGTCATCCGGATGGAACGGGAGCGCTACGTCGCGCTCGCGGTGGCCGGCGAGACCTCTCCCGGCACTTCGCCGGCCGCTCTCGAAGCCCAGGCGATCGTCGCGCGCTCGTGGGCGGCGGCAGCGCCCCGGCGGCATCCGGATGCGGACGTTTGCGATCTCGCGCACTGCCAGGTGCTTCGCGGCTCGGTGCCGCACGCGCACCTCGCCGCCTCGGAGCGCGCGGCGCTCGCGACCCGCGGCGTCGTCTTGGCGCTCGCGTCCGGGGACGTCGCGATGGCTCCGTTCCACGCGGCGTGCGGCGGACGAACCGCTGACCCGCGCGAGGTCTTCGGCGCCGAGGACCGCACGGGAGCCGAGAGCGTCGAGGACGCGGGGTGCGAGGGGCCTAGGTGGCACGCGACCGTCCCCCGCGAGGTCGTCGAGCGCGCGGCCGCGGAGACGCTCCACGCCGGCGCGGGCGGGGCGGACCCGCCGGTGCAGCTCGAGGATCTCGCTCTGTCCGCCGGGCGGGGCGGCTGGGTGCGAGCGGTCACCGATGCGGCCAGCGGCCGGTCGGCATTCGGCGACGCCTTCGTTCGCGCGCTCGGCCGGGCGGCCGGATGGAACGTCGTCCGCGGCGGCCGGTTCCGCATGACGCCGGACGCCTCGCGGGGCGTCGTCATCGACGGTGCGGGACTCGGTCACGGCGTCGGGCTCTGCCAGACGGGCGCCGCCCGTCTCGCCGCCGCCGGGGAGACCGCCCGCGCGATCCTCAAACACTACTACCCGCGCCCAACGCCGGTCGTGCGCGCGGACGGCTCCATCGGCAACCTCGAGGCCTCGTCAGAATAGTAGCGACGTCGCCACCGACACCGTCGTGCCCTTCTGGCCGCCGACATAGAAGCCGAAGGTGCTGTTGGCCGGGGAACGGTCCACGCTCATGACCTGCACGTTCGACCGGATGTTGCGGTTCTTGAACCAGAACACGTTCATGCCGAGGAGGTACTCGTGGCTCGTGTCGAACCCGGCGCCCTTGTCGCCGTACACCCACGACGTCGCGCCGTACACCTCGAGCTTCCTCTTGATCGGGTAGCCGGCCGCCTGAATGTAGAAGCCCTTGTCGCAAATCTCGGTGACCGGAAGCGGCCCGGTCGCGTCGAAGTGCCTCAACCACCGGTAGTACAGCTCGGTCTGGACGAAGATCCCTTTGTACTTCACCCCGAGGTCCACCGACGTGAGGCGCACGTCGGCCTCGTTCACCGTGACGCCCGGCGCGAGCGAATTCGTGTCGAAGAGGTTGAGGCTGTCGGCGATCTTCACCTGGGTGTTCTCGGGCGAGCCGTCACCCAGCTCTTGCCGGTCTTCCAGGCTCTTGGCGAACGAGAAGCCGAACCTGGTCGCCAACTTGTCGTGCCATTCCCAGTCGTCGTACGCGCCGTTCGGGCCGAACTCGTGCGTCGTCGGCATCCACCACATCGACCCGCCGGTGGCAAGGCTCCTGTTGAGCTGCTTGGCGGAGATGCCGAGATTGCTCAGGTTGTTGCCGACCGCGACCTGGTACCAGAGGCCCGGTACCGGCTCGCCGTTGGCCCAGATGCCGTTGGTGAACGCGCCCCGGAAGAACTCGTCGGCCATCACGCGGTCGTTCGCGAGCCACCACGGGTGCGAGCCGTAGAGCGAGCGGCTGCCGCCGATCCCGTTGGTACCGGCGTAGAGGTTGAAGTAGTTGTTGAACTGGTAACCGAGGAATCCGTAGAGCGTCGTCTGGTCGGTGGATTGGACGGTCCAGATGGTTACCTGGTAGCGGAACTTCGGATTGCCGAGCCACCCCCGGAAATGGACCATCGCGCGGTGGAACTGGATGTCCCTGCGGGGGTCGATGGTGTGCTCGGTTCCGAGGTGATCGGTGAAGGTCTGATTGGCCGGCATCTGGTTGATGTACCGGACCAGCGCGTAGCCGCCGACCTTCAGCTCGCCATGGTCCGTCCGTCCGACGAGGAAACCCGTGCCGCTGGCGTCGAAGACGCCGTAGGTGGACTTTTCGGGCTCCTCCGTTCCTGCGTTGGGCGCACCGATGAACTTTTCCTTCGCGCTCGGAGGCTCCGACTTCGAACCCGCCGCCTGCCCCACCACGAAATCGCCGCCGCACCCGTCCGAGACCCAGATCCCCTTGTCGTCGTACCCCCAGGTCTTTCCGAGCAGGCAGACCCCTTCGCCTTTCGAGTCGAGAAGAGCGACGCCCGCCGAGGTGTCCGCGGGGCAGTGTTGCCTCTCGCCGACTTTCGATGTGCAGGTCACGGTCGTGGCGTAGGCCGCCGTCGATGCGAACGCGACCATCAAAGCGGTCAGCAGGCCTGCGAGGAATCCTCTCGGCATCGCGGTTCTCCTTGGAGAGCGGGCAGCAGGGTACGCCATTCCCCGCTCCGGAGAACCGGACGATTTCGATGCGATTGCTCGTTCGCGAGGCTGCTACCCGCCCCGGTTCCCCCTCGGGAAGATGCGCGACGGATGGGCGTGGCCGTGGGCGACCTCGCGGGGCGTCCGGCCGGCCGCGGCCGCCTCTACCGATTCCTCGCCGGCTCCGACCAACTCCAATTTCTTCGCCTTGATCATGCGAGCCATGGCCGGCACCTGCGGGGCGTCGTCGGCCACGCTCCCGGACTGGCCGGGGCCGAGGTGAAGGACCCGGCCCGCTCCGAGCGGAACCCGCAGCGGTGCATGCGTCGTGTTCCGGATCACTTTCATGAAGGACCTCCAGGAGTTTGGTGCCACCGGCAATCTACGTCCCGCGGGGACTTCGCGCATCTTGACCGGAACGCGTAGATATGCACAATCACACCTTTCGCACGGTCAGAAACACCAACGGGGGATCTTCATGAAACACCAATTCCACGCTCTCGCCCTGGTTCTCGGACTCGGACTCACCATGCCTGTGGTCGCCCAAAACGATCCGGCAAAGGAAGAGCCAGCCAAGGACGTTCCCGCCAAGGAAGAGGCCCCCAAGGCGGAGCCTGCCAAGGACGCTCCCGCCAAGGAAGAGGCCCCCAAGACGGAGCCCGCAAAGGACGAAACGGCGAAGCCAGCCGAAGCGGCGCCCGCCGCTGCGCCGGCGGCTACGCCCGCACCTGCGCCGGCCGCTGCGGCTGCGCCCGCTGCTGCGGCCGCACCCGCGCCCGTCAAAGAGTTGACGCCCACCGCGAAGGCGTTCGTTCCGCTCGCCGACAGCTACAAGAGCGCCTACGACGACATGCAGAAGTGGATCGGACAGGTCGACAGTCAGACCGCGGCCGACAACGACAAGGCCGTGAAGTTGCAAGCGCAAGTCCAGGAGAACGAGACCGCGATCACTCAGGCCAAGCTCAAAGGCGATAACGCGAAGGTCAAGGACCTGACGAAGCAAAACAAAACGCTCTGGGACCAGATCAACGCGGCCAAGAAGGCACAGGCCGATACGACCAGCCGCTTCGCGAAGGACGCGGCCCAGCGCGTCAAGCAATACACCGACGCGACGAACAAAGCGCTGGAGGGAGTCAAGTCGCAGACGAAGTAAGAACGTGCCGAGAACCTCGTCGGCCATGATCCAGCGTTTCGCCCGAGGCCTGATCGCAGCCGGAAGCCTCGTCGCTCTGTCGCCCGCTCTCGCGCAGACCGAAGCCGCCCCTCCTCCCACCCTCCGTGTCGAGCGGCCGGCGGAGGGCAGCATTCTGAACACGCGACAGCCGCGGATCCGGATCTGCGTCTCCGGCGGCGATGACGCGACCCGCGCGACGCTCAAGGCCACACTCGACGGCGAGACGATCTCCGGCGGCTTCACGTGGAGTGGCGATTGCGCGCAGTGGAGCCCCCCCGACGGCTGGTTCGGGTTCCACACTCGGCATTCATGGAGCGATCCGCCTTACGAGGAAGAGGGGTGGACCCCTGGAATGCGGGACGGCGGGCACGCGCTCGCCGCGAGCGTGTCCGGCCCGGCGGGCGAGGAGATCGCCGTCAGGGCGCACTTCAGGATCGAGACCAAGCACAGGGCCGCGAGCCTCGGGTTCGGATTTCCGAAAATGTCGCTCGAGGGGTTCGACGGGCCCTTCGCACCGACGAACCTCCTGGAGGCGCGGTTCGGCTCGCAGCGCGTGTGGACGATCGTCAAGGACGAGGGCGTCGTGCGGTACACCGACAAGGCGATCTCGATCGGCGGGACCTCGACCCGCCTCGCCGAGGCCGGCGATCCTGGCGACACCGAGACGTCGCTTTGGCGTTTCATGGCGGGCCGGCGCCGAGGTTACGGCTATCGGTTGGGAGACGCCGCGTTCATCGCGCCGTATCAGGGCACATCGATCTTCTTCGACGACTTCGACGCCTATCACGGACCCTTCAACCCTGCCGACGTGCTCGCTCTCGAGCCCTTCGACGGGCACACGCGCGTCGGGTCGGCCTTCGAGGGCGGGATCGCCTTCGGGATCAACCGCTCGATCACGCTCGACGCGGGGTTCGAGGAGGTGGCGGTCTACCCGCACTACGTCTTCTGGCCCGCGCTCGGCAGCGGCGTGATCCACGGGATCGCGCTCGGGATCGCCGACGGCGTGTCGCGGCAGGTCGCCCGCACCGCTCCGCGCGCCGCGCCGATCGTCTCGTTCATTCTTCGCAACGGAATCTCGTACGCGCTCTATCACCAGCGGCGCTCCGACGTGAACTGGCCGTTCGGGGGCGGCCCGGGCCTGATCTACAAAGGATTCAAGCTGTCGTTCACGTTCACGTACTAGGGCGCAGCGGGTCTATTCCGCTCTAAGGGGCATCCTCGGGAGCCGGTTCCTCGTGCGCCTCCGGTATTGCGGTGATGTCCTTCAGGAGCTCCGGCTCGTCGAACGCCCGGAGCGCACGATCGAAGTCACCCAGCAGCCACGCCGACATCCGCACCGAGGCGGTCTTGGCCTCCTTCATCGCAGCGCCGAAAAGGATCTCGCCGATCGAGAGCTTGCGCATTCCGCTGACCACAGGATCGAAGTTCCAGCTCTTGCCGCCGGCCTTGATCTCCAGCCTCGGCCAGAAAGACGTGGAAAACGTCACGCTCGCGCGTGAAGCCATGAAGGAGAACCCCTCGGCTTTGGGATCCCCGACCGGCTCGAAGGAAATCTCGTCGCGGCCGATGACGAGGAACCCGAAGGCCATCGTAGGGCCCCACTTCATCAAGATGAGGGGGACGGAGATCACGGTCGCCCCGTCCCGCTGGGAACGGGTGGCGAAGTAGGTGTACGCCTCGGGCGTGAAGATCTGCAGCCGGGGGTCTCCCCAATAATTCATTGCATACGGAACGCCCGGCGTGGGGACGAGGACGAGCTCGGCGTCGGACGTTGGTTCTTCCGCGCTCTTCCCCGCCGCAGCCTGCCAAGGCGCGAAATCGGCGGCGATTCGTTCCTGTGTTTCCGGCCGCACGGGCACCCGGGCGGTCTTCTCCGCTTTGTCCAGTGGCACCAGCACGACGACCTCGGCGCCGGGCGCGAAAGCCGTCGGGGGGAACAGATAGAAGGTCCTGCATCCCTTGACCTTGCGCAGTGCGTAGGTCCCAGGCTCCGTCTCCATGCCGATCGAGTCTTCGAGGCAGTCCACGAAGGAGTCGAAGGGGTCGATTCGCTCATCGCCTCGCATGACCGTGATCGTTCCTTGGCTCTTGAGGAAGGAATAACCGGTGGCGCCGGTCTCCACGAACTGCGGCGCCTGCTGGACGACGACCATCGGCTCCCACATCTCGACGTGCCTGCCGAAGCAGAAGAAACGCCGGCCGGGAAAGTAGATCGGCAACCTTTGCGCCTGGGCTGCGAGGGACGTCGGCGTCAGGAACTCCACGCCGGCGTCGTCGGTCTTCGCGGTGTACAGCGCCAGATCCTCGGCGCTCACGGCGGGCTCCGTGCGAAGCGTATTCGGGAACACCCCTTCGGAGACCCGCACGATCGGGCTCGCCGGCGGCATGGGCTTCCCCTCTTCGCGCTGTTTTCTCACCTGCTCGACGAGCGCGAGCGCCGGCGCGAGGGGAATCGCTTGGCTCGCGCGCCGTCGGTGTGCGAGCCCCGCGAGGGCGCCCGTGGCGTGCTCGCGACCGATGGTGCCGCCCTTGGTGCCGGCGACGAGGACGCCGCGCAGCAGCCCGTTCGCGTCGACGAGCGGGCTCCCTGCGAGAAGCGTTTCCTGCACGCCGCCCACGAAAATCAGCGCATCCTGGGTGACCTTCTTGACGCGCAATGCCACGGGTTGGGCCCCGGCCGGTCCCAGGGCGAAGAGCACGTCCCCTTGCGCCAACGGGGCGGCGTCGGCTCCGGCGCTCTGAAGGCACCGCGCGCCTTCGAGCGTCTTCGGGTTGATTTGGATCGCCGCGAGCCCGGAGCCGGGATCGAACGCGCGCAATCTCGCGGCGAACGGACCCCGTCCGCGGATCGTGGCGAACTGGTGAAGCGAACCGGCGACGGGGTTCTGGTCGATCGCCACGAAGCCGTCGGTCCCCAGGCAGAACGCCGGCGAGGGATCGACTGCCACCCCCCGGCCGTCGCGGGTCCCGAGCCACTCGGTGTAGATGTCGATCCACGCGCCGCGCGTACGCTCCACGAGCTCCGTCGGCGGTGCAGGGATCGGCCCGTCGCCCGCTGCCGAGCCGGTCCACGCGGTCGTGCCCAGAAGCGCCAACGCGCCGGCGAACATCGCTGCGGGATTTCTAGAAAACACCCTTCCACCCCAGGAGCAGCGCAGGGCCTCCGACGTTCAGCGAACCGCCGGACGTGCTGCCGAAATCGGCGTGGATCCACGAATAGCGAAGCTCTGCGAGGAACCGGTTGCGCTTCCGGGCGGGCGCTTCGAAGCTGCCGGCCACCGTCAGGACCGGCGCCACCGTGGTATCCAACGGGGGCGAGTAGGCGCCATAGAAATAGTCCCCACCACCCAGCCTCACGTACGCGAAGCCGAATCCCGCCGATCCGAACACGGCCGCCTTCTTGCCCGTATGGCCGAATCGGCCCGACGCCGTGATGGCGAACGTGCGCAGGTCCGCGTTGTTCCCCCAGCCGGTCAGGGACGGTTCCGCGCTGTAGGTCACGGTCGAGAAATACATGCCGACGTCCACGTACGCCCGTCCCCTGATCGGCAGGGAGACACCCAGCGTGAGAGGGACAACGGGCGAGTGCCCCTGGAGACGGTCCGTGTCGTCGGCCGGCCCGAAGCCGATGGTGGCGTACATGCCGGCGCGGTCGGTCGACAGCGGCGCTTCGGGGACGAGGACGGTCGGCGGCGGGCTCTCCGCATAGGCGGCCGTGCGCAACACGCCGGCCACCACGGCGGCGAAGACGACCAAGACGCTTCGTGGAGCCATGGACTCCTCAACTCCACCGGCCATCTAAGAACGCGTTGGAGTCCTGCGAACGCCCAGGTGCCGTTGGAACCACGACGCCGCCCTCTGCGCGACGTCTTCGAGCGCGCCGGGCTCTTCGAAGAGATGCGTGGCGCGCGGAATGATCTGGAGGGCCTTCTCGCAGCGCAGCCTCCCATACGCGTCTTCGTTCAAACGGAGGACGACGTCGTCGTATTCGCCGACGATCAGGAGCGTCGGGGCCAGGACGCGCGGGAGGGCGTCGCCGGCCAGGTCGGGGCGCCCGCCGCGGGAAACGACGGCGCCGATCGATGCGCCCTGCGCGGCAGCCGCGACGAGCGCGGCCCCGCCGCCGCTGCTCGAGCCGAAGTACCCGACCGCCAACCGATTCAGGCCGGGCCGGCTCGATACCCACTCGGTCGCCGCGACGAGCCGCGCGGCCAGCAGCTCCATGTCGAAGCGGAGCGCGGACGTGGCCTGGTCCTCGAGCTCCTCCTGGGGGGTCAGAAGGTCGAAGAGCAACGTGCCGTTCCCCGAGGCCCGGATGACCTGGGCGACGAATTGGTTCCGCGGGCTATGGCGGCTGCTTCCGCTTCCGTGCGCAAAGAGCACCAGCCCGGGCGCGCCGGCAGGGATCTCTAGCTCCCCTTCCAGGTGCTCGAGCCCGATCGGGATGCGGATCGTTTGCGCCTCGCTTCGAGGCGCACGCACGCTCTCTTCTTTTGATCGCATGGGGTGCGCATAGGATCGGCAGCCGGCTACCGCAAGGCTCGCCACCCCCCCTATCGCGTCCGGATTCCGGGAAGCCCCTTAGAATGCCGTCTCCGCTCATCCCATGGGGGGATACCGCTTGGCTCTGTCCGCCGGGAGTCGCCTGGGCCCGTACGAGATCGTCGCCCCGCTCGGCGCCGGAGGCATGGGCGAGGTCTATCGCGCGCGCGATCCACGCCTCGGCCGCGACGTGGCGATCAAGGTGCTGCCCGATGCCGTGGCGCTCGACCCTGAGCGGCTGGCCCGCTTCGAGCGCGAGGCGCGGCTGCTCGCGGCCGTGAGCCACGCCGGAATCGCGTCGATCTTCGGCGTCGAGGAGGCCGGCGGCTCGCGCGCCCTGGTCATGGAGCTGGTGGAAGGACCCACCCTCGCCGAGCGCATCGCGCAGGGGGCGATTCCCGCCGACGACACCCTGTCCATCGCCCGCCAGCTCGCCGAGGCGCTCGAATACGCGCACGATCGCGGGATCGTTCACCGGGATCTCAAGCCTGCGAACGTGAAGCTCCGCCCCGACGGCACGGTCAAGGTGCTGGATTTCGGTCTCGCCCGCGCGCTCGCGACCGAGACGAGCGGCTCTTCGCCCGAGCTCGCGCACTCGCCGACGATCACCCAGCGGATGACGCAGGCCGGGGTGATCCTGGGGACGGCCGCCTACATGTCCCCCGAGCAGGCGCGCGGGCGCGAAGCGGACCGGCGCGCGGACGTGTGGGCCTTCGGGGTCGTGCTCTACGAGATGCTCAGCGGGCGCCGTGCTTTCGCGGGCGAAACCATGTCCGAGACGCTGGCCGGGGTCATGCGGGACGAGCCCGACTGGTCGGCGCTCCCGTCCGGGCTGTCTCCACGTTGGCGGCGACTGCTCGAGCGCTGCTTGACCAAGGAGCCGCGGCGGCGCCTGCAGGCGATCGGCGAGGCGCGCATCGTCCTCGACGACCTCGCGGCGAACCCGCAGGAAACCGCGCCCGAAGAGGGCGCGGCGAAGGGACGGGCGCCTGCACGCCGTGTCGCCATCCTCCCGTGGATCGTTGCCGCGGCCGCGACGGTCGCGGCGGTCGCGCTCGCGTTCGCTCCGTGGCGAAGGCCGGCGCCCACCCCGTCCGCGACCGAGCTCTCCATCGTGCCCGCGGGCGGGATTCACGTGGAGACCGATCTCAGCTATCACCCGATGGCGATCGCGCCCGATGGCCGATCGATCGCCTACACGACGCGCGCCGACGGTGTCGTCAAGCTGCGGGTTCGCCGGCTCGACACCCGCGAAGACGTCGAGCTCGCCGGCACGGACGGCGCTCGCAACCTGTTCTTCTCGCGCGACGGGCAATGGATCGGGTTCTTCGACAGCCGCAAGATGCGCAAGGTCTCCGTGCAGGGCGGCACGCCGGTCGAGCTCGGGGACGCTCTGCAGGACAGGCTCGGCACCTGGCTCGACGACGGCACGATCGTGTACTCGCGCGAGACGACCGAGCCGCTCTACCGTATCCCGGAGAGCGGCGGCACCCCGGTCGCCGTGACCACGCTCGATGCCGGCAAACGCGAGCGGACCCACCGCTTTCCGTGCGCTCTCGACGGGGGGCCGTGGGTGGTGTTCACGGTGCAAACCGTGGACAATCCCGGCGCCTACGACGATGCGAGCATCGACGCCGTCTCCGTCAAGACCGGCGAGCGTCGTCACCTGTACAAGGGCGCGCGCCGCGCCGTCTGGGCGACGGGCGGGACCCTGGTGTTGGCCCGGGGCAGCGACCTCTACGCCGCTCCCATCGACCCGCGCGACCCGCGCCCGATCACGGACCCGGTGCCGGTGCTCGCCGGCGTGAGCGGCGACGCGTCCAGCGGGGCCTCCTATTTCAGCGTCGCCGACGACGGAACCCTCGCGTGGATTCCGGGGGGAGAGCCGGAGCAAACACGCGACGCGGTCTGGTTCGACCGGTCGGGCCGCCCGACGCCGACGGGGATTCCCGCAGGACCGCATCTGGGCTTCCGCATCTCTCCCGACGGCGCCAAGGCCCTCGTCCAGTCCGGGTCCGGAGGCGGGAACTCCGACCTGTGGCTCGCCGACCTCCGCACCGGCGGCATGAACCGGCTGACCAACGGGGGCAAGAGCGGCCTCGGCGTCTGGCTCCCCGACGGCGCCCGGATCGTGTACTCGCGCGTCAACGACGAAGGAATCAGCTCGATCGTCGTGCGCCGGCTCGACGGAGCCGGCGGCGAACGCGAGATCGCGAAGGCCTCGAATCCCGTGTTCGTCACGGGCCTCACGCCCGACGGTCGCGCGGCGCTCTACTGCGACTTCGGGAAGCGCGACGGCCGGCTGCACCTGGCCGTCGTGGACGGTGCGGCCGCGCCACGAGCGCTCACCGCCGAAGGCGACGGCTACGAGATGGCCGGCACGGTGTCGCCCGATGGGACGTGGCTCGCCTACGTGACCAACAAGTCGCGCCGCGAGGAGGTCTGCGTGCGGCGGCTGGACGGGAGCGGAGGAAGCTGGCAGCTCACCAACAACCAGGGCGGCGGCGTCCGCTGGGGACGGGACGGGCGGGAGCTGTTCTTCGTCATCGGGGAAACCCTGATGCGCATGCCCCTCGCCGCGCACGGCGACGAGCTCTCGCTCGGCCAGGCCGAGCCGCTGTTCGAAGTCCCTCCGACGCCGCTCGAGAGCACGCTCCGCGACTACGACTACGACCCCGTTCACGACCGGTTCCTGTTCTCGCGGCCGCCGAAATGGGCTTCGGAGCGGCGCGAGATCGCCGTGTCCCTGGGCTGGGCGACGCGGCTGAAATCGCGGCTGCGTGAAAAGCAGGGCGAGAGGAAATAGGCGAAGGGTCCGGTTCGCTATGATGGCGCCGTGCGACCGGAGATCCGCTTCGCCAAGTGCGACGGTATTGCCGTCGCCTACCAGACCTTCGGGGATGGTCCCGATCTCGTCATCTGTCCCGGCTGGGTCACCAACGTGGAGTACGGCTGGGAAGTTCCGGAGCGGGCTCGCTTCCACGAGGAGCTCGCGCGGTTCGCGCGGGTGACGATCTTCGACAAGCGCGGCACCGGGCTGTCCGACCGCAACGTCGGCGCAGCGACCCTCGAGGAGCGGATGGATGACCTCCGCGCGGTGATGGACGCATCCTCCATCCGCGCCGCGCACGTCCTGGGCGTGTCCGAGGGGGGATCCATGGCCGTGCTGTTCGCGGCGACCTTCCCCGAACGTGTACGGTCGCTTCTGCTCTTCGGCGCCTTCGCCTGCCGGAAGCCCCAGCCCGACTACCCCTGGGCCCCGAGCCCCGAGCAGCGGCAAGCATTCTTCGACGCCATCGAGCACCACTGGCACGACTCGATGGACATCAGCACGATCGCGCCCAGCATGGATCGCGATCCCGTGGCGCGCCGCCGCCTCGCGACGTACTTCCGCATGAGCGCCGGCCCCCAGGGCGCCCTGGCCCTTGCGCGACTGAACACCGAGATCGACGTGCGCCACGTCCTTCCGGCGATCCGGGTGCCCACCGTCGTGATGCATCGCGAGAGGGACGCCGACGCGAACGTCGAGGAGGCCCGCTACATCGCCTCGAAGATCCCCGAGGCTCGGCTCGCGATCTTTCCCGGCGCCGACCACCTCGTGTACGCCGGCGATCGCGGACCTGTCGTTGACGAGATTCGCGCCGTCATGACCGGGGTTCGCGGGCACGCCGACGCCGACCGGATCCTCGCGACGATCCTCTTCACCGACATCGTCGGCTCGACCGCGCTCGCCGCGCGCCTCGGCGACAGATCCTGGCGCGAGCGCCTCCAGAGTCATCACGCCGCCGTCGACCGCCACGTGCGGGCCCATCGGGGACGCCTGGTCAAGTTCGTCGGGGACGGAGCGCTCGCGCTGTTCGACGGTCCCGGTCGCGCCGTCCGGTGCGCTCAGGCGATCGCCGCCGATCCGGGGGCGCCCGAGATCTCCGTCCGGGCGGGGCTCCACACGGGAGAGGTCGAGATGATGGGAGAGGACGCGGGCGGCATCGCGATGCACGTCGCGGCGCGCGTGGTCGGAGAGGCCTCGGGCGGCGAAGTCCTCACGACGAGCACCGTTCGCGAGCTGTGCGCGGGATCCGGCCTGACCTTTGCCGACCGCGGTTTACGCGAGCTCGCCGGAATCCCCGAGCCGTGGCGCGTGTTCGCCGTCGCCTGAGGAGGCGCCGGCGGCACGCCCGGCGCCTCCGGAATTTTTCCTGCTCGACAACCACCTTTTCCGCTCCTAAATTCGGTGGGTGTCCCCTGGGCCGGGAGGTGTCATGACTCTCCGTGAAATCGGGCTGTTTGCAGGGCTGATGGCTGCGGGGTTCGTCGCTGCGTCCGGACCCACGTCGGCGAAGGACGCGCCGAAGACCCACGAGTTGGTGGCGAGGGTCGTCGCCGTCGACCTGCAGGCGAAAGTGATCCGCACGGACGACGGAACGGGTTCGTCCCAGAGTCTCCCTGCCGCCGGCAAGCTCGCCGACAAGCTCGACGAAATCCCGATCGGCCGGACGTTCAAGTTGACCCTTCAGGACAGCGGTGATGGGACGCGCCAAGAGGTGATCGCGATCAAGCCGGCGAAATCCGTCCCGGAGCGGTGAGGCGCGGCGGAACGCCGCTTTGCTGATCTCCCGTCATCGGAATCCGCCGTAGACTCGCGCGGTGCGTCCCCAGCGAAGCGTGGCCCTCGCCGTCCTGGCCGTGGCGACCTCGGCGGCCGTCGCCGCCTCCGGCGGCGAACCCCGAATTCAGCGGCTGGTCCGGGTGTACGACTGGACCAACGGGTTCCCGTGGAGCTACGCCGGCGGCGTAGAGCAGGACCGGCGCGGGTTCCTGTGGCTCACCACCACCTCGGGGCTCTACCGGTTCGACGGCACGCGGGCCCACCGCGTGTCCGACGCGATCGGGGTCGCTCCCGGCGGAACGGCGGCCGGCCGGGTGGTCGTGTATGCGAGCTCCGGAGCGACGTTCGAGGCGACCGCCGAGGGGCTCGTGCGGTTGGACGCGGAGGCCTCCGCGAGCGAGCCGGGCTCCCTTTCGGTCGCGGTAGCCACCGACGGCACGCCTTGGCGCGTGCGCGACGGGACCGTCGAGCGCCTCGGGCCGGACCGCGCGTGGCGCGCGCTCGAGATCCACTCCACGCCGGGCGATCCGCCCCGGCTGGTACGCCCCGGCCGGAACGGTCGCGTCTACGTGGCCTCGGCGTCGATGGTCTGGGCCGCGGCGGCGGACGGGTCGATCCGCCCGGTCGCTCCCGTCGAGCGGGCGCTGCAGGTGGTCGAGCGCGCCGACGGCACGCTCGTGGTCGGAGCCAATCAGAACCCGGGCCCCATCACGACCCGGCTGTTCGAGGTAACCGGCGGGAGGGCCCGAGCCGTCTACGAGGAACGCGGCGCGCGGCTCATCTCGATCGTGGAGCGGGGGGACAAGCTCTGGGTCGCGATGGACGTGGGCCTGCAAGCCCTCGGACGCGGTTATCAGCCTCAGGACAGAATCGCCTCGCCTGCGATCCCGACGTGCGGGCATCTCGTCGTGGATCGCGAAGGCAGCTTGTGGATGGCCACGGCCCGAGGGCTCGTCCAGATTCCGGAGCCCGACGTTTACGCGGTCGCGCCGGCGCGCGCCGGCGTGACGCGCGACATCGCACGAACCGCTCGCGGCGTGTGGGGAACGTTCTGGGGAACGCTCGCGTTCCTGTCCGACGCCCCCGGCCCGGTGTCGTTCACGGAGGCCGGGAGGCCTCATTACACGACCCTGTGCCGCGACGGCTCGGATCGCGTCTGGACGGCCGGTGGTGAAGGCATCCTGCGCCTCGACCCCGACGGTTCGCTGGGTCCCAGCGTCGCGGGCGATTGGGAGCCGCACGGCTGCGGCGACGGCGGGAGCTCGCGGCGCTGGATCGTATCCAGGGACCACGATCTGTGGACGGTGCAGCCCGGCGAAGGCCGCCCCCGTCTCGTGCCCCTCCACTTCGACGACGACGTCCGGCTCTCGTTCGCGGCCGAGGCGGGCGACGGCACGCTGTGGCTGGCGAGAGGTGCGACGATGTGCGGCGCGCCGGCGCGGGAGGTCCTCTCGGGGAGCACGGTGTCTTGGACGTGCGAGCGGATTCCGGACGGGCACGACGTCATCGACCTCCAGGGCATGCCCAGCGGCGACGTGTGGGCGCTGACCGCGTTCACGGGCTCGATCCGCCGCCGCGCGGGCGGAACGTGGGAGACGATTCCCGGATCGAAGCGGCTGGGCGTGAACTGGGTGAGCGCCATCACGCCTTCGCCTTCGGGGGGCGTCTGGCTCGTCGGCCAGGGCATCGTCGTCCGCGTCGCCGAGCGGCCGGATCTTCCGGACGGCTGGGAGGTTCTGGAACGGCCTACCGCGTGGAACGGCCTCCTCACGCTGAACGTCGTCGCCATCGAGGAGGATGCCGACGGAACGTTGTGGCTGGGGACCGACGTCGGGATCCAGAGGATCCCCGCCGAGATCCGCCGCCGCCGGGCCGATCCTCCCGGTGTCGAGCTCTTCGAGGGGTCCGTCAACGGGGCGCCCCTCGACGCGACCGCGCCGTCTCGCCTGCCGTATCGCCGCAACCGGCTGGAGACGCATTTCGCGGCGCTCACCTACCGGGACCCGGGAGCCGTGCGGTATCGCATGCGCCTCCACGGCGAGGACCCGTGGTCCGCGGACCAGGTCGACGGCCACTTCACCTTCGTGGACCTGCCGCCGGGCCGATACGACCTCGAAGTCGCCGCAAGCCTGGACGGATCGCGATGGTCGCAACCGTCGGCGCACCTTTCGTTCCGGGTCTCGAGGCCGTGGTTCGCTCAGCCGTTGGTCCTGGGAGGCGCCGTGCTCGGAACGGCGCTGGCCGGACACCTCGGGTATCGATGGAGGGCCCGGCGGCGGCTCGCGAGAGAAAGGCAGCGGACCCGGATCGCGATGGATCTCCACGACGAGGTCGGATCCGGCTTGGGGACGATCGCGGTGCTCGCGGGGATCGCGGGACGACCCGACGTTTCCGAGGACCGGCGAGACGACGTCACGGCGCGAATCGCCGCGGTCGCGCAAGAGCTGGGCCGCTCGCTCGGCGACATCGTGTGGTCGCTTCGCACCTCGTCGGGCTCGCTCGACGCGCTCTGGGATCAGCTGCTCGATCGCGCGCGGCCGTTATTCTCCTCCGGGCGGCCGAGGATCGCGTTCGAAGCGCCCGACCCGGTCCCGCGCGAGGCGCTGTCGCTCGTCGTTCGACGCAACCTCCACCTCGTCGTCTACGAAGCGCTCCACAACGCCGCACGCCATGCGGGGGCGTCGGTCGTCACGCTGCGCCTGGTGCGCGAGGGGCCGGGCTGGCGACTCGAGGTCGAGGACGACGGGCGCGGGATTTCCGACAATCCCGCGGTCCCTTCGGTGCGGCGCGGCCTGGGGATCGAGGCGATGAAGACCCGGGTGGCGGAGATGGGCGGCACCATCGCGTGGAACCGCGGGGAGGCGGGCGGAACGCGCGTCACCGTGCGGTTTCGAACGGGCGACGACTGACGCGACCCGGCTCCCGAATCCTGTAGTCGCAAGACGACACTTGGCGTATTTTGCTGCGATGATCCGCGCGCGATCTCTTGCCTCCGTCTTCGGGCCCCTCGAGATACGGGTCCTGGAGGCGCTCTGGTCTCGAGGAGGGGACGGCAGCGTTCGGGATCTGCTGGACGGTTTTCCCGGTGTCGCGTACACGACGCTGATGACGACCCTCGACCGGCTCTACAAGAAGGGGGTTCTGACTCGAGGGCGATCCGGTCGTGGGTTCCGGTACGCTCCCATGGCGAGCCGCGACGAGCTGGAAGGTTCCCTCGCCGCGGAAACCCTCGACGCCGTCGTGGCGTCGCTTTCCAGCCCGGCGGCCCTTCGTCCCCTTGTGACGAGCTTCGTCGATGCCGTCAGCGTTCGCGACGAGCTCGCCCTCGACCAGCTCGAGGAAGCGGTGCGCGCCCGTCGCCGCGCGCTGCGCGGCAGCGAGGACGAGCGATGACGCTCGCCACGCTGGCCGTCTGCCTCACCCTGCTCGGGTACCTGGCCGGGATCGTGCTGGCATCGCCCCTTGCCGCCGTGCTCCTTCGCGCCGGTCGCAAAACCTTGGACCCTGACGCGCGCTCGACACGGTTGTTCGCGCTTCGCCTCCTGCCCGCGACCTTCGGGATCTTCGTCGCCCTGGGGCTCGTTCTTCCCTCCTTCTTGTGGCTCGAGCCGGAGCGGAGCGGCGAGCGGGTCGGGGCGGGGCTGGCGATTCTCGCGGCCCTGTCCGGGATCGTCGTCGCCGCGGGATTGGCGCGGGCAGCTCTCGCGCTCCTCGCGACGAGGCGCCTCGTTCGTGGATGGGCCCGCCAAGCGCGCCCCATTCGACTTTCGGGGATTGCGCTCCCCGCCTTCAGCCTCGACGAGCCGTTTCCGCTCGTGGCCATCGCCGGGTGGTTCCGGCCGCGCCTCTACGTGTCGAGCACGGTGCTCCGGCACTGCACGCGCGCCGAGCTGGCCGCGATCGTCGCCCACGAGTCGGGGCACCTCCGGCGCGGCGACACGTGGAAGCGCGTGCTGCTTCGCGCCTGTCCCGACCTCTTCGCGCTCATGCCCCTGGGAGCCGAAATCGAACGGCTCTGGGCGGAAGCCGCCGAGCAGGCGGCGGACGGCCATGCCGCGGCCCCGGGGGGCGCGCGGTCCCTGGACCTGGCCTCCGCCCTCATCCGGGTCGCCAGGCTCGCCGGATCCGCTCGTCCGCGCGCGCTCCCGCTGACGACGCTGTATCGGGGGGGCGGGGTCGCCGAACGCGTCTCGCGCCTGCTCGAGCCGTCCTCTCCTGGGCCGCTCGAACGCCGAGGCCGATGGTTCCACTCCGGCCGACTGCTGCTCGTCGCAGGGGGTTTGCTCGGCCCCGCGGCCGCCGCCCTCGGAGCGCTCCACCCGGTGCACCGCGCGCTCGAAGCCGTGGTCCGCCTTCTGAGCTAATGCCCGGCATCTACGAACCCTGGTAGTAGACCCGCGCCTTCTGCAGACTCTTCGGCCGGAAACGCCGAATGAAGAGCCGGGGAGGAATCGCGGTGCGTCACCTGGATGGTCGTAGCGTCGCCATGGGAATCTGTCTGTGCCTCGCGTCGAGCCTCGCGGCGCGTGGCGAGGATCCGAAGGCCGTGCCGTCGGCCCAGGAAACGGTCGAGGTGACCGCAACGCGGCTCCCCGAGAAGCCGATCGAGATTCCGGCATCCGTCCAGATCGTGTCGGGAGAGGAGCTCGATCGACGCCAGGCCCGCACGCTGGGCGACGCGCTCGCCCTCGTGATGGGGGTGAGCGTCGCGCCGGGGGGCGACGCCGGACCGGCGAGCTCGGTGCCGGAGATGATGGGCCTGCGCGAATTCGACGCGTTCCTGCTGGTCGTCGACGACGTCCCCTGGGGTGGAGCGTTCAACCCGGCGCTCGCGACCCTCGACATGACGAACGTCGATCGAATCGAGGTCGTCCGCGGCTCGGCGCCCGTGCTCTACGGAGCCACGTCGTTCGTCGGGGTCATCCACGTCATCCACCGCGCCCCCGCGACCACGCCGGTCGAGGTGCGCGCCTCGGGCGGCAGCTTCGGCTCGTTCGGCGCGAACGGATTCTCGATGCTGCCGTCCTCCGGGGCTTGGCATCATTCGATCTCCGCAGGCTACGACAAGACCGGGTACCAGGACGACCGAACGAACGTCGATCGCGCCCACCTGCTGTACCGCGGCGACGCGGAACTAGGCGCGGGCAAGCTCCATCTGGATTTCGACACGGCGATCGTGAATCAGGACCCGGCGTCGCCTTTCCCTCGCGTGGGAACCTCGCTCACGACGCTGATCCCGATCGACGCCAACCACAACCCGAGCGATGCGAAGCAGGACGAGGACCGCTATCACCTGGTGCTCGGTTACTCATGGAAAGCGTGGGGCGGCGATTGGACGACGACCCTATCGGCGACACGGTCCGAAAGGAAGAACATCAAGGGCTTCCTGAGGGCGGATTTCGACGTCCCGCCGGACGTGTCGAACGCCGACGGCTTCCGCCAGACGATCGACCAGAACGACGTCTATTTCGACGCCCACTTCGCGAAGCGCTTCGCAGACAAGGTCGATTGCGTCTTCGGCGTCGACGAGCTCTACGGCAACGGGACGATGGACAGCGAGAACTTCGAGTACCACGCCAACCTCGACGGCTCGGGCGTTCCGTCGTCCGCGACGATTCAGATCGACGAGCGTCCCCATCTCGAGGACACGAGAAGCTTCGCGGGTCTCTACGCGCAGGCGATCTGGACGCCGGTCCCGCGTGTCCGGGTCGAAGCCGGTGTGCGTCTGAACCTGACCCACGAGTCGCGCTCCGCGGAGGTCCGACCGGGCGACGACGGGAGCGGCGCCGACCCCGGGGGGTCGGACTCGCGGAGCGACACGCGGGGAAGCGGATCGGTCGGCGTGAGCTTCCGCGCGTGGGAGAAGACCGGCGACTCCCTGTGGCTCTTCGCCGACTACCGCAACGCGTTCAAGCCCGCGGCGATCGATTTCGGCCCGGAGGCCGAGGGGGATCTCCTCGAGCCCGAGGACGCCGACATGATCGAGGGCGGCCTCAAGGGAATGAACCTCACGGGTCATCTCACCTGGGAAGTGTCCGGCTACCACATGAACTTCAGGAACGTCGTCGTCGCGACCCAGGTGAACGGCCTGCCCGCGCTCGAGAACGTGGGAGAGGAGAATTTCGACGGCGTCGAGGCGGAGGCCTCGTGGTCGTTCGCTCACGACCTGCGCGTCCAGGGCTCGTACGCCTACCACGACTCCAAGTTCGGGGACTATCTCGCGGACTTCGGGGACCCCCAGCCGCAACAGCTTCGGGGAAACCGCATCGAGATGGTGCCCCAGCACCTCGCGAGCCTCGGGCTGCTCTACCTCCCGGTCAAGGGGTGGAACGCGAACGTCATCGGCCAGTACGTCGGGAGCCGATACCTGAACAAGAGGAACACGGCTCTCGCGGATCCCTACACGACCTGGTCCGCCGGCATCGGATACCGCTTCGTACATTCGGAGATCCGGGTCGACGGCGTGAACCTGCACAATTCGCGCGATCCGGTCTCCGAAAGCGAGCTGGGCGACGCGCAGTACTACCTGCTACCCGCCCGGACGTTCCTGGCCACGTTCATCTGGAGGAAGTGAGCGGGCCGCCGATCGCGACCTCGTGGTTGCCGGCAATGCTGGCGAGCACACGATGCAGCTCAGGAACCGCCAACACACCGGTGACGCTCGGAAAGTCCGGTAGGTGGGCGATCACCGTTCGATTCTGCCTGTTGAACACGACGAGCTCGCCATCACCCATGGGGGAGATGTAGAGCGTCTTCGTCCGGGGATCGAAGCTCTGGTAGTCGAAGCGGGTCGCCCCGCCCGGCATGATCCTCCTCCTTTTCCGGGCTCCCCGTTCGCCACGCGAAAGGCTCATCGTGCGGCGCGATGTCCGGGCTAGGAACCACATTCTACGAGGGGTAGGGACACTCTGGTGGAAAACGGCGCTGCCATCGTCGAGAGTAGGCGCCGAGGAGGGGTGTCTGAGTGCTGCAAGTGATCTGGGATACGCGCGGCTATTTCTTCTGGCTCCTCGTCGTATCCGCGTTCTGCGCGACCCTCGAACGGATTCGACCGTGGCGTGCGGAGCAGAGAATGCTGCGGCGCCACTTCGGCCAGGACGTGTTCTGGCTGTTCTTCAACGGGCACTTCGCGGGCATTCTCGTGGCGCGCGTGGCCGCGTTCCTGTTCACGTGGTCCATGCCCGTGATCGAGCGGGCCCAGTCGGTCCGCTTGATCGCGGCATGGCCATGGTGGGTCCAGTTCCTGGCGTTCCTCGTTTTCAAGGACTTCCTCGAATGGTGTGTCCACAACCTCTTGCATCGCGTGCCCTGGCTCTGGGAGTTCCACAAGGTGCACCACTCGATCGAGGAGCTGGACTGGATCGGCAACTTCCGCTTCCACTGGATGGAGATCGTGGTCTACCAGGGCATCACCTATCTGCCGCTGGTGGTCCTCGGCGCGAGGGCTGACGTCGTCCTTGCGATCGCGGTGGTATCGACCCTCGTGGGGCACCTGAACCACGCGAACCTGAACATCTCGTGGGGACCCCTGCGTTTCCTGATCAATTCACCCCGCATGCACGTCTGGCACCACGACCTTGAGTGGCCGGCCGATCGGCCGAGCGGCGTGAACTTCGGCATCGTTCTCAGCGCGTGGGACTGGCTGTTCGGCACGGCGCACTGGCCGAGCCGCGACGCATCGCCGGAACAACAGCCCCGCGGGCTCGGATTCCAGGGAATGAGCGCGTTCCCGCGGGGCGTCGTGCGTCGATTCTTCTACCCGCTTTCCAGGCTCTGGTAGAGCTAGGACTTTTTCGCCGGCTCCTTCTTCCAGACGCCGTCCTTCTGCATCCACGTGTATCTCTCGAGTCCGTCCTTCTTGTGCACCGTCACCTCGGTCACCTTCAGGTGATCCTTGTCGGGCCCCATCATGAAGACGTCCAAGTCATACAGGTGGCCATCGGAGTTCTTGAGGTCGGCGCACGCGAAGTAGGTATTCTTGGCCGTCGAAGCCAACTTGTCCTTGTGAACGTGGTCGAGGGTCAGCATCAAGGTCGTCTTTTCTTCGGGGTCCTCGATCTTCCAGGCGCCGCCGCCTTTCGCCGTCTCGCCCGCGATGTAGGCCTCGATCGCCGCCCCCAGGTCCTCCTTCGATACTCCCGCGGCCTTGCCCTTCGGGTGCTCGGCGCTCTTCGGATGCTCCGAGGGGTGTTCTTGGGCGAGCGGGGCGGTCGGCAGCAGCAGGCAGGACGCGATGCCGACGATGATTCCTTGCAGTACCTTCGCTCTCATTCCAATCCTCCTTCCCGGCCGATCTTCGGCACGGGTCCGGTTGTTGCGGTCGGGCTCCTAGCCTTGCCCCCCGTCGTGGTCTCGGAAGGTGAACTTCTTGGTGACGTCTTGAAACGGAGTTCCGTCCACTTCGGCGTAGGGGTAGATGAAGTAGTTGAGCGGGGGCCCCGCCTGTTTCGGAACCAGGACGATGTCGCGCCCACGGCTGAGCTGGACGCGGTTCTCGTCGTTGGCGCCGAAGAAGTACCCCTTCTTCTCTGGGTGCTTCGCGGCCTCCGAGGCGTCGACCGGCACCCAGCCGTATCCCTTGAGAAAGAACTCCGCCCAGCAGTGGTAGCCGGGGATCTCCCCGCCGCCACGAGCCTCGGGAAGCGGGAAGCCGATGGAGAATCGCGCGGGGATGCCGACGGAACGGCAGAGGCCGATGAACAACGCATGAAAGTCGGTGCAATTCCCGCGCTTGGCGTCGCACGCCCACAGGATGTCGCCGTTGCCCCAGCCGGTGCCCGACTTGTCGTACTTCATGGTTCCGACCACGTAGTCGTAGATCGCGCGCGCCTTGCCGAGATCGTCGGCCTTCCCGGCGGTCACCTCGGTCGCGAGTGTCCGGATTCGATCGTTCAGGGGGACGAAGCGGTCGGCCCGAAGATCGTGCGCGGAGGTGACGTTCGCCGGCAGTGCGGCAACTCCCGTCTTGTCGAAATCCCGGCGCACGTATTCTTCGCGTTTCACGTTGAAGGAGATCTCCACGTCGAGCGAGGGCTCCTTGGGGTTATCGACCTCGACGTAGAGGGAGCTATTTCCGTATTCCGGGTCCTTGGTCACGCGCGTCGGGTACGGGCAGTTCACCCGAATGTCCGATATTTCTTGGTGGTCGTCGGTTCCCGGGTACGGAATCCACACCGCGACCTTCTTCGCCCCCTTGGGGATGTTGTGGAGCGTCGCCGTATAAGTGAAATCGAAGTGTCGCTCCGCCGGCGGGTCGGCGGCGAGAAGTGCGCATCCGGCGCAGAGCACTCCGCCGAGAATGAGCAAGCGTCGATTCACTGCAACCACCGCATTTGCCGTCCTCGCTGGCATCCCAGGACTCCCCGATCCCGAGACCGCGGGATCGATTCCGACGTGATTGTCTCACGGCACCCGCGTGCCCGGCGAATGCGGATCCATCCCCGACTCGAGCCGCTCCCGCGGCGCTAGCTCCTCAGCGCGGGCGTATCCGGGATCGAAGTCGTCGGCGGCTTCCTTCGTCGTGGCTGCGACGTAGCCGAGCGCGTGGACGCCGACCTTCAATCGATCCAATGCGAAACCGGCTCGCCGGCCGGCGCGAACGGTGGCCACACTGCGGAAGGCGAATTCAGGACGGGGGCTCACCGCCCCGGCGCCACCTCATAGAGATAGGAATGATTCCGGACGAGGCTGTAGGCGTAGGAGCGTTCGTCGTCGGAGAAGCCGGCCCAGTAGATGAACAGCGCGCCGGACCGATCGGCGGGAGCGAGATCGACGACCGGAGTGCGCGCCCCGGTGGCGAGCGCCAGCTTCTCCACGCGCGCTGGCACGCTCGACAGCGCCCCCACCACAATCGAGCGGCCGTCGGAGCTCCAACCCAGGATCCGATCTCGGGGCGTCATGGGCGGTACGGGCCGGGGCGCCGAGCCGTCGAGCGGATAGAGGACGTACTTCCCCGACGGGCTGAGCGCGAGGGCCGTCTTGCCATCGGGGGAAACCCAGCCATCCGAGGTCCCTTCCGGCGTCACGGGCCGCGGCAGTCCGCCGTCGAGGTCGAGGGCGAAGCAGCGCGATGGCTCTGCGGCGCGGCTGCCGCAGACGAGGATCTTCGTGCCGTCGGGGAACCACGTGGCGCTCAGAACGCTCGCGAAAGCGCCCGGGCCGATCTCCCGCTGCACGCCCGCTCCGGTGGGATACCGCATCAGCTTGGGCGGCGAGGAATGAACGAGCGCGAGCGCCCACTTCCCGTCCGGTGAGAATCCGCGCGAGCCGCCGTCGCCGAGCCGCACGACCGGCGACCCGTCCGTTCGGCGCATGCAGACCGCGTAGTACGGACCGGCCGCCTCCCCCTGCTCGGTGAACAAGAGCGTCTTGCCGTCGGGAGAGAGAGACGGCTGATCGCCGAAGTCGAGCCACGACAGGTCGCGCTCTTCCTTGGCGCCGGGGGCCAGGACCCGGACCTCATTACGCATGTCCTCCCTGGCCAGGAGCCAGCGACCATCGGATCGCGCATCGTAGAACGCGAGCCCGCTCGGGCTCGGGAGGGCGACGCTCAGACGTCCGCCCAGCGTCGCGGTGAAAACGCTGAACGCCGAGCTTCCCGCGCGGGTCGCGGCAAAGAGCACACGTTCGCCGGCGGCATCCCAGGCGAGTCCTTCGATCGACTCGAACCCTTCCGCGAGAACGAACGCACGTCCCTTGAGGTCGACGACCACGACTTTCCCCCTGTCGTCCCACCTCACCGGATGCTCGAAGAACGCGATCCGGTCGCCCGCCGGCGAGACGCGCGGATCGCTCAAGTAGCCGGGGGCCTGGTAGAGCGAGGTCCCGATCGGGAATTCCAGGCGATCGACCCCGCCCACGTTGCGAATGATCGCGAGCTTGCTGCCGTCGGGTGACCAGTCCGCGTCCCGAACCTCTTCCAGCACCGCCCGCGGGGCTTCGCTCCCGATGGGAAGCGTGGCGAGGGTGCCGGTGAAGATGCGGTGCGCCCCCTCGAACCTGGCGTCGGTGAGAACCGCCATCTCGCCGCGAGACGAAATCGACAGCAGCTGCACGTCGCGTAGGCCCAGCGCCCGCGGCTCGGGAAACTCCGCCTGAATCTGGAAAAGCTCCGGAACGGTTCCTTCCAGCGCGCCGCTGAAGATGACCGACCGTCCGTCCGGGGCGAAGCGCGCGTTGAAGACGGTCTGCTGCACGTAGCTGATCTGCCGGAACTCGGGCGTCGCCGGACCGGTTCCACGCTGTTGGCGCGATCCTGCGATGAATGCCGCCCCGCCCACGACGGCGGCGAGGATGAGGGCGGCGGCGACCGCGAGCCGGTAACCCGCTCGTCGCGGCGTCGCGGCACCTCCAGCCGCGGTCGCGTCGGGCTTCGATCCCTCCTCCGCGATCCAGGTGAGCTCGTGCACGACGTCCCGCGCGCTCTGCCAGCGTTCGTCGGGGTCCTTGGCGAGGCACTGCTTCACCACGCGCTCGAGCCGTTTCGGCGTCAGCCGGCTCAGCTCGCTCATCGCGCGCGGCTGGTCGCGCATGATCGACGAGATCAGGCTCGCCTGCGTCGCACCTTCGAAGGCGCGCTTCCCCGTCGCCATCTCGTAGAGCACGCATCCGAGCGCCCACAGGTCGGCGCGCGCGTCCGACTCGTGTCCCTCGAGCTGCTCCGGAGCCATGTACTGGAACGTCCCGAGGATCGTGCCCTCCGCGGTCAACGGCGCCGCCACCGTCGGCGAGCTGGTCAGCTCGCTCGGAGCCCCAAGTCCCGTCGCGCGGGCGAGCCCGAAGTCCATGAGCTTCGCGCCGGACTTCGTCAGCATCACGTTTCCGGGCTTCAGGTCGCGGTGCGTCACTCCCGCGCGGTGGGCGCGATCGAGTGCGTCCGCGATCTGCGCGCCGACCTTCAGCACGTCGGCCGGCGGCAGCGGCCCCCTGGTCAATCGCTGCGCGAGCGTTTCCCCTTCGACCAGCTCCATCACGAGGTAGTCGGTGGGGCCTTCGCGGCCGACGTCGTGAAGCGTGCAGATGTGGGGATGATTGAGCGACGAGACCGCCCTCGCCTCGCGCTCGAAGCGCGCGCGAATCTCGGGGTTGGACGACAGGTGCTCCGGGAGCACCTTGACCGCCACGTCGCGGCCCAACCGCGTGTCGCGCGCTCGATAGACCTCGCCCATGCCGCCCGCGCCGAGCGGGGCGACGATCTCGTAGGGGCCTAGCTTCGTGCCTGCGGCGAGCGACATTCGCGGAGTCTATCGCGGTAGGTGGGAAATCGCCGCGTCCGCGGCGCGCCTAGTGTGTATCGCTACCGATCATCCCCTCGACCTGCTGCACCGTGAAGCTGTTCAGCGCGACGATCTTGGCTTGAGCCCGGAAGGGAGGGGGAAGAATGGACCGCGCCTCGTCTTTGCTGTCCACATCCACGATGATCCACGCACTGTGCTCACCGTCCTTGCACCCCCATTCGGCGTGCGTCAGGAAATGGGAGCCGGACGTCAGGGTGAGCTTCACGAAGCGAGCGCATGCCTTCTGGTCAGCCTCATGGGGTAGTTCGATCAGGAACCTCGCCATCGCCGGAACGCCTCCTTGCTGACGTGACAGAAGAGTCGAAGCAACTCCTTTTTCTACTCTCGGAAGACCACTCGTGGCAAGGCATTTCCTCTCAACGGAGGATATGGCTCCGCTTCTCTTCGAGATGCGGTCCCGCCAACGTCGATACACTCCATCTCCAGCGGCGGCACACGGTGCGTCGCTGGGTTCGCGTATGGCGCTATTCCCGGGAGGTTCTCATGATTCGAAACGCCAAGGGTTGGATGGCGGTCCTCGTGAGCCTCGCGCTCGTGCTCGTCGCAGGCTCCGCGCTCGCCGCGGAGACGAGCGACAAGGACGCCAAGAAGCGTGGCGACATCGACGCGATGGCCTCGAAGGCCTTGAAGCAGGTCCTCGCCAAGAGCCCCGCGGCGAAGGGGCTCTACGACAAGGCCGTGGGCTACGCGGCGTTCGAGAACGTCAAGGTCGCGGTGATTGTCAGCGGCGGAGGGGGAAACGGGGTGGCGGTGCCGAAATCCGGCAAGCGCGTCTACATGAAGATGGGCACCGCGGGGGTCGGGCTGGGGCTCGGCGGGCAGAAGTACCAGGTGGTCTTCCTCTTCGAGACCGAGCAGGCGCTCAAGCTCTTCGTCGACAAGGGGTGGGAGGCCGACGCCTCGGCGCAAGCCTCCGCCGCGGACAAGGGCGCGAACGCGGCTGCCACCTTCAAGAACGGGGTCGCGATCTATCAGCTGACCGACAAGGGGCTGATGGCCTCGGCCGACATCGCCGGAACGAAGTACTGGAAGAACGACGACCTGAACAAGTAAGGTGCGCGGTGTAATGCGGAAGATACTCGTTCTGCTGGCAACGATCGCGGTGTTCGTCCTCACCGCCCGGCTCCTCGCCCAGGTCACGCCGTCGGATGAGCGTGTCCCCTGCCGCGACTACAAGGACGTGTTCGCCCTGTTCGAGAAGCTCGGCTACACGCAGCAAGCCTGGCAAGCCGGGATCCGAGAAGTCCCACGTGTCTACATGGCGGACATCCCGGACCGGTGGCGCGAACGCTCCGCGAAGGGGATCACGATCGAGGACAAGAAGCGGCTCTTCTTCCGGCTCATCGCTCCGATCGTCCTGCGGGTCAACGAGGTGATCGCTGCGGATCGCGCCCGCGCGAAGGAGATCACGGAGCGGCTGGCGCTCGGCCAGGGCGTGAGCTCCGAGGATCAGGCATGGTTGGCGGACCTGGCCGTGCGGTACAAGCTGATCAAATCCGCGGGCGACCGTCTCGACTCGGACGATTACCCTGATTTGCTGTTGCGGGTCGACATCGTTCCCCCGTCCCTCGCGCTCGCGCAGGCGGCGAGCGAGAGCGGTTGGGGCACCTCCCGTTTCGCCGCGGAGGGGAACTCCCTGTTTGGCCAATGGTCGTGGGGAAAAGGCCTAGCGCCGAAGGAGCAGCGTACCGAAGCGCACGGAGACCACCGTATCGCGGCGTTCGGCAACACCGCGGAGGCCGCGTACGCATACGCCCTCAACCTGGACACGCACGATGCCTATCGCGATCTTCGCCTGAAGCGCGCCGAGCTGCGCCGGCACAACCTAAGGATCTCGGGAGTGGTGCTGGCCGACACGCTGATCCGATACTCGGAGCGCGGCCAAGCGTACGTGGACGACCTCAAGAAAATAATGGTTCAGAACCGGCTCGACGACGCCGACGACGCGCATCTTCGCGACATGCCGGTGATCCACCTCGTGGAAGCCGGCGGGTAGCGGCGACGAGGCTAAGGGGAAGCGCGACCGATCAGGACGCCGGCTCGACCGTGAGCTTGTCGCCCTTCGTCTTGAAGCGCAGCTCGATCCCGTTCTTCCGCGACACCTCGAGATCGTAGAGCCCCGAGAGACACGTCTTCCCGTTCGTTCCAATGACCTTCGCGGTGAGCTTGTGCTTGCCGGCTGTGATCTGGAGAGGATCCCACGTCGTGGTCTGAGAGATGACATAGAACGGTTTCTGGAACTCCTCGTTGAAGACCGGCACGCCGTCGAGCGACACCTCGAGATTTCCGTGCCGCATGGTGCTCGTGAGGCTGATCGTGATGGGGCTCTTCGGCACCCTGGCAGGATAGGCGTGCCTGGCGGCCGGCTTCGCGCTCGTCCCATGAGAGGTCTTGGACGTGGATGGGGCGTTCGCCCAGGCTCCAACCATGAGCGCTTGGAACGCGGTCGCGAGCAGCACGGGGACGACGAGGTGTCCGGGCTTTCTTGTCATGAACATCGCTGGGCCCTCCGCAAGCTCCGCTATCCAATGTGGGCGCGTGCAGGAGTTTGCCCAGCGCCGGTTTTTGTCGTCCGAGTTCATGATCGTTATTGCCACGGAGCGCGGCGTTTCCCCCTACAATCTCGACCGCCCTTCATCAGATAAGGAGTCTTCTCTTGGCTCTGTTCCCAGGCAACCGCCTCGGCTCCTACGAGATCGTCGCCCCGCTCGGCGCCGGCGGCATGGGCGAGGTGTATCGCGCGAAGGACACCAAGCTCAATCGCGAGGTCGCGATCAAAGTCCTGCCTGCCGCCGTCGCGGAAGATGCCGAGCGTCTTGCCCGGTTCAAGCGGGAGAGGCGCGGGCTCGCCCTCGGGATAGACCCGCGCCTGCGCGAGCACGACCACGTGGTTGGGTCATAATTAGAGGCATGCGCGACAAAGTCATCGTCATCACCGGAGCGAGCGGAGGGATCGGAGCCGCTCTGGCGCACGCCGTTGCCAAGCGCGGCGCCAACGTCGTTCTCGTGGCGCGCCGGGAGGAGGCGCTCAGGGAGATCGCCGGCGCATGCGGGGAGCGGGCCCATCTCGTGGTCGCGGACGTTACCCGACGCGAGGAGGTGCGCCGCATCGTCTCGGAGTCGCTCGCCCGATTCGGCCGCATCGACGTCTGGGTCAACAACGTCGGGCAGGGGATCTCACGCGTGCCCTCGCAGCTCACGGATCAGGACGTCGACGACATCATCCAAGTCAACGTCAAGTCGGCGCTCTACGGCATGCAAGAGATTCTTCCCCACTTCAAGGACCGTGGAGAGGGCCACGTGATCAACGTCTCCTCGATGCTCGGGCGCATTCCGTTCGCGGTGATCCGGTCGGCGTACAACGGCGCGAAGCATTTCCTCAATGCGCTCACGGCGAACTTCCGTGAGGAAGTGCAGCAGACGCATCCGGGCATCCAGTTCTCGCTGGTCTCACCCGGCGTCGTCGGCACCGACTTCGGGCTTAACGCCCGCCACGGCGGGCCGGACTCACGCTCGCTGCCGGGTGCACAGACCGCCGAAGAGGTCGCCGCCGTGATCGCCGACGTGATCGAAACGCGCCGTCCCGACGTGTACACGCGCGCCGGCGCGAGAGCGCGGATCGCAGCGTATTACGAGGGCGTCGGCGAAGACCCGTGATGCGCGGCCGTCTTCGCGGGTTTCTGAGTTCCTGACAGGCCGAGACGAATCGCGCGATGCCGCGCGCGCGACTCGTTGCCTTTTCGAATGACGAGGGTTACGGAGAGCGACCGCATCGTACGGGGTTCATGAGGCCGCTAGCGGGTCAACGGGCTGTCCCAGACGCGGGAGAGCAGCTCTTTGAGCTGCGCGAATTCCTTGGGCCCGAGCTCAGCGCGCCATTCGCGCTCGATGTCCCGGAGGATGTCGTGCATTTTCGCGTAGGCCGCGCGTCCGCGTTTGGTCATGTCGACGATTCGTGCGCGACCCTG
Source organism: Acidobacteriota bacterium (assembly GCA_041500265.1). Classification (GTDB taxonomy): domain Bacteria; phylum Acidobacteriota; class Polarisedimenticolia; order Polarisedimenticolales; family DASRJG01; genus DASRJG01. Next base: position 2,775 of record JBGQLU010000021.1, on the reverse strand, counting down.
GTCGGGTGCGTCGGACCGGGCGAGGTATCCGAGCGCCTCGAGGCTCCGAAGAAGCTGGTTCATGGCCTGTTTGCTCATGCCGGCGCGCTCGGCGAGCATTCCAGGGCGAACGCCGTCCGGGCCCGGAAACTGCAATACCGCCATATGCGGCTGGCGAAGATCCTCGAAGCCGGAGGCGTTGAGCTCGTTGATGATCCGGCGATGGATGGCCTGGGCCGGAACCCGCAAAAGCGCGCCGATCAGCATGTCGTTCGGGGCCACCGGCGCCGGGGGTAGCGATTTTGGTCTTGACATTTAGTAAATTCCATTTACATTATACATGAGTAAATAAACTTTACCATAAAGGAGGCCGCATGGCACCGCAACCTACCGACGTCCGCGTCAATCCGTCCGACGAAACCATCCGTCTGGGTCCGCTCGCCGTGCGTTTCCTGGTCAGCGGGGAACAGGCGACCGGCAGCGTCGCCGTATTCGAGCTCTCGGTCCCGGGCGCGCAGCGTCTGGCGGCCCCCGCGCACAGCCATGATGCCTTCGAAGAGACGATCTACGGCATCGAGGGCACCTTGACCTGGACCGTCGACGGCCGGCGGATCGACGTCGGGCCCGGGCAGGCCCTCTGCATTCCGCGCGGTGCCGTTCACCGGTTCGACAACAACAGCGGCCTGGACGTCAAGGCGCTCTGCGCGATCACGCCCGCCGCGATCGGTCCGCAGTACTTCCGCGAATCCGCCGAAGTGATCAACGCGGCGGCCGGCGGGCCGCCGAACCGGGCGAAGATGACAGAGATCATGCTCCGCCACGGTCTCACTCCAGCTCCGCCCCCGCCGCAAGCGTAGATCCGGGAGAAGGCCCCCTGCCCCTCTTCCGCTGCACTTGACTCCACCTCTCGCCGGGCGGACGATCCCGGGCACGCGCAACGGCATTCGCCTTCGCACGGGGGTCGCCATGAACGCCGAGAGGACACGCTGGGGGTCGGTGCTGACGTTCGTGATCGCGGCGATCGCGCTCGGGACGTCGACCCGAGCGAACGCGACGGCCGGATTCTCCGACGGCGACTTCAGCAGCGACTGGAGCTACAGCCAGGTCTCGGCGGGCACGGGCGGCTCCGCCGCCACGTACGTGCAGGGGCCGGACGGCAATCCGGGGGCTTACCTGGTCGTCCAGACGAGCCTGCCCGGGCAGTGCGGAGCGATCTTCGCCTTCGCATTCAAGACGACCGCGACGTACGACCCGTCGGCCTCCGGCGCGCTCGCTTCGTTCGACTACTCCGAGGACGCGAAGCTGATCGATGGGTTCGGGGGAGGACAGGCGACCGGGCCGGCGATCTACCAGGACGGCCATACCTACATCCTTCCGGGGTGGCCGACCGGCACCGACGAGAACTGGCATCACATGGCGCGCGGCGGCCTGACGGAAGGGGACTTCATCGAGGTTCTCGGCGGGCCGTGTCCCAGCTACACCAACCCGTTCTCGCACCCTGATTTTTCCGAGAGCGGATCGGCGATGACGTTCGGGTTCTTCCGCGCGAACAGCCAGATCGACGGGTACGGCGCGTACTCGATCACCGCCGCCATCGACAACTGGAAGATCACGCTCGGTCCTCCGAAGTACGTGGCGATCGGGGATTCGTATTCATCGGGCGAGGGGGTTCAGCCGTTCTTCCCCGATTCGGCCACGCCCGGCGACACGTGCCACCGCTCCACCGGCGCGTACGGATTCAATATCGCCTTCCCGGGGGTCCAGCTCAAGCCCGAGGAGTTCCTGGCGTGCAGCGGCGCCCAGACGATCAACGTCCTGCCGTTCAGCTACGGGGGCGTTCCCCAGAACAACGCGCTGGGCGAGCTGCCGCAGCTCCAGAAGTTCTATCCCCCGCCGCGCGAGGGCACGCTCATCGTCAACCCCGACACCGACATGGTCACGATCACGATCGGCGGGAACGATCTCGGATTCGCGGAGTTCCTGACGAAGTGCTTCTTCCAGATCGCTCCCCCCTGCGATTCCGACGCCTACCACCCGTATTACGGGAGCATCAAGTCGTTGAAGCAGTTCGTCTCCGAGTCGCTACCGTTCGTCGGCAGCCGCGTGGCATCGGTGTACGCCGCGATCAAGGCGCAGGCCCCGAACGCCTCGGTCTTCGTCCTGGGGTATCCGCACATGTTCGGCGGCAACAGCAGTTGCACGGGGCTCATGGCGCCGTTCACGCCGTCCGAGAGGCGGTGGCTCGACTCGGTCGGCGACGCCTTGAACCAGCGGATCGCCGCGAGTGCCGCCGCCGTCGGGGCGCACTTCATCCCGGTGTCGGGGGCGTTCCAAACACACGGTGCGTGCGCTCCCGATCCATGGATCAACGGCGTCAACGTCGTCTCCTTCGCCCGCTTCCACCCGACGGCGATGGGGCAATACGTGTACGCGAGAACCTTGTCCAGCTACATGAGGAGCTGGGTCGCCCAAGGGAACCCGGTCAACGACGCGGGGCTTCCGAAGAACCCCGGCTCGTTCAAGTCGGGCGCGGCGAGCGATTCGAGGACGCCCCTCGACGAACCGCCGTCGCTCGACGCCCTGGTCGTCGCCCCCGAAGGGACGACGGCGTGCAGCGCACCGAACACGTTCGTGCCGGGGGAGCAGATCCACGTGATCGGCAGCAACTTCGACGGGTTCGAGGACGTGACGATGCGTCTCGACAACGGGACCTATCTTTCGGCCTTCGCGACGCCCACCACCGATGGCTACGGCAATCTCGACGCCGTCGTGGCCCTTCCCGCCGACGCGCCGACC
>JBGQLU010000020.1:0-35180 GCA_041500265.1 Acidobacteriota bacterium | reverse complement strand
GGGTGGACCTGGGTGTCCGACGAGTCCTGGGGATGGGCTCCCTACCATTACGGCCGCTGGCTCTTCGTCGGAGGGGCCTGGGGCTGGGTGCCGCCTCCCCCGATGGGGTACCGCGGCCCGTCCGTCGTCGCCGAGATCCGCCCGACCTACGCGCCGGCCCTCGTCGCGTTCGTGGGGGGGAAGAACTGGAGCGTCGGCGTGTCGCTCGGCGGCGGCCCGTCGATCGGCTGGGTGCCGCTCGCTCCCGCCGAGCGCTACACCTATCCGTGGCAGCCGGCTCCGCAGGTGACGAACAACTACACCAACATCACGGTCATCAACGCCGTCACGATCGTGAACACGACGAACTTCGCGTCCGGCCCGGTCCATCCGATCCGCGTTCCGCCGCGTCAGGTGATCCACGCGCCGATCATCGGGTCCACCCCAACGGGGATCGTGCCGACCCACGACAGCCTCTGTCCGTCGCAGCCGCGGGACCCGCATTCGAGGTCGGTTCCGCACCGGCGCGACGAGGACGACCGCCCGTTGGTCGTCCGCACGCCTCCGCCTCCCAAGCCGGTGCCCTTCCACGAGAAGGTGGTCGAGATCCAGAGGACGGGCCGTCCGTTCGACGGGCACGACCGTGGGGAGCACAATGGCTGGAACGGGCACGGCGACCGGGACGATCGAATCGTGACCGTCTCCGCCAACTCGCCCGAGGGGCACAAGGAGCTGGCCCCGCGGCCGGGAACTCTGACGAAGCAACCTCGACCCATCGACGAGCGTGTGGAGACCACGCCGCACGTGCGGGCTGCGGAGCTGCCTCAGCCGCGCCGCGAATGGCAGGAGCGTCCCGCGGCGCCGCCCGCCGATCATCCCGATCGCGACGTACGGAACGAACGCCCGCACGAGCCGCAGGCGGATCCTCGGGACACCAAGATGTCGCAGCCCGTCCAGCCCGCCGATCGACAGGTGCGGAGCGAACGCCCGCACGAGCCGCAGGCGGATCCCCGGGTCGCGCAGCAAGCTCCCGTCCCCCGTGCGATCGAGCGTCCGGTACCGCCGAGCGAGCCGGAGCGATCACATGGCCGTCCGGCGGAGCCGACGCGTGAAGCTCACGTCGCATCGCCGCCGCCTGCGCCCCACGCCGAACCCGCGGCGCCCGCGGCGCCCGTGGCGCCCGTGGCGGAAGAGAGCCGCGCGAAGCCGCAGCACGAGCCGCCGAAGACGGAAGCCCCCAAGGCCAAGGACGAGAAGGCCAAGGTTGAGAAGGCCAAGGGGAAGGACAAGCACGCCGGCGAGGGGCAACAGCAGGAACGCTGACCCGCCGTCTATTCACGGTCGCCGACATCCTCGGACGTGGTGGCGTCTCTCTCGGACTGTTCGTCGCGCGCGGACTCGTCCGAAGACCCCGAAGCGGATCTCGCCTCGACCCAAGCTCGAGGATCTCGCGAGACCCGCTCCGGGTTGCTGGATCGAACCGGCTAGAAGTTGAGACAGGCGCAGAACGCGTTGTTCGGACAACAGAAGCTGCCGCTGGGGCACGTAAAGACGTGCGAGCCCTTCGGGCAGGTCAAGGCGTGGGCCGGTGTGGGGGCGAGAATCGCAGCGGTTCCGGCGACGGCGGCGAAGACGATCATCAGAACGGCGAATTTCCTGCGCATCAAGTTTTCTCCTCGATAAAGGGTTGGGCAACGAGCCCGACCCATGACGTGATCCTACGCCGATCGTCCGATGCGGGCAGGCGTTCGGTGGGACACCGCGCCGAGTTAGGCGTCGATTGACACCACGGATGACTGATGTGGTCTCGCCAGGTGGCCGATTCGCATGCAACCACACGGAGGCGGCGAGCGATGAGCGCCAAGCGGGTCAGCTCTGGGTGAACATCGCGACGGACGAAGGTAAGTACCGGTCCGAGGCTGACGCGAAGGCGGCCCGTTGCCGCCCCGATCACGGAAAGGCCTGCGAGTGATCTGAGCGTCCGGCGAATGCCATCCCATCGGCGTTCTCCCGAACATCGAGCGAACGCCGTCCGCTACCCCGGCTCCCTGCAGCGTCTCGTCTGACGAGCCCAAGCTCAACGGGTTCAATCGCTTGCGTGCGGTCGATCGACCTCCGCTCGAAGCTGGCACGGGCCGTGCCATTGCATGTGCTCGCAATCGTATTTCAAAGGAGCCTCGTCATGAACCGTTCCCGCTTCCCTCGAATCCTCGCCGTCGCGTCGATCGCCGTGGCCCTGCCGGTGTTCCTCGCCGCCTGCGGCAGCAAGTCCTCGACGTCCGCCCAGTTCAGCCCCAGCATGACCGCCCCGAGCCCCGGCCTCGTGAAGCTCGTGCAAAGGTCGCACTCGGGCTCGCGCGTCGTCGTGGACGTCCTGATCTACGGCCCCGAGCCCAACCTCGATCTGCTGGGCTTCCAGTTCGGGATCAAGATCGAAAACCCCGGCGTCGCCAAGCTGGTAACGCAAGCGAGCTACGGGCAAACCGCGCTCGTGGCCGCGGACGGTCAGGCGATCACGATGAACGTCGACGGCGCCTCCGACCCGTCGCTCGTCTCGATCGAGGTCATCAAGACCGGCGGCGGCGCCGGAAACGGCATCCCCGGTAACTCGGCCGTCGTCATCGAGCTCCCTTTCGACGTCCAAGGCTCGGCGGGGACGACCCTGACCCTCGTCGGCCGTGGGCTCGATGAGCCTCGCGCGCTCGACTCACACCGCGTTCCCATCGCCGCGGTGACCTTCGACCCCGCGAGCGCCGGGGTTCGGTCGGTGACGACCGGAGGAGGGGGCTACTGAGGACGGGCGCCGAACGTCCTACCGCTGTGGCTCCTGGCTCGCGCGAGGGCTGCGACCGAGCGTGAGCGCCGGCGCCGGCGGAGGCGTTGGCGCGGTCCCGGGAATCGGAATCTGGCCGGCGATCGCCAGTTGGTCCACGGCGCGTTGGGCGGAGGCCGCCGCGGCCTCACCCGCGACGATGGCCTTGGCGATCGCCTGCCGGAACGCGTCGACGGAGACGAGCTCACCCGATGCCGGCGGCGGCCCGAGCGCTCTCAAGATCGCGCGCTCCCGGTCGAGCGCCTGTCCGATCTCCTGAATCGCCTGCAGCTGGCTGGCGGAGGCTCGCAGCCGGTTGCGTTCCAGGAATTGCTGCAGGGTGACCGAGACGGCGAGGTGGACGGTGAGCGTGGACTGGACCGCGGATCCCGCCTCGGAGTACTGCGCGGTGATGGTCACGTCCTGCGAGAGATCGAGCATTTCGCCGACCGTCAGGACGCCTGACGCGTCGATCGTTGCGTAGTTCGAGGGCGCCACCGACCAGCCGGTCATGCGCGTGCGATCTCGTACCCTTCCGTCGGCGTAATGCACGAACGCCTTGTACGGCGTCGAGGTCATCTCGACGGCGTTGTCCGGCCCACGGATCTCGAGAGAAACCGGCGGCGCGGGAGCGTACGGCGCGGCCGCGACCGCGGTCAGGATCCCGTTCGATTGCGCGATGTAGAGGTTCTCGTCGCCGAGCGCGAGAGAGCCTCCGGCGGGGTAGGACCACGCGGCGTCCTGGGACAAGAGGTCCACCGCGTAGACGGCGTCGGCGGTCGATACGAAGACGTGGGAATCGGTCACGATCATCGGGCTCTTGGGCGTGCCTCTCGGCGAAGACCAGCCCCACAATTCGTTTCCCGAAGCTTCGTCGAGCGCGACCACTCGGCCGCCGTTGACGGCATAGATGACGCCCTTGGATACCGAGGGTTGACCGGAAAACGCGGCCTTGCGCTCCCAGGCGATCCTCTTCCCCTGGAGGTCGAACCGGATGAGGCGGCCGTTGTGGATCGCGAGCGCGTCGCCGTTCTCGAGGACCACCGGCGCGAGGTCCATGCTCCAGCCGTTCCAGTCGAAGTTCAGGTCGGGGATGAACACGCGAAGTTGCCCGGTGCTGCGTTCGATCACATAGAGCCCGGGGCTGTACTCTCCGACGTAGGCATAGGCGTAGTTCCCCGCGATGGCGGGCGTCCATTGGTCGTACTGGGGAAGATAGGCGAACCAGCGCTGAGCGCCGGAGTACGCGTCGAACGCGTACATTCCGCCGTACGATCCGCCGTCGATGTAGATAGTGCCGTCGTAGATCGTGGGAGAGTAGTAACGCTCCCACTGCGCCCCGAACGAGGACCGGAACACGGTGTCTCCGGTCTCCGCGTCGAAGGCGTAGAGCCACGTGTCGCCGCCGTTGTTGCAGGTTTGCAGGTACACCGACCCGTAACCGACGGACGGCGGGTTGACCGAAAAGGGTGAGCCGAGCGCTTTCGACCACAGCGTCTCACCGTCCCGCGAGTCGAGCGCGAAGAGCGACGCCCCGTTTCCGAAATACCAAACGAGAGAGACGAACACCCGGCCGTCGGCGGCGGAGACCGGATTGAGCGCGTATCCGGGGGCGAGCGACTTCTGCCATCGCAGGCTGAACGTCTCGGGGTCGTACGTCTGGTGGGTGTACCCCGTGTGCCGCTCGTCGAACTGGTACATGGGCCACGTGTCGAATTCCGGGACGGTTGTCGTCGACCGGCCGAGCACGGCCTTGCGGCTCGAGATCGTCGTGCCGCCGCTCGAGTAGGTCGCCTGGATCGAGATCGGTTGCCGGTCGGTCGCGAAAGCCCCGGTGGAGAGAACTCCGCCGAGGATCGTCACGAGCGAGGACGGACCGGCTTGCCAAGCGGCCGCTGCGGAGACGTCCCGCTCGACACCGCCCTCGAACGTCGCGATCGCGGCGAACGGAGTACTGGCGTTGGGCGGTACCTGCGAGGGACCGCGAACGGTCATGGCCGACAGCGCCGGGGTCGAGGTGGGATGAGCGAAGTCCACCCACCCGGTGTCGTAGTAATCGAACATCGTGTCGAACGTGTCCGGCTGCCAGACGGCGCCGGACAGCGTATAGGTCAGCTCGAAGGGGACCTGTGACCCCGGAATCGCGCTGTAGTAGTTGAATCGCGGCTCGCCATACCACGTCGGGTCGTTCGATGCGACCGACACCGTACCCGAGAGCTTGGCGGTCGCTTCACCGATCGTCGCGACGAGCACCAGGGGGGAAACGACGCCGAGGGAGCCCTGCGCTGAGTGATCCCCCGAGTCGTAGTCGGTTTGCGAGTAGATCAGACCGTCGGGCGGCGCTTGCAGGAAGTACCGAATGGTGGACCCACTGACCTCGACGTGATCCAGGTAGGCGCTCTTCAGATAGTAGCTCCCCGCGCCGCTCGACCACGAGGATCCATCGCTGAGGAGGTACGTCCCCGCCGATCCGGCCAGGTTCAACGAACCACCGAGGTAGTGTGTCGCGTAGTAGCCGATCGTCGTCGTCATGCGATCGATGGTCGCCGACCCTCCGGCGGCGGCCCGCGGCGTCGAGTCCGAGGCGCTCGAGGCGTTGCCGCACGAATCGACGTGACGGCTGCCGCTGTTCGATTCGAGACGGACGACATCGCCCGAGACGCCCGCCGGCGGGCAGGCCGGCGCGACCGGTGTCGGGGCGCGGCCACCGGGCGGAAGGGCATCGGCGACCCCCTCGGGGCGCGAATCGCGGATCGGTCGCGCTCCTGCGTCCATCGTGGTCGTCATCGGCGCGCCCGGGGGGCGCGGCGAAGGGTTCTCGTGCAGCTCGGGCGCCGTCGATGCGCGCGATCTATGCGGAGCGGGGCCCGGGGCCGATCCGGCGGATTCGGCGAGCGCGGTGCCCGACGCCAGGCATGCGCAAAGGCAGGGGACGACGAAGAGCTTCGCGATGCTCGACTGACGCATGAGTTCCATCCTCCTGATCTCGCCGGCGAAATCATCCGAGGCGAAGGCGAGTCTGCGCGAGAGGGTACCCGGGAATTCGGCGCCGAATCCCGACTCGGGCGGTCGCGTTGCAACGCCGAGGCCGGCGAGAGCCTTGCGGCGCAGCCATTCCACGTGATTTTGCGCGCCCGCCGTCGCGTAGGTCAAGCGGGCCGGCTGCGGCGAGGCATCTCGTGCTCCCGCCTTACTCCGGCGCCGGCATCTTCGCGGCCAGCATGTCGAGGAAGCCCGGAGGCGGCTCGTATCCGGCCCGCTGCGCCGCCCGCACCTCGCGCCACGAATCCGCAAAGCGTCCCGTGAGGTACATCGCGGCCGCGAGGTTGAAGTGCGCGGTGCCGTACCCGGGACGGAGCCGCACGGCTTCGGCGAAATGTCGGAGCGCCTCGTCGTTCCGGCCGACACGAGAGAGGGCGCTCCCGAGGTTGTTGTGCAGCTCGGGGGAGTCGGGCGTGGCGGCGAGGGCGGCCTCGTAGTGGGGGATCGCCTCCGCCGGCCGCCCCTTCGAAGCCAGAGCGAGCGCGAGGTTCGCGTGCGACTCGGCGTCGTTCGGGTTCAGGGCGAGCGCGGCCTTGTCCTGCTCGATCGCCTCGTCCAGGCGGTTCACGCGGCCCAAGAGGCGCCCGAAATTCCGGTGCGCGGTCGCGTAAACGGGGCTCAAGCGGACCGCGGTCTCGTAATGGGTCATCGCCTCGTCGTTTCGGCCGGCGCGCTCGAGGATGAGACCGAGCGAATTCTCGGCCTCGTGGATCGATGGATCGAGCCGCAGGGCCGCGCGAAACTGCTCTTCGGCCTCGCCCGACCGTCCTCGATTCAAGAGCGCCTCGCCGAGGTTGGTGCGGGCGATGCCGCTCTCCGCGACCTCGACCGCATGGTGGAACAGCGCCACCGCGTCGTGCCACGGACGAAGCGAGATCCTCGTGGTGACGACGAGCGCAAGCAGGGCGACGGCCGCCGGGAGTGCCGCCCAGCGCGCCGGAAGCAACTCGGCCGCGCCCCACACCGCGATCACGAAGACGCCGATGAGCGGGACGTAGGTGTACCGGTCGGCCATCGCCTGGCGCCCCACCTGGACGATCCCGATGACGGGGATGAGCGTCACGACATACCAGAGCCACCCCGTGAGAACGTACGGATGGCGGCGCCGGACGCGAACGGCGAGCGTCGTCACGATGATCAAGATCAGAGCGGCGCCGGCGGATTTCCACGCCGGGATCGACCCGCTCGGATACGGGTAGAAGACCGCGAGGTCGATCGGCCAGAGCGTCTTTCCGAGGTAGGCGACGTAGGACACCAGGGCGTTCCCGATCCGCGACGCCAAGGGAAAGTGCTCGAACGAGCCGATGGCTCGGCGCTGCGCGACGAGCGTCACGACACACGACGCCACGGATAGCGCGAAGAGGGCGATCTTCTCCCGGACGAGCGGCCTCAGGTCGGACCGCGACGCGAGGCGGCCGAGGGGCCAGGTGTCGAGGAGGAGGAGGGTGAAGGGGAGCGTCACCAGCATCGGCTTCGCCATCAGGCCGAGCGCCATGAAGGCCGCGACAGGCCACAAGCTTCCGGGCCGGGGGGCGCGGGCTCGCTTCAGGTAGGCGAGGATCGCGAGCAGCCAGAAAAGGGTGCTGAGCAAGTCCTTGCGTTCCGCCACCCACGCCACCGACTCGACATGGAGCGGGTGGACGGCGAAGAGGGCCGCCACGGCCGCGCTTCGCCACGTCTCCCGGGTTGCGATCTCGAGCGCGAGAAACAGCAGGCCAACGTTCGCCAAGTGCAGAAGGAGGCTCACGGCGTGGTGTCCGTGGGGGTTCGGCCCGAAGAGCTGCCAGTCGAGCATGTGCGACATCCAGGTCACCGGATGCCAGTTGGAGGCCTCGAACGTCGTGAACGCCCAGGCCACGCTCTCCGGGGTCAGCCCCTCCTGGACGTGCCGGTTCCTCGTTACGTACTTGACGTCGTCGTACTCGTCGAATTCGTGGCCGAGGAGCGGCCAGAACGCCACCAACGTGAGGGCGACGAGAAGGGCCAGCGCCAGCGGGCGGACATGGGAGGTGCGCGCCATGATGAGAGGCTAACAGGGGTCGTTCTCGGTAGGGTTATGCCCCATCGATATCCCGCTGCCGGCGGCCTACCGTGTCCGGGTCGTCAGCAGATGCTTGGTTTGGCGGAGGGACCACTGCGACGCACGCAGGGGGTCGCCTCATGTACGAAGCCCGAAAGGCAGCCAACCGTTGGATCGTGGCCTCGCTGTTCGTCGCGTTGGTCTCGGCCACGTCCGCGCTCGCCGAGGTGAAGTTCAGCCAGGTCGGATCCGCCGACGCGGCCGACCACCTGTTCGGGAGCGTCGTCGACCAGGGAGCGAACCCGCGGTCCACCGAGGGAACGGTGACGGAGACCGCGACTCAGGCGCGGGCCGTCGCCGTCGTCGCACCTCCGTCCGTCGTCGTGCCCGCGGCGATCGTGACGATCACCGAACCGCCGGGCGTGCGGCCGGCTCCAGGACCGTCGCCCCGCGCGGCGCGCGTGACCGTGCCCGCGATCCGTGCCGGTCAGGAGATCCGGCAGCTTCGCCAGGAGAATCAGGCGCTCAAGAAGCTGCTCGCCGACCTGACTGACCGAGTGGACATCACGGCGGGCCGTCCCGAAGTGACGCTCAAGCGGCCCGGCCACGTATCGTTGGCGGCGATGGTGGCGTTTCGACAGACGGAGTGATCGGTGCCTCGCACCATGCGTCCGGCATCTCCGGTCACCCGGCGGTCAACCACGCGGCCCGCGGTGACGGTGGCGGGAGGCCCCAGACCGTAGGGCGGTTTATCCTTCTCCCTTACGGATCCGGCGGACCCGGGGGATCGTTGCGTGCGCGCCAAACACCTTCAGGCCATCGTGGCTCTGATCGTCGCCTCAGGCCTGGCGGGGGCGCAGACGGCGCCCGCCCCCAGGATCCTCCAGGGGCGCGTCCTCGGCCCCGACGGGAAGCCGGTCGCGCACGCGATCGTTCGGATCCTCCCGGACCCGGTTCCAGCGTCGGCGGCGACCTCGCCGCCGCGCCGGTTCGAGACGGCCGAGGACGGGTCCTTCCTGGTCAAGGAGCTCGCCGGCTCGGCGTTCACCGTGCGGATCGGCGCCAAGGGTCTCGCGCCCGTCACGCGGAAGCGCGTCGTGCCGGGCGCGCCGATCGAGGTCAAGCTCGACAAGGGGCTCACGCTGGCGGGGTTCGTCCGCGAGGTGACGACCCGGCAGCCGGTCGCGGGGGCGACGGTCCGCGCGTGGGACGCTCAGGCGGCCGCGTTCGGCGACGACGCGGCGAGCCTCGCGACGAGCGGCGCCGACGGCCGCTTCGTCGTCGCGGATCTGCCGCCGGGATCGGTCGACGTCGAGGCGAAAGCACCGGCGCACATTTCGGCGACGGCCGCGAATGTGACCCTCCCTCGCACCGCGGGGCCGCTCGAGCTGCTCATCGATTCTCGCGCCGCGCTGACGGTCCGTCTGCTCGGACCGGGGGGAAAGGCGGTCACCGGCCTCTCCTCGGAGGTTCGCCTCGAGACGGAAGGCTCCCCGGCGATCCCCGTCGGCCGGGATCAAGTGGTGGAAGGGGACGGGGGACGGTTCACGCTTCGCGGCCTCGCGCCCGGGATCACCCGCGTGCGATTGACCCCGGCCGACGCGGACGAGATCGTCAGGGAGCACGTCAAGCTCGAGCGCGGGGTCGTGACCGATCTCGGGACGATCGCAGTGCGCGAGGGGGCCGCGATCTCCGGGCGCGTGATCGACGGGACCAAGGCGCCGGTCGTCGGGGCGCAGGTCGTCGTGACGTGGAAGGATCAAGCGGGCACCAAGTCGAAGCAGGCGCGCACGGACAAGGACGGAAGGTACGCGATCCCGGGCGCCCGCGCGTTTCCGGTCGATCGCCTGGTCGTGCGCGCGCGCGGCTTCGCGACCTTCCGGCGCTCCGGAAAGGTTTCGGCGGACGGCGTCGAGGACGCCGTCCTCGATCGCCCCGGCAGCATCGCCGGGTCGGTCGCGTCCGCGGGGCGGGGGACGCTGCCGGCGTTTCACGTCACCGTGCGTCCCGAGCTCGCGGGATCCGACGATGTCGAGGCCCCCACGGAGGCGGACCGGCCGGCGCCTCGCGTCGCCATCGATCCGTCCGGCTCGTTTCGCGTGGACGACCTCGATCCGGGGACCTACACGATCGAGATCGCCGCGGACGGCGGGGGCCGCGCGACGAAATCGGGGGTCGAGGTGGCCACCGAGCAGGTCGCCGACGCCGGGACGCTGACGCTCGCAGCGGCCGGAGCGCTCCGGGGCTATGTGCGGGACGCTCGTAACCAGGGTCCGGTCGCCGGCGCCGCGATTCGCCTGCTCGCGCCGACGGCGTCCGGAGCGGGGATCGACCCGGCCGCTTCCGAGATCGGCCGGGCCGTCAGCGGCAGCGACGGGTCGTTCGCGGTCGAGGGGGTGCACGCGGGCAGCTACCTCGCGATCGCGGAGCACCCGGTGTTCGCCCCGGCGCGGTTGAGCGTCTCCCTTCAAGCAGATCAGGATTGGCCCGACGTCATCATCAGCATGGTTCGCGGTGGTTCGCTGACCGGAATCGTGCTCGACCCGCAGAGGCAGCCGGCCGGGGAGGCCCAGATCGCGGTGTCGTCGCCCGGCGGGGACACGCGCACGGTGGCCACCGGTCCCGACGGGCACTATTTCGTCGAGAACCTGGCGCCGGGAACGTACCAAGTCGTTCGCCAGGCCGGCGCAGGTGCCTCCGCCCCCACGCGGAAGTCCGCCGAGATCCGCGCCGAAGAGACGACGACCGTGGACTTCGACGGGACGAGCCGCATCACGGTGCGAGGCCGCGTCCTCAAGGGGGACACCCCTCTTCCCAATACGTCGATCGTCCTTCTCGCCCTCGACCCCGCCTTTCCGGGCGAGATGAAGACCCTCCGCGCCGACGCCGAGGGGGCGTACGAGATCGGCCTCGATCATGGGGGCGCCTACCAGGCTTCGGTCGGGACCGCCGCAGCCGGCGGCGCTCCCGCCGGGCGGAGCACCGTCAGGATCGTCGTAGCCGACCAGCCCGAGGTGGATCAGGACATCGTCCTGCAGGCGAACTCGATCTCCGGTCGTGTGCTCGACGCCGACGGGAAGGGGATCAAGGGCGCCACCGTCGCGGGAACGCGGGATTCCGCCGGCGCCGGCGACCCCTCCCGCTCGGCCACCGCGCCCTCGGGCGTGGACGGCTCCTACCGGCTGGACGCCATCGATGCCGGGACGTACCGGGTCGTGGCTCGCGCCACCGGTTACAGGGCCGCCGACGCCTATCCCGTGGTCGTCAGCGAGGACTCTCCGAACCCCACCGCCGATCTGACGCTCGAGAAGGGCTGGATCCTGCGGGGGCGCGTGGTCGATCCGCAAGGGCGCGCGCTTCCCGGGGCGATGGTCGTCATCGCCGTCCCCGGCCAGGCCGAATCAGGTGCTCTCTCGACCAACAGCGATTCGACCGGGGCGTTTCGGATCACCGCTCCCGGCGACGGCCCCATGAGCGTCACCGCCTTCGCCAACGGCTGGGCTCCGGCGGTGCTGGACGACGTTCCGCCCCCCGCCGGGGCGGACGACGCTCCGGTCATGGTGCGCGCGAGCCCCGGCGGGGCGCTCCGAATACGGGTTACCGACGGCCGCGGCCAGCCGCAGGCCGGGGTGCGCGTCGCCTTGAGCCCTCAGCCCCTCTTCCCAGGGGCCGACACGGTCGCCCAGCGGACGCCGCCTCCTCCTACCGACGGGGACGGGGTGGCGCTCGTGACCATGCTGGCCCCCCGGGAGTACGTGATCACGATCCCGGGGCGGAAGGGGATCGAGCCGGCGATCGCGACGGTGGTCGAAGGGACCGAAGGCTCGGCTTCGATCACGGTTCCCTAGCTTTGCCCGCGGTGCCGTTCCCGGAGATCGTCCGGGCGTTCACCCGCATCGGGCTCCAGAGCTTCGGAGGACCCGCCGGACAGATCGCGACGATGCACAAGATCCTCGTCGACGAGAAGCGATGGATCGAGGAGGCGCACTTCCTCCACGCGCTCAACTTCTGCATGCTCCTCCCGGGACCCGAGGCGCAGCAGCTCTCGGTGTACGCGGGGTGGCTCCTGGACGGCACGCGAGGCGGGATCGTCGCCGGAACCCTCTTCGTGCTTCCCGGCTTTCTCACCATGCTGGCGCTGTCCTGGGCGTATGCGCTCTGGCGGCACGTCCTCATCGTGGATGGGATCTTCTTCGGGCTGAAGGCGGCCGTGGTCGCGATCGTCGCCGCGGCGCTCTTCCGGATCGGACGCCGCGCCCTCGTCGGCCGAGCGTCGTGGGCCGTGGCGGCGGCCGCGTTCCTGGGACTCTGGGGGTTCGGCGTACCGTTCCCCGCCGTCGTCGCGGGGGCATTCCTCTTCGGGCTCGTCGCTCCCCGCCGTCTCGTGGGAGCCGGGGTGGCCGACGCGAGGGACGCCGCGCGCCCGGGGACCGCGCGGCCGAGCGCGGCGCGCGTCCTCGGCGTCCTCGCGGCCGGCATCGCGATCTGGTTGACGCCGCTCGCCGCGCTGGCCTGGGCGCTCGGTCCGCGCCACGTCCTCGTCCAACAAGGGGCGTTCTTTTCGAAGGCGGCGCTCGTCACCTTCGGCGGCGCGTACGCCGTCCTGAGCTATGTGAGCACGGTGGCGGTGGCCCGCGGCTGGCTCGTCCCCGCGGAGATGCTGGACGGGCTTGGGCTCGCCGAGACGACACCCGGGCCCTTGATCCTCGTCGTGCAGTTCGTCGCGTTCCTGGGCGCGTGGCGGGCGCAGTCCGGGGTGCCCCCGTGGATGATGGCGGTCGCCGCGAGCGTGCTGGTCGCGTGGGTCACCTTCGTGCCCAGCTTCGTCTGGATCTTCGCCGGCGCCCCCTACGTCGAGTCGATCCGCAGGAGCGTCCCCCTTCGCGGTGCGCTCGCCGCGGTGACCGCCGCGGTCGTGGGCGTGATCGCCAACCTCTCGGTAAATTTCTCGATGCACGCTCTCTTCGCGGAGGTGGCGACCCAGCACGCCGGCGCCGTACGGGTCGCGGTTCCGGAGTGGGGATCGTTCCGCCCAGCCGAGGGCGTGCTGGCCGCGGGGGCGCTCGTTTGCGCCCTGGCGTTCCGGTGGAGCACGACGCGGCTCCTCGTAGCGGCCGCGGCCTGCGGGGCGGCGTACACTTTCTGGGTCGGGCCCTGACGGGTCGTCGGGTGGTGCGATGGTCGTAGGCTCACGCCCGCTCGCTCTCGCGGTCGCGGTCCTCCTGGCCGGGACGATCGGGCCGGGCTCGCGCGTCGCCGCCGCGGACACCGCCTGGGAGCGCGCGCTGACCCGCCGCGGGGTCGATCCGGCGCTCCTTCCCGATCCGATCGCCGTCACCCCGGCGATCGAAAGCGCCGCGCGCGAATACGCGGGCGGCGGCCTCGGCGAGGTGGACAAGCTCCGCCGCATTCAGGCCGCCCTGTTCGACTCGTCCAAGTTCACGTTCGTCTACGACGCCGGAGCGACCTTCACCGCCTCGGAGGCGCTCGCCGCCCGCCGGGGCAATTGCGTCGCCATCACGAACCTCTTCATCGCGATGGCGCGCTCCCGGGGCATCCGGGTGAAGGCCGGCTTCATGACGCCGCACAGCGTGGGCGAGAAGCGGGGCGATCTGGTCTACGTCACCGCCCACGTCGTCGCGGTCTTCTTCAACTTCCACGAATACGTCGTCTTCGATTTCTACCGCGTGCGAGAGGATCCGAACATCAAGATCCGCATCCTCGAGGACCTGGAGCTCGGAGCCCTGTACCTGAACAACCGCGCCGTGGACGATCTCGGCCGCGGCGACTACGCCCGCGCGGAATCCGAGTTCGAGGCGGTGGTCAAGCTCGCCCCCGATTTCGCCGCCGCGCACGGGAACCTCGGCGTCGTCAAGCGGCGCCTCGGCGACGTCCCGGGAGCTCTCGACGCCTACCGGCAGGCCCTGGCGCTCGAGCCGCGAAATCCCTCGATCCTGGGGAATCTCTCGGCCCTCTACACGGCCCTCGGACGCGACCGCGAGGCGCGGGCCGCCTTGGACCTCGCCGACATGAGCCTCGCGAACGCTTACACGATCCTCGCGCGCGGAGATCTCGAGGCGGCCGACGGGCACCCCGAGGACGCGCTCCGCTACTACCGGCGCGCCGCGCGCGTTGGCCCGCGCCTCCCCGAGCCGCAGATCGCGATCGCCCGCCTCGAGCGGTCCCGGGGCCACGCCGACGAGGCCCGCCGGGCGGCGCTGCGGGCGCTCAAGCTCGCGCCGGAGAACGAAGACGCGCGGGCGCTGGTCGACGCCCTCGGCGGCTAGACGGAGCCCCTTGACGAGTTCCCCGAACGGGCGTAGGAAGGCAGCACGAGCCTTGGGGGATTCCACCATGAATATCGCTTCGATTCTTCGATCGGGCGCATCGTTGTCGGCCGTGGCGTTGGCGCTCGCGGCCTCCTGCGGCTGCGCCATCACCGACTACAGCCTCATCACCGACAACGACCAGGGCCCGGGTCCCGTGAACACGAACGGGAAGGCGACGTGCGGAAAATTCCTCGTCGCGACCGAGTGGCCGGACGGCATCGACCGGCTGATCAGCTTCGTGGATCAGACCGCGAGCGGGGACCGCACGCTGACGACCTACAACGACTTCACTCCTCTGGGCACCGATCCTTTCTTCGACTACCCCCGGTACTGCACGCCGGAATGGACCGGCTGCGCGATCTTCACCGCTCCGGACCCGGAGGTTGGCGACGTCGATCGCTTCGACGGGACGTTCAACCCCAACTGCTCCGGCGCGCGGAGCCTCTCGCTGCTCGTCGCGACCTCGCGCTACTACGGCGAGTGCGGGCGATCGCGCGTCCGGCTGCCGTTCGAGCAGCGATTGGCGCTTCTGAACCACGGCGCTGTCGCGACCCGACGAGGGCACTCCGCCCTCCGTCTCGACCTGACGCCGAGCACCCTCCGGATCGCGCTCGACAACAACGCCGGGGACGTATCGCTGCTGCCGCTGGCAGGGGACGCGTCGGTGTACGTCTATCCCGGGAGGCGCCCGCTGGGGCTCGAGCTCGACGCGACCAATCCGATCTTGGTGAACAACGGGCTCGCGTACGCGAAGTGGCTCGGCGCCAAGGGGACGCACGTCACGACGGTGACGGCGACCTATCTCGGCGCTTCGGCCTCGATCGACATCGGCGGGAACACCGGCCCGAGCACCCCCGAGCGCGTCCGGAGCTACGTGTTGTCGCACCACTGAGTCGGCGGTGGTCCGTTTCGCCTGGATCGAGAGCCGGAGGGCCGATCTGCTCTGGTACATCGGCCCGCCGCTCCTCGGGCTCGCTTGCGTTCCCGCCGCGCTCGCGCTCGATGCGTCGTTCCGGCCGCAAGGGGCGGCTCGCGGCCCCGGCGCCGCGCTGATCGTCGTTACGCTCTGGTCGCTGCTCCTGGACGGCCCGCACTTCTGGTCCACGATCGCGCGCACGGTGATCGATCCGGCGGAATGGCGACGCCGAGGGGGCATCCTCGCGCGCTCGTTCGGATTCTTCCTCGCCGCGCCCGCGGTCGTCGTCGCGCCATGGGCGGTCGGAGCGCTGGTCTCGCGACTCGGCGCCCACCCTCCGCCAGCCTTGGACAACCTCGGCCCCGCGCTCCTGCTCGTCGCGTTCCTCTCCTGGGCCTACTTTCACACCGTCCGGCAACATTGGGGCTTCTTCCGCTTGTACGCCCGGAAGGCCGGAGAGCCCGACCGCTCGGACGAGATGGCCGACCGGATCGCGTTCCACGCCCTCCTATTCCTTCCCCCGCTTCTCTTCGTCTCGAGCGCCTGGTATCCCGGTCGCGGCGGGCTCTTTCCCACGCCGGGGATCCTCGTCGCCGGCGGGGCCGCCGATCGCGCGCGGGCCGTCGTACACGCGGGGCTCTGGGCCGCGTACGCGGGCACGGCGCTCGGTTACCTCGCCTGGCAGCTCCGCGCCGCGCGCCGCGGCCGGACGGTCGGCGGATCGAAGCTCTTGCTTCTGGCGAGCGTCGCCCCGGTGCACCTCGCTCCGTTCGTGCACCCCTCGCTTCCCCTCTACACGCCGGCCATCGTCGGGATCGGCCACGGGATCCAGTACCAGCGGATCGTCTGGCGGTACGGGACGGCGCACTATGGCGCGATGGGGGACGGGGCATCGCCCGCCCCGCGCCGCGTCTTCGGGAACGCCGCCGTCTATCTCCTCCTCGGATGGGCGTTCACGTTCGCCGTGCTCCGCGGCCCGTGGGTCACCCGCCTTGCGGCCGGGATCGCGAGCGCGGCGGGTCTCGTCCTTCACGGGGTCCCGGCGCCGCTCCTGCGTGACGCCGCCTCCGCACTCTTCACGGGGTGGCTCTTCCAGCACTACTACCTGGACGCGCGGATCTGGCGCCTGTCGCGGGACGGCGAGGTGCGCCGGGGGCTGGGAGTCTAGAGGGAGTCCTGGCTCAGCGCGCGGGAGTACGCGCGAGCATCCCGTCTCGCAGCCCGACGTTCGGCGGATTCGGCCCGAGCCAGATCGAAAAGAGCACCCGCGCGAAGTCGCCGCCGGGGATCGTCGCCGCGTCCTTCCCCTTGACGACGACGCTCGTGCCGGATTCGGGGAGATAGGTGAGCACGATCGTGTCGTCGCTCTTCACGTCGGCCATGGCGGCGTTGAGCCGCTCGAGGCCCGCGCTGACGGCGCCGCCGGCGCCCGGGGCGTTCTTCGCGAACCCCTCGCTCCACGCTTCGGCCAGCTTTTCCTTCCCGACGTTCCGCACGAACTTCATCACGATCTGCTTGGGAAGCTCGGGCTTCAGGATCGCATCGGGATCGGAGGACTTCGCGGGCAGGTAGAGGCCGGCCACGTAGACGTTGACCTTCAGGATCGTCGCCTCGCGAAGGCCGAGTCCGTTCAGGACCAGCGTCTTGCCCCCGGCGCTCACCTCGTCGGGGAGCGTCACCCCCTCGAGCGTGCCGGCGAGGGCGGGGACGGCGACGCCCAGGGCGACGGCGAGTGCGAGTCCGTTTCGCGGCATCGGCGCCGATGCTACCACGCGGCGATCACCCTTTCGGAGCGACCGCCTTGACGTCGTCCCCGACCTCCGCCGCGTAGCGCTTGAAATTCTCCCGGAACATCCCCGCGAGCTTCGCCGCCTGCGCGTCGTAAGCCGCGGCGTCGGCCCAGGTGCCGCGAGGGGAGAGCAGGCCGACCGGCACGTGGGGAACGGCGCTCGGAACCTTCAGGCCGAACACCGGGTCGGCGACCAGGGAGGATTCGGAGATCGTCCCCTCGAGCGCCGCGCGGATCATCGCGCGGGTGTACGGAATCGCCATCCGCCGCCCGACGCCGTACGGACCGCCCGTCCACCCGGTGTTGACGAGCCAGACCGCCGGGCGGTGGGCCCGGATCTTCTGCCCGAGCATCGCCGCGTACGTGCCGGGCGGGAGCGGGAGGAACGGCTCGCCGAAGCAGGCCGAAAAGGTCGCCTGCGGCTCCTTGACGCCGCGCTCGGTCCCAGCGACCTTTGCGGTGTACCCGGAGAGGAAGTAGTACATCGCCTGTTCCGCCGTGAGGCGTGCGATTGGCGGCAACACGCCGAACGCGTCGGCGGTCAGGAAAACGATCGTCTTCGGGTGACCCGCCCGCCCCTCGGGGACGATGTTGGCCAGCTGGTGGATCGGATAGGCGGCGCGGGTGTTCTCGGTGCGCGCCTCGCTGTCGAGGTCGAGGATCCCCTGGTCGTCCATCTCCACGTTTTCGAGCACCGTGCCGAAGGTGCGCGTGGTCGCGAAGATCTCGGGCTCGTGCTCGGGATTGAGCCGGATGACCTTCGCGTAGCAGCCCCCCTCGAAGTTGAACACGCCGTCGTCGCTCCACCCATGCTCGTCGTCGCCGACGAGCGGGCGCGCCGGGTCGGCCGAAAGCGTGGTCTTCCCGGTTCCGGACAGCCCGAAGAAGAGCGCCACGTCCCCCGCGGCGCCGACGTTGGCCGAGCAGTGCATCGGGAAGACGCCGCGCAGGGGCAGGAGGAAGTTCAAGACGGTGAAGATCGACTTCTTGATCTCTCCCGCGTAACGCGTTCCTCCGATCAGCACCGTCTTCGAGGCGAAGTCGAGGACGACGAACGCCTCCGAGCGCGTGCCGTCGCGCGCCGGGTCCGCCTCGAAGCTGGGGGCGTGAAGGATGTGGAACTCGGGACGGTGCGCGGCCAGCTCGCTCGGGCTTTCGACGCGCAAGAACAGGTTCCGCGCGAACAGCGCGTGCCACGGGCTTTCGGTGACGAGTCGGATGGGAAGCTGCTGCTTCGGGTCGGCCCCCGCGCGCAGGTCCTGGATCCAGAGCTCGCGCGAGGCGAGATGCGCCCGGACCCGATCGTGAAGGGCCTGGTATTTCCCCGGGTCGAACGGCTGGTTCACCGATCCCCACGCCACCTTCCCCTCGGTCGCGGCGTTGCGCACGACGAACTTGTCCTTGGGGGAGCGCCCCGTGTAGGGCGTCGTGTCGACGTTCAACGCGCCGCCGTGCGCGATGCGCCCCGTGCCGAGCCGGATCGTGTCCTCGTAGAGCCGCGGAGCCGTGAAGTTCCTGTGGATCCGCGGAGCGGTATCGAGGCCCAAGGCGTGAAGCGAATCCTGCGCGGCGGACGACGTCATGGACAACCTCGAAACGGCCGATTCGGCCGGCAAGGGCGGTTATCCTAGCGCGGGAGCTTCGGCGATGTCGACTTCTTGACGGCAGGGCCGCCGCCCGCTACGGTCCGCGGGCGATGGCCGAGCCGGAGTGGATCGTGACGACCGAGGCGCTCGCCGAGTTTCTCGCGGCCGCGGGCGAAGCACCCCTAGCGCTCGACACGGAGGCCGACTCCTTCCATCACTACCACGAGAAGATCTGTCTGGTGCAGCTGGCGGCGGGGGGACGCTGCGCGTTGGTCGATCCGCTCGCCGCCTGCGATCTGCGCTCGCTGGCGCCCCGGCTCGACGACCCGTCGGTGCGGAAGATCCTCCACGGCTCCGACTACGACGTCCGCCTCCTCCACCGGGAGTTCGGGATCGTCGTCCGAAATCTCTTCGACACGATGATCGCCGCGCGCCTGGCGGGGGAGCCGGCGCTCGGTCTGGCCAGCCTCCTCGAAGCGCAGATGGGAATCGCCCACGACAAATCCCAGCAGCGCGCCGACTGGTCGAGGCGGCCGCTCACCGCGGCGATGCGGGCGTACGCGGCCGACGACGTTCTCCATCTCGAGGAGCTCGCGGGAATTCTGGACGCCAAGCTCCTCCGCCTCGGGCGAGCCGAGTGGGTGCGCGAGGAGTGCTCCCGGCTGGAGGAGGTTCGTTGGCGAAAGCGCCGGGAGGAGGACCCCGAGCCGTTCCGGCGGGTCAAGGGATCCGCGGCGCTCCCGCCCCGGGCTCTGGCGGTCTTGCGCGAGGTTTGGACCTGGCGGGAGGAGGTCGCGCGGCGCCGCGATCAGCCCGCGTTCCGGATTCTCCGCAACGAGGTCCTGATCGAGCTCGCGAAAACGCCTCCGGCGGCCGTCGCCGATCTCGCGCGCGCGGCGGGGTTTCCCGCGGCTCTGCTCCGGTCTCCGGCGGCGCACGACCTCGTCGAAGCGGCCAAGCGCGGGGTTTCGTGTCCCGATGACGCGCTCCCACGGACCCCCGCGGCGGTCCGCGCGAAGATCGACCCGGCGGTCGAGGCGGAAGCGGCCCGGCTCCGCGAATGGAGGGACGGCGCGGCACGGGAGCTCGGGCTCGATCCGGCCGTCGTCGCCTCTCGGGCGCTCCTGGACGAGCTCGCCCGCCGGATCGTGACCGGCGAGGACCCCTGGGCGGCCCCCGAGCTGCGCCGATGGCAGGCCGGCCTTCTCCGCCGCCGGCTTCCGTGAGCGCTTCGCCCCGTCTCGTCTTTCGACGGCGCCACGCGTACCATGACCCCGGATCGGGCGAGGTTCCGTTCCGGGGAGAGAACGAGGGAAGGCCGATGATTCGCTGGATCTTGGTCGCGGCAAGCCTGGTCCTCGCCGGCCCCGCGCCGGCCGGGCCGCGCGACCCGATCCCACCCAAGGACCATCCCGATACCGCCGAAGAGGCGCAGACGCTGGACGCGCCGCCGCGCACGCGCGCGAGGGTGTGGCTCGGGGTCTTCATCGAGGACGCGCTGGACGGCGGCGTCCAGGTGGTCGACGTCGTCCCCGACGGGCCGGCCTACGACGCCGGGCTCGTCCGTGGGGACGTGCTGATCCAGGCGAACGGAGCCGAGGTGGCCAATCTCTCTGACCTGAGGCGAGTGATCGTAGCCCTCTCCCCGGGCGACCCGCTTTCCGTGATCGCGCTTCGCGACGGCGCCCGCCGGAACGCGAGCCTCGTCCTCGCGGCGCCTCCGCCTCCGGGATGGACCGTCCCTAAGGCCCCGACGTCTCCGGCCCCGCACGCAAATTTCTCTCTCCGGCTGGCGAGCCGCGATCCCGAGGTCCTCCTCGGGCTCGGAGCCGAAGCGATTCCCCCCGAGCTGAGAACGCACCTCGGCGCCCCGAAAGACGCCGGCGTTCTGGTCACGCGGGTCGATCCTCACGGTCCGAGCGCCGCGCGGATCAAGGCCGGCGACGTGCTGGTGAAGGCGAACGACCGCGCCCTCGCGAGCAGCGACGATCTGGCGCGGGCCGTCCTCCGGGGCGGGTCGATCCGCCTCGAGGGCATGCGCGACGCCAAGCCCTACACGGCGGAGATCGCCATCGCGGCTGCGACGCTCGAGGACGGCAGCCGCGAGCAGCGCATCCGCGCGCTGGAGTCGTCGATCCGGCAGATGGAGGCGACGATCGAGGCGATGAGGCGGGAGATCGCGGCGCTCAAGTCGGCCCCGTGAGGAGGATCGCGGCCGCCGCCCTCGTGGCGGCGCTCGGCTCCGGCTTCGCGGCTGCGGCGGCGCCGCATCCGGGCTGGCTCGCCGATCTTCCGGACTCGATCGTGAACGCGGTGGGCCGGTCCGGGGACGATTCGGCCGACGCCCAGGCGATCCTCGACGGTGTCTTGGCCGCCGGGGAGACATTCACGTTCCCCGCCCCCGGCTTGCGCGTGATGACCGACCGGCGGTGGTTCGCGATCGCCTCCGTCGAGGGCCCCGGTGCACCGGCGCTCGAGCTGCGACGCTTCCCAGGGGACACGACCGTCGCCTTCTACCGGCTCCCCGGCGAGGGGGACGTCGACGCCCCGCGGATGACGGGACTGACCGTTCGACCGCGGGGGCGGACGATCGGCTCGTGGGCCGCGCGCGAGGGGTCCCTGCTGACTCGAGGCGGAACGCGTGAGGTCGTCTGGCTCACGACCACGGCACCGGAGGGAAACTGGGGGGCGCTCGGGATCGCCGGCGACGGCGGGTTGGGCGCAACTGCCGTCGCCGACATGAAGGACGCGCTCATGGCCGTCGTCCGGCACGTCACGATCGTCGGGGAGGCCCCGGTCTCGGCGGTCCCACTCGTTCCTCCCGAAGTCTCGGGGCCGCAAGGCTTGGCCGACGAAACGAAGCTCGGCTGGCAAGTCTTCCAGGGGCCCGGGTTCACGCTCGGCCTTCCCCCGGGGCTTCGCGCGGTACGGCTCGATCTCGGGGCGGTCCCCGCGCGCCCCATGCCGTTCGCCTCGGTCTGGATTCGCGGCCGGTTCGTGGATCGCGACGGGGCGGCGGTCTCGGTGGGGGATGGCCGCCGCGCGGGGTACGTCGCGGTCCAGGACGATCCCGACGAGGTCTGGCGGGCGGGCGTGGCCCCCCCGCGCGGCGCGCCCGGGGCCGAGAAGATCGACGAGGCGCCGCTCGACGAGCTGGTGCTGGCGGCCGTGGGGGCCTCGCACGCGACGGTTAGCCACTGGAAGGAGACCGGATTCGCCGGCGACTGGCTGGTGTTCCGGCTGCTGGCGGGGGGTCGCGGCGTCGAGATCGCCCTTCCCGTGCTCTCGTCGTGGCGCTCGCTCGCCCTGTTCTGGATCCCGGCGACGTGGCGGAGGGAAGTGGAGCCTGCCGCCCCGCCGCCGATCGACCCCGCGCGCTCGTTGGGGGTGCGCTTCGACCGGCTGGCCGGCGCCGACCGGGCTCGCTCGCCGCTTCTCGAGGGAACCCTCTACGTGGCGGAGTTACGGTTCGACGTGCCGCGGGGGTGGTGGCCGGTCGCGAATCTCGCATCTCGCGACGGCTTGCCGGTCACTCTCGTCGACGTCGCCGGAAGGCGGGTCGGCCGCGTCGCGCTCGTCGATCCGGAGAACGCGGCCGCCGCCCCGTCCGAGGAGGCCGGGTGGAGCGCCGAACCGCGCCCTTCCGCCGCCCGCGCTCGCTCGGTCTGGACGAGGCCCGACGGATCCGCCGTGCTCGTTTCGAAGGACGGGCACGCCTTCCTGTTCGAGCCCGACGAGCTCTCGAGGGGAGCGCTCCAGAGCTGGACGCGGATGCGGGAGAGCGCGTCGTTCACGAAGGCGGCCCGGCGCTGAGGCGTCCCCGACGCGCCGGGCCCTGGTGTTCGAATCGTCAGCGCAGCTCGCGCGCCAAGGTTCTCAGTCCCGCTTCCATCCGGTCGGCGGGCGTCGCGCTGGCGACGACGACGCCGCCCGAGATCGCGGCCCCCTTCAGGGTTCCGCGTTCCGGACCTCCGAGCGTCATGCTCGGCGAGTTGCCGCTCGGAACCGGCTTCACGACGCCGGAGCCCGGCGGGAGGCCGGGACCCGAGCCTTCCGTGTCGTTGTAGATCACCATGTGCTTGGCGACCGGTCCGTACGAGGACCCGCTCTTCTGAAGATCGTCCTTCAGATTGTCGACCGCGAGCACGCCCGTCACCGCGACGAGCCCCGCGCAGACCATCATGGCTGTGCGCATCTTGAAGTGCATCCGGGGTAGCCTCCTTTCGGTTCCGCCGACCGTCAACGGTCAGCCTCGCCCTTATACGCCCCCCGCTCGGGCCGGGGCAAGGGGGGTGGAAGAACGGTGTGGAGAATTCCCAGCACCGCGGTCACCCCCAGGGCCCCCAAGGCGAAACCCAGCGGATCCGGGCGGTCGGTCAGCAGGAACCAATTCCGGAACCAGATCCGGGCCGCCAGGAAGGCGATCGCGAAGGTGAGGCTGGCCCCGCCGCCCGCGATCAGGACGAACTCGCGGGCGCGGGCGAGACGGTCGTTGCGGTCGTTCACGGTCATTCCTCGTTTCTTGACGGAGCGGATCGTTCCACGATGGCGACGAGATCTTGGAGCTTCGCGATGACCGGGCGGCCGGTGGCCGCGAGGTCGGCGTCCGCCGCCGCGCCCCCCGCCACGAGAATGGTGCGCACGCCCGCCCTCGCCCCCGACTCCGCGTCGTACGGCATGTCGCCCACGTAGAGGGCTCGGGCGGGCTCGACCCCCATCGCGCGAAGGCAGGCGTGGATCATGACCGGGTCGGGCTTCAAGCGGCCCGCGGTGTCGGGCCCCTCGACGCAGGCGAGGAGCGGGCGCAGGCCGAGGCGCTCCAGGATCCGCTCGGAAAAGGAGGCGGGCTTGTTGCTCGCGACAGCGGCCGGGATCCCGAGGCGGGAGAGCGCGGCCAGCGTCGGAAGGGCCCCGGGGAGCGCGTGCGTCTCCGCTTCGCAGACGCGATCGTAGACCTCCCGGAAGACGCGGACCCCCTCGTCCCGGAGATCCCCGCCCACCACCGCCGCGATCAGGTCGGCCACCCCGCGCCCGACGTGGCGTGTGATCTCGGAGCGGGGGAGCGGCGGGAGCGAGAAGTGCGCGCGCGCTGCGTTCGCGGCCGTACTGATCCCTTCGAAGGCGTCGACGAGAGTTCCGTCGAGGTCGAAGACGACCCCCTCGATGCGGGCTCCGGCGTCCCGCGGGGCGGACGGCACGACGGCCGTCAATCCGCGCGAGCGAGCGGCCAGCGCAGGCGCGAGACGGCGGCGGCGTGTCGCTTGAGGTTGAATCGCCCCTGGTCGCAACGGAGGCATCCCGGGGACGACTGGAATCGGGTGCGGACGGCGCAATCGTGGGACGGGTACCAGACGCGATACCGGAGGCAGAAGAAGTCGTCCTCCGCGTCCCGCGGACCCGACGGAATCGGCTCGTCCGTCTCGTCGATCGGGTCGTCCTCGGGATCGAGCATGACTCCCACTCCCAGCGCGCGAGGGGCGCGAAGCGGGAAAGTATACCGTCGTGGCGCCCTCCGTGGGGATCTCGGGGACCAGGGACGCGGGTGATATCGTGAGCGGATCGTGGACACCTACCGAGTCGGCATCGCGGGCGCTACGGGATACGTCGGGCAGCGACTCATCGCCCGGCTGGCCGGGCACCCGTGGTTCCGGCTCGAAGCACTCGGGGCCTCGGGACGGTCGGCGGGACGGCGGTACGCGGACGCGGTGCGATGGGCCCTTCCCGGATCGATCCCGGACGAGGCCGCGGCCTTGACCGTCGGGGCGTGCGACGAGGGGACGTTCCGCGAATGCGACGTCGTCCTCTCCGCGCTCGACGCCGCGGTCGCTCGCGAGGTCGAGCCGGCCCTCGTCCGTGCGGGCCTGGCCGTCGTGAGCAACAGCTCCGCCTTCCGCATGAGCGACGACGTTCCGCTGGTCGTGCCGGAGGTCAACGCCGATCACGTCTCGGGCCTGAGGTCGCGGGCAGGTCGGGGCTTTCTCGTCACCAACCCCAACTGTTCCGCCACCGGCCTCGCCCTGGCGCTCTGCCCCCTGCATCGAGAGTTCGGCGTCCGGCGGGTCGTCGTCGCGACCCTGCAGGCGGTCTCGGGGGCCGGGCTCGACGGCCCGCGCGCCTTGGACCTCCTCGACAACGTGGTTCCCTACATCCCGAACGAAGAAGAGAAGATCGAGGCGGAGCTCGGCAAGATCCTGGGCCGTGCTTCCGCCGGCGGATTCGCCCCGGCCCCCATCGTCGTCTCGGCCCATTGCCACCGCGTGCCGACCCTCGAGGGTCACATGGAAGCGGTCTCGGTCGAGCTTGGCTCGGACGTTCCGCCGGAGGAGGCCGCCGACGCGATGCGCCGCTTCCGCGGCGACGTTGCGGATCTCGGGCTCCCGTCGGCCCCGGCGCCTCCGCTCGTGCTCCGGGACGCTCCGGACCGACCTCAGACGCGCCTCGATCGGGACGAGGGCGGGGGGATGACCGTTGTCGTGGGGCGCGTCCGCCGATGCCCGGTCCTCGGCCTGCGGCTCGTCGTGCTCTCGCACAACACCGTACGCGGCGCCGCAGGGGGCGCGCTTCTGAACGCCGAGCTGCTCGCGGCGAAGGGGGTCTTGGCGAAGCGAGCGCTCGCGTGATCGTCATGAAGTTCGGTGGGACCTCGCTCGCGGATGCGGCGCGGATCGCCGGAGCGGCGGAGATCGTTCGCGGGCGCCTCGCGCGCCGCCCGGTCGTCGTCGTCTCGGCTCTCGCCGGGGTGACCGACCTCCTCGCGCGGGCGGTCACGGCCGCCCGCGAGGGCGCGCGGGACGAGCTCGAGCCGATCCTCGCCGATCTCTCCCGCCGCCACAGCTGGGCGACCTCGGGGAGCGTTTCGAGCCCGAAGCGCCGGCACGATCTCGACCTCGAGGTCGGCGCGATCTTCGAAGAGCTGCGGCAGATCCTGCGCTCGGTCCGCGTGCTCGGCGAGGGCACGCCTCGAGCGTCGGACGCGGCGCTCGCGTTCGGGGAGATCTTGGCCTGCCGGATCGTGACGGCGGCGCTGATCGACCGCGGCGTGGCCGCGCGCGCTCTCGACGCCCGGGAGGTCATGATCACCGACGGGCGTCACGGCGCGGCCGAGGCGGACCTCGACGAGGTGACGCGCCGCACCGGGCGCGTGGTGCCACCCTGCCTCGCTGCGGGAGAGGTGCCGGTCATCGGCGGCTTCTACGGCGCCACGCCGGACGGGCGCACGACGACCCTGGGCCGGGGGGGAAGCGACACGTCGGCCGCGGTGCTCGGCTGCGCCCTGGGCGCCGAGGAGATCGAGATCTGGACCGATGTGGACGGGATCATGACCGCGGACCCGCGGCGGGTGCCGGCGGCGAGGACCTGTCCCGTCGTCTCGTTCGCGGAGGCGGCCGAGCTCGCCTTCTACGGCGCGAAGGTCCTCCACCCCGCCGCGATCGCCCCGGCGGTCCGCCGCAAGATCCCCGTGCGCGTCCTCAACTCGCTGAACCCTTCGGGCGCCGGGACGCTCGTCGTCGAGGATCCGCCCGGCGGTACGCCGCCGCTCGTGGCGGTCGTCAGCCGCGATGGCGTGGCCGCGGTGCGGGTCTCGTCGCGGACCCTGCGCATCGATCCCGGCTTCCTGTCGGGGGTGCTCCAGGATCTCGAGGCGGCCGCCGCGGTTCCCGACCTCGTGGTGTTCTGCGAGACCGGGGTCACGGTCGCGCTTCCCGCCGCGCAGGTGGGGGACGATCTCGTCTCGCGGCTCCGGATGCGAGGGGACGTGCAGGTCGAAGGGGGCCGCGCGATCGCGTGCATCGTCGGCCGCGGCTTGGCGCGGGACGCTGCGGTCCGCGTCCGGGTCCTGGCGGCTCTGGCCGAGCACGGCCCCGAGGTGGTCGCGCTGGGCGGATCGTCGGCGAGCGCCGCCCTGCTCCTGCCGGAGGGCCGGCTGGAGTCGGCCGTCCGCGCCCTGCACCGGGCCTTTTTCGAGCAGGAGGCCGCGTGAGATACGCCCTCGTCGGATACGGAAAGATGGGCCGGGAGATCGAGCGGGCGGCCACCGCGCGAGGTCACAGTCGGGTCGCGATCGTGGATCCCGGCGCGCGCGTCCGCGGCGTCTTGCGCTCGATCGAACGGGCACGCCTCCGCCGGGCGGACGTGGCGTTCGAGTTCACCACACCCGACGCCGCCCGGGCGAACGTGATCGCGCTTTTGGCCTGCGGTGTTGCGGTCGTGTGCGGAACGACGGGTTGGGACGACACCGGCGCCGACGTGAGTCGCGCCGTGCGGGCCTCGCGCGGGGCGCTTCTGGTGGCGCCGAACTTCTCGGTCGGTATGGCGCTGTTCTCGCGCCTGGTCGGGGAGGCCGCGGCCCGATGCGCCGCCGCGGGAGGGTACGACCCGTGGCTCGTGGAGTGGCACCATCGCGGCAAACGGGACGCCCCGAGCGGGACGGCGCGCCGGCTCGCCGGCGTTCTCGCCGCGGGCGTGGACCCGCCGGCCGCGATTCACGAGGGAACGCCGGTGGCACCGCTCCCTCCCGGGGCCGTGCACGTCGCCGTCGTGCGCGCGGGACACGAGCCCGGCCGCCACCAGGTCGGCTGGGACGGGCCCCATGACCGGATCACGCTGACGCACGAGGCCCGCGGCCGCGAGGGGTTCGCCCGCGGCGCGGTGCTCGCCGCGGAGTGGCTCCGCGGCCGCCGCGGCCGTATCCACTTCGACGATGCGATCGACGATCTGCTGCGTGGACCGGGCCTTCGGGCCCGAAGAGGAGGACGACGATGAACCCGAGCGGTCCCATCCGGCTTCGCGGCGCCATGACCGCGATCGTGACGCCGTTCGAGGCGTCCGGGGCGGTGGACGTCCCGGCGCTCGAGCGCCTCGTGGAGCGTCAGATCGCGTCGGGGATCGACGGCCTGGTCCCGTGCGGGACCACCGGCGAGGGAGCGACCCTTCGCCCCGAGGAGCACGCCCTCGTCATCAAGACGGTCGTGCGCGCGGCGCGGGGGCGCGTGCCCGTGATCGCGGGGTGCGGCACCAACGACACGCGAACGACGATCGAGGGGGCGCGGCGCGCCGTCGATGCCGGGGCGGACGCGCTTCTGATCGTGACGCCTTACTACAACAAGCCCAACCGTTCGGGGATGATCGCGCATTTCGCCGCGGTGGCGGAGGCGTCCGGCGCGCCGGTCGTGCCGTACAACGTGCCCGGCCGCACCGGACACAATCTGGGCGCCGCGCTGATCCTGGAGCTCGCCCGCATCCCTGGCGTCGTGGGCGTCAAGGAGGCGGCGGGGAACCTCGAGCAGCTCGCGGACATCGTCGTCGGCCGGCCCGACGGCTTCGCCGTCCTGTCGGGGGACGACACGCTCGCGATGGCGGCGGTGGCCCTGGGCGCCGACGGACTGATCTCGGTCGTCTCGAACGAGGCGCCGCACGAGACGGCGGCGATGATCCGCGCCGCGCTCGACGACGACTTCGCGGAGGCGCGCCGGCTCCACTACCGCTTGCTCCCGCTCATGCGGGCGAACTTCATCGAAACGAACCCCGTCCCCGTGAAGGCCGCGCTCGCCATGATGGGGCTCTGCCGCGAGACCCTGAGAGCACCGCTCGGTCCGCCCGAGGATGCGACGCGGCGCGCGCTCGGTGCTGCGCTCGAGGCGGCGGGGCTCCTTCCGAGGGTGGCGTGAGTCCGGAGCCGCTCCAGGCCCGGATCGAGGCCTGCGCCGCCGCCGATCCCGCGCCGACGGAGGCCCGCGAGGTCGTGGAGGCCCTGCTCGACGCGCTCGAGTCGGGAGAGGTGCGCGCGGCGGAACCGGACGATCGGGGTGCCTGGCGCGTCCACGCGTGGGTGAAACGAGGCATCGTGCTCGCGTTCCGCGTCGGGATCAACCGGACCTGGGACGCCCCGCCGTTCCATTTCCGCGACCGGGACACGCTCCCGGCGCTGGACCCGTTTCGCTCGGGGCGCAACGTGCGGATCGTCCCCGGAGGCTCGACCGTGCGCCGCGGCGCGCATCTCGCGGACGGCGTCGTGATCATGCCGCCGGCGTTCGTCAACGTGGGCGCCCACGTCGGGGCGGGGACGATGATCGACAGCCACGCGCTGGTCGGCTCGTGCGCACAGATCGGCGCCCGGGTCCATCTCTCGGCCGCGGCGCAGATCGGCGGCGTCCTCGAGCCGGCGGGGGCGATGCCGGTCGTCGTCCTGGACGAGGCGTTCATCGGCGGCGGGTGCGGGGTGTACGAGGGGAGCCGCGTCGGCCGGCGGGCGGTGCTCGCCCCGGGCGTCGTGCTGACGCGCTCGGTGCGCCTGTACGACCTGGTGCGGGAGACCGAGATCGCCGCCGGTCCCGACGGCGTGCTCGCGGTGCCGGACGGCGCGGTCGTCGCGGCCGGCACGCGCCCCGCGGCGGGACGCTTCGCGCGCGAGCGGGGCCTCGCCCTCTACGCACCGGTGATCGTGAAGTACCGCGACGAGAAGAGCGATGCGGCGCTGGCGCTCGAGGAGGCCCTCCGATGACCCTCAGCGCCGGCCGACGGATGGACGGGATCGAGACGACGATGATCCGCCGCATTTTCGATGCGGCGCCGCCCGGATCGATCAACCTGGGCCTCGGGCAGCCCGACCTGCCGACCCCGCCGCGCATCTCGCTGGCCGGGATCGACGGAATCGTGTTCGGGCGCACGGGGTACACGTCCACCGCGGGCGATCCCGAGCTTCGTGCGGCGATCGCGCGACGCTATCCGGGCTCGGCGTCCAGCGCGGGGAACGTCGTCGTCACCATCGGCTCGCAGGAGGCGGTCTTCGCCTCGGTGCTCACGCTCGTCGACGCGGGGGACGAGGTGCTCGTCCCGGACCCCGGCTACCCGGGGTACCCGAACGTGGCGCGTCTGGTCGGCGCGATTCCGGTCGCCTACCCGCTCCGCGCCGAGCGCGGCTTCCGCATCGACCCCGCGGATGTCTCCGCGCGCCTGACCGCCCGCACGCGCCTGGTCATCGTCTGCTCGCCCTCGAATCCGACCGGGGCGATCGATGCGGCCCATGACGTGGCGCGGCTCGCGACCCTCCTCGCGGACCGGGGGGTGGCGTGGCTGTCGGACGAGATCTACGGCGGGTTCGCCTACGAGGCCCCGGCGCCCACGCTCGCGGCGACGGTCCCCGAGGGAGGCATCGTGGTGTCCGGGCTGTCGAAGGATCTCAGCATGACCGGATGGCGCATCGGCTGGGCGATCGCCCCCGAGGCGATCGCCGTACGGATCACCGCGGCCCACCAGTCGATCGTCACGTGCGCGTCCAGCGTCTCGCAAGCGGCCGCGCTCGCCGCCCTCTCCGCGGGCGCGGAGGTGGACCGGGCGGCCTACCTCGAGATCTTCCGCCGGAGGCGCGAGCTGATGCACGGCGAGCTCTCGCGCATCCCCGGGCTTCCGGTCGTGCGTCCGGACGGAGCGTTCTACTTCTTCGTCGACGTGCGTCCGTTCGGAGCCTCCCTCGAGATCGCGGCCCGCCTCCTCGATCGGCATCGGGTGGTCACGATTCCGGGAGAGGCGTTCGGGCCCGGCGGCGCGGGGTTCCTGCGCATCTCGTACGCGGCCGACGACGCGTCGATCCGCACGGGGATACGAGCTCTGGGCGAGGTGCTCGGGGAGGGGGGGTAGGCGGGGCCCCTCGCGGGTC
Organism: Acidobacteriota bacterium; assembly: GCA_041500265.1. Taxonomy (GTDB): domain Bacteria; phylum Acidobacteriota; class Polarisedimenticolia; order Polarisedimenticolales; family DASRJG01; genus DASRJG01. Next base: position 5,051 of record JBGQLU010000020.1, on the reverse strand, counting down.
AGAAATCCTTCGGCGCGCTCGCGGCCTCGCCGGCGTCCCTCGCGGCGATCGCCTTTTCGATCGTGGCCGCCATCCCCTTGAGCGCCTGAGTCAGTGCCGGATCGTCGTCGCCGTGCTTTCCGATGTAGTCGTAGATCGAGTGCAGCTCGTAGTCGGTGGCGACCGGGAGCAGGGCATGAGCGGCCAGGAGGCGGACGCTCTTTTCCTGCGAGCCCAGAGCGTCCTTGAGTGGGACGAGCGCGGACCCTCCGATCTGCGCCAGCGCGGAGGCGGCGGCCCCGCGCAGCTCGGGGGAGGCGGTCAACATCACCTTGGCGAGCCAATACCGCGCCTGCTCGAACCGCATTCGCCCCAGGGCGTCCACGACGACCGGGACCAGGGCTGGATCGTCGATGGCGCTGTCGATCATCGGCTGCACGGCCATCGGCTTGCGCTCGATGACCAGCCGATCGATCGCGAGCTTCTTCGCCTCGCGGTTGCCTGTCCAGAGGGAATCGAGGAGGAGGGGGATGAACTCCGGCGCGGTCTGGTATTTGACGTAGGTCTCCGCGTCGATCGCGGTCTTGACGACCTCCAAGGTGTACTCCGTCCGCACGGTATTGACCGCCTCGTAGAGCGCGAACATGCCGTGCTCGCCCCATCCGACGAGCTCGTATCGCGCGCGTCGCGAAATCACTTCGTCGCGCTTGCCGGCGGCGGGCCACGCCAGCCGCACCAGCGCCCGCGCCTGCTCCTTCTGGTCGCCCCCCGAGGCCAGGGCGGCGGCGACGGCCTTGTTCGCGCGTTCGTCGTCCGCCGGAGTCGATGCCGCGGCGCGAACGGCGGGCGAGGCGCAGCAGGCGGCCAGGACGAGCGCGGCGACGAGCGGACGGGGCAACGTCAGACCTCCGCGGGCCGCGATTCGGGGCGGCACGAACGGCGAGTATACCGTCACGGTTCCGGACCGGCCACGCGGGAGAGGTCAGGAGGCCGGGCCGCTTCCGCTCCACCCCCGCTTGAGCCATCCGGTCAGACCGCCGCCCTCGCCGGAGGCGTCCGCGTCGGCGCCGGCCAAGGCGTCGCGAACCCGGTCGGCGATCGCGAGGAACGACCCGGCGAGCGGGGAATCCGGCGCGGCATCCACGATCGGCACCCCGCGGTCGCCGCCGTCCCGCACCGCCGGGTCGAGCGGGACTTCGCCCAGGAACGGGGCCCCCAACCGTAGGGCCTCGCGGCGCCCGCCGCCGTGCGAGAAGACGTCGGTGCGGCTCCCGCAATGCGGGCAGAGGAAGAAGCTCATGTTCTCGACGACGCCCAGGACCGTCACGCCGACCTTGCGGAACATCGCGATCCCCTTCACGGCGTCGGCGAGCGCGACGTCCTGGGGTGTCGTCACGATGACCGCCCCGCTCAGGCGGACCTTTTGGGAAAGCGTCAGCTGGGCGTCGCCGGTTCCGGGCGGGAGGTCGACGACCAGCACGTCGAGGGGCCCCCAGATCACGTCGCGCAAGAGCTGCTCGATCGCCTTCATGACCATCGGCCCCCGCCAGATGACGGCGGTGTCCTTGTCGAGGAGGAAGCCCAACGACATGAACCGGACGCCGAAGCGCGTGAACGGAAGGATGCCGCGGCCGGCGGCGTCGATCTCCGGGCGCTCGTCGACCCCCATCATCAGCGGGATCGACGGACCGTAGATGTCGGCGTCGAGGAGTCCGACGCGGGCGCCGCGCCGTGCGAGGGCCACCGCGAGGTTCACCGCGACCGTCGACTTGCCGACGCCTCCTTTCCCCGACGCGACCGCGATGACGTCGCGCACGCCGGGCAGGAGCGCGTCCTCGCGCGCGCCGGGGGGGCCGGGCATCGCGCCGCCGGGATCCTTCGTCGCGGCCGCACGATCCCCGGCGCCCACGTGCAGGGAGAGGGAACGCACGCCCGGCAGGCGCTCGATCGCCTCTCGCGCCGCGCGCTCGATCGTTCCGGCGACCGCGGGGTTCCCGGGTCCGAGGTCGATCCTGACGCGAACGTCGCCGTCCGCGACCTCGACCGATTTCACGACGCCGAAGGCGACGAGATCGCGGCTGAACCCCGGATAGACCACCCCGGAGAGCGCCCGGAGAATGTCGTCGCGACCGATCGGAGCCATGCGCTCACCTCGCCGTCAGGGATGCCGCTGAGTCTAGCAGGCGCGGCTGTTAGACTTCCCCCCGATGGACGATGCGCGCGTCATCCTGGAAAATCTGACCACCTGGGCGATCGTCGGCCTGTCCGACAGGCCGGAACGGGACAGCTGGCACGTGGCCTCGTTCCTGGCCGAGCGTGGCTACCGGATCGTACCGGTGAATCCCAGGATCGGAGCCTGGCGCGGGGTGACCGCGTATTCCGACCTGGCGTCAATTCCGTTCCCGATCGACGTCGTGGACCTGTTCCGGCGTTCCGAGGATGTCCCGCCCCACGCCGACGAAGCGATCGCCCTCCACGCGAAGGCGCTCTGGATGCAGCTCGGCGTGAGGGACGAGGATGCCGCTGCGCGCGCACGCGCGGCGGGCCTTCTCGTCGTGCAGGACCGGTGCCCGATCATCGAGACGGGGCGGCTGTGGCCCGCAGGGGACGGTCCCCGATTCGGCGCGGGGGCCGGTCAGAAGCGGTAGGACAGGCCGAGCACGATCCCTTCGTACGCGACCGAATGCTCGGTCTTCCGGTAGCTGCTCACCGCGTAGGCGAATCCCGTCGTCGTGGTCGCGAGCGCCTCGGACGTCGGCCTCATCTCGGTCGCAGCATTGACGAGCGCCCACGCGCGGACGTGGAGGAAGACCCGGAGGGTCCGCCAGGCCCGTCCTTCGACGCCGAAGTAACCCTCGAAGTCCTCCGCGGCGTGGCTCGCGTTGTCCTCGATCAGGGACGCCGCGGCGTCGAGTTGGCTGAGCGCCTGGGTGTCCGTCACGCTGCCGAGGAATCCGGCGAGCTCGCTGAACGTGGGAATGATCTGCTCGTTCGGGGGATTGGGATTGGTCCACAGGTAGAAGTGCGTGCGCGAGCGGTACTGCAGCTTCTGCTTGCCGGTGACCAAGCCGAGCGAGAAGCCCCCGACGACGTCCACGCGGGGGTGCACGTGATACTGAATGTCGAATCCGGCCCCGACGCCGTTCCCGGAGAAATCCGATTGCCACTGCCCGAAGTCGGCGCGCGGGGCGAGCAAGTCCGGATTGACGTTCGAAGGGGGCAGGATCGGGGGCAGGTTGGCGGCGAGCGCGTAGTAGGTCGCCTGCACGTCCTTGGAGTGCCCGAGCTGGCGCAATCCCGCGTGCCACGTCCCTCTCGCTCGCGGCGTTTCGAAGGCGGTGTGGGCGTACTCGACGCGGAAGCGGCGGCTCTTCGTGACCGACTGCGCGCGGAAGCCGTCGGCGTACCCGTTGTCGGCGATCCCCGCGAAATCCGGCAGCACGAGCGTCTCGCCGTACAGGAACGTGCCGGGGTCCAGCCTCTCGAGCGGGCTCGTGTTCTTGATCGCGTCGTAGCCGAAGTCGATCGCGCCGAGCTGGTGGGGCAAGAGCCACGTCGCCCCGTAGCCGTCGCTCAGGGCGGGATTGTTCGACACCGTGAGCCCCGCGTTCAATCCGCGCGCCGTTCCGTTGAATCGGGTCGCGACGGCGTCGTCGGCGCCGCCGACCGACGGCTGCCAGACGTACGCCGTGAGCCGCAATCCGCCCCAGCGGTGGAGCGGCGGCTCTTCGAACGCGTGCTTCGGCTTGGACTCTTCGGGCTTCGTCTCCGCGGGAGCGTCCTTCGGGGCGGTCTCGGTGTCCTTGGGCTTGGGCTCCGCTCCGGGTTCCTGAGCCGCGGCCGGCCAGGCCAACACCGCCCCGCACAGCACGGCGACCCACCAACTCTTCACGCTCATTCTGGCTCCTGGCTCCGGATTCGGGGCGTTCGGCCGGCGGAGGACGACCGCAATCTCAGCGGACCGTGTAGGAGAACGTGATGCCGGTGGCATCGGCGTTCAAGGACTGCGTCGTCCCGAGGGCGTTCGCCACGGCGCCGTTGATCGTGAGGCTCCCGGACAACTTGAGCGAGAGCACCTCGTCCCCCGGGAACGGGGCCACGAGAGCGGACACGTAGTCCTGGACCCTGATCTTCCGAGCGCGGACGATGATCGTGTCCCCCTTGTGGACGGTGAAGTCGTACGTCGACGGCGATCCGAAGACGTTGGGGGGTGGGATCGAGGCCTTCGTGAACGCCGCGTAGACCGGACTGCCTTGCGCTACCTTCCGGGGGTTCGAATACGCGACGCCGGCGGTAGGGTTCGCCGGAACGACGCGACCGGAGTAGAGGGCCGTATCGGGGGCGGTCACGTTCGTGAACGAGGTGTAGACCCCCGCCACGCCCACGGTCGTCGCGACGACCTGCTCGGCCGTTTTTCCTTCCGGGATGATCGACACCTCGGCGCTGAGCGCCCACGGCATCAGTCCGGATATCCGCTCCGGCACGCCCGGCAGGATGAAGATCTGCTCGCAGTAGACCGGCTGGGCGGCGGAGTCAGTGTCCCAGCAGTCCCACGTGGGGTTCGTCGATCTGGCGCTGAACGACAGGGAGACGACCTGCGACTCGTTCTGCGTGGGCTGGGAGGAATTGCACGACGTCGATGCGGCGAGCAGGAGCATGAGGACGGATGCCGCCGTCGACAGACGAACTGTGTTCATTCCGCGAGACCTCCCCCCGGTTTTCCGAAAAAACGAACCGCAAAATTACCCAAGCTCGGCCCGAGAGTCAAGGCGAGGACCCCGGCCTCGTGCCGAGGGCGCGGCGGATGCTCCGCGCCCGAACGGCCGGGTTGGGGGCCCGGCGCCGAACTGATAGACTCCGCCGCCTCGGTCGGGGGGCCTCGCATGTCTCGAATGATCGGCGCGGAAGAGATCCGGGACGCCTCGAGGCGCGTCGAGCGGGTTTACGGCGTCCTCGCCCGCGTTTACGACGGGTTCTTCGACTGGGCCCTGGGGCCGGGGCGCCGTCGCGCCGTGATCCGGCTGGACGCGCGTCCCGGGGAACGGGTTCTCGAGGTCGGGGTCGGAACCGGC